>NZ_JBEZYL010000004.1:177163-359397 GCF_040638465.1 Streptomyces sp. NPDC026206
TGCAAGGGCGAGTCCGGCAAGGGCGAGTCCGGCAAGGGCGAGTCCGGCAAGGGCGAGTCCGGCAAGGGCGAGTCCGGCAAGGGCGAGTCCGGCAAGGGCGAGTCCGGCAAGGCTGAGGCGAAAGCGGACGCGAAGGCCGGAGCGAAGGCGAAGTCCGGCTCCGAGCCGTCCGCCGACGCCGAGGGCGACGCCGAGCGCGACAGCGCCGCCACCGGCGAGCGCGCTGCGGATGCAAAGCCGGAGCCTGCGGGGGACGCGGGCGAGGGCGCGGGCGCGGATGCGGGCGCGGGTGCGGGTGCGGGCAACGGCTCGGGCGCGGTCAAGAAGGGCGACGCCCGGCTGAAGGCCGCTGTGGCCGCCTGGGTGCGGAGCGCCGAAGAAGGCGAGGGCGGCGCCGGGGACGACGCGGCCCCGGCCGACGACGAGAAGTCTGCTGGTTCGGCTGACGCTGCGGGCGTGAAGCCTGTTGCCGACAAGTCGACGGCCGCGTTCAAGGCGGTACGTCCCAAGGCCGGTGAGGGCGGGGCTTCTGGCGCTGTCTCTGCTGAGAAGGCCGAGAAGGCTGAGGCTGCGGGTGCGAAGCTTGCTGCTGACAAGCCGACCGCTGCGTTCAAGGCGGTGCCGCCCAAGGCCGATGGTGCTGGTGCCTCTGCCGGGAAGCCTGTTGCCGACCAGCCGACCGCCGTGTTCAAGGCGGTAGGTCCCAAGGCCGGTGAGGGCGGGGCTTCTGGCGCTGTTTCTGCTGAGAAGGCCGACGCTGCGGGTGCGAAGCCTGCCGCTGACAAGCCGACCGCTGTGTTCAAGGCGGTGCCGCCCAAGGCTGATGGTGCTGGTGCCTCTGCCGGGAAGCCTGTTGCCGACCAGCCGACCGCCGTCTTCAAGGCGGTAGGCCCCAAGGCCGATGGCGCCGACGCCCCCGGCGATGCCCCTGCCCGGAAGGCGGAGGAGGCCGAGGAGGCCGGGAAGCCCGACGCCGAGGGCAAGCAGCCCGCCGCCGACCAGCCGACCGCCGTCTTCAAGGCCGTACGCCCCAAGACTGGTGACAAGGCCGAGCCGGAAGCCGCCGCCGAGGCCGGGGCCGATCAGCCCACCGAGCTGCTCAAGGCCCCTGCCCCGGCCACCGGGGCGAAGGCGGGCCAGGAGCGCAAGAGCCAGTTTGTCCCGCTGAAGGAGGACGCCCAGGCCAAGCCCGCGGCGGCGAAGCCGAATACGGCGGCGAAGCCGAACGCCGCCGCCAAGCCGAACGCCGCCGCCAAGCCGAACGCCGCCGCCAAGCCGGACGCCGCCGCCAAGGCGGACGCCCCCGCGAAGCCCGGCATTCCGGTCTCGGTCGCGCCCCCGAAGGCGCCCGTGGCCCCGGCCGAGGCGGAGCGCACCAAGCAGACGCCCTTCCCCGGGCAGCAGGCAGGCGCAGGCGCAGGCGCAGGCGCCGGCAGCGGCGCCGACGCGGGGCCCGGACGTCCCGCCGCCCCGCTCGACCTGCTCGCGCAGCTGACGAACACCCCGCCGCCGCCGGAGACCCCGGTGCGCACGGCGATGCGCCGCGTGAAGATCTGGACGCCGCTCGTCGTGCTGCTCGGGATCATCTTCGTGGTCGTTCAATCCTTCCGGCCGCTGCCCGATCCGAAGCTCGCGCTCGGTGCGAAGAAGGCCTTCACCTTCGAGGGCGGCCGGCCCGACTTCGCCTGGCCGGCGGAGGGCCAGTCCGCGGCCAAGGTGCTGGGCGCGGGGGACGTGGGGACGTCGGGCTCGCAGAAGCCGGTGCCCACGGCGAGCGTCGCCAAAGTGATGACCGCGTACGTGATCCTGAAGGACCACCCCCTGAAGAAGGGGGAGAAGGGCACGGACCTCGTCATCGACGCGCAGGCGGCCAAGGAGTCGCAGTCGAAGGACGAGTCGCGGCTGATCGTGAGCGAGGGGCAGACCTTCTCGCAGTACGACATGCTGCAGATGCTGCTCATCCCCTCCGGTAACAACATCGCCCGCCAGCTGGCGCGCTGGGACGCGAAGTCCGAGGACGAGTTCGTCAAGAAGATGAACGCGGCCGCCAAGGACCTCGGCATGACGAACACGACGTACACGGACCCCAGCGGTCTGATGGACACGACCCGGAGCACCGCCACCGACCAGGTGAAGCTGGCCGAGGTAGTGATCAGGAACGAGGTCATCCGCGAGATCGTCGGCAAGCCCAACGCCAAGATCTCCGGTCTTGCCGAGCCGATCTACAACAACAACGACAAACTGCTGACGAAGGGCACCGGTGTCCTGGGCGTCAAGACCGGCTCCAGCAAGCCGGCCGGTGGCGCGCTGATGTGGGCGGCGAAGCGGACGATCGACGGCCAGGAGCGGCTGATCGTCGGCGCCACCATGGACCAGCACTTCAAGGGCATCGACATCAACGCCGAGAACAGCCTGCGGATGGTGCTGGAGAACAGCTACAAGCAGACGCGGGCCATCCAGGACTCCCTCACCTCGGCTGTCGTGGTGAAGAAGGGCGACGTCGTCGGCTCCGTCGACGACGGCCTCGGCGGGAAGACGCCGGTCGTCGCGATCAAGGACGTCAAGGCGATCGGCTGGGCCGGTTTCGCTTCAAAGTTCGCGCTGTCCGCCAACGGTCACAAGATCCCGCACTCGGCGAAGGCCGGGACCGAGGTCGGTGAGCTGACCGTGGGCACCGGCGCGGACGCGGTCAAGGTGCCGGTGGCGCTGAAGACCGCCCTGGCCGAGCCCTCGTTCGGGGCGAAGCTGGGCCGCCTGGGCTGAGGCCCGGCCGGCAGCCGGAAGAGCGCCTGGGGCTGGGCTCCTGGTCCGTGCGAGTGGGTACGGACCGGGGGCCGCTTCGCGGCCGCGGCGGCGTGCGGGCAGCGTGTTGGGTTCGCGGGGTTTGCTCGCCGCGGGCCCGGCATGCGTGAAGATGGGGGAGAAGACCTAGGGGGAAGACGGGGAGAGTCGCAGTGAGCACCGTGGGGCCGGCGCGTGCCGGGAAGTCGGGAGATCCCGGCAACGAACCGGCAGGGCCTGGCAACGAACCGGCACGGCCTGGCAACGAACCGGCAGGACCCGGCAGCGAACCAGCAGGACCTGGCAACGAACCGGCACGGCCCGGCAACGAACCGGCAGGACCCGGCAGCGAACGCGCAGAACCCGGCAACGAACCGGCAGGACCTGCCGCGAGCGCCGCACCCGGCGCCGTGAAGCCGGCGTGGCGACGGCCCTCGTGGGCGGTCGTGCCGGGCCACCGGCGCGGCGGTCGGCTCCGTGCGCTCACCGGGACCGTGCCGGTCACGCTCTTCGTGGCGGCGGTGCTGCACGTGCTGTGGGTGTGTCTGTTCGCCAACAGCGGCGGCGACCTGGCCGCGCAGGACGCGTGGGCGGAGTTCGCGCTCCAGCACCCGGCGTCCGCCTACAACCTCGCCTGGTACGGCGGGATGCACCCCGTCTCGTACAGCGTGATCTCCCCGTATCTGATGGCCCTGCTCGGTGTGCGCACCACGATGATGGTCGCGGGCACCCTGTCGGCGGGGCTGATCGCTCTTCTCCTCGTCCGCAGCCGGGTGGTGCGGCGGCCGCTGTGGCCGGCCCTGTACGGCGCGTTCGCGCTGGCGTGCAACGCCATCTCGGGCCGGGTGACGTTCGGGCTGGGCATGATGTTCGGGCTGGCGGCGGCGGCCGCGATCTTCGCGTGGCCGGTGCGGTGGCGTTCGGAGCGCAGGTTCCGGTGGGCGCGGGCCGTGCTGGCCGGGGCCATGGCGGCGCTGGCGACGGCGTCCAGCCCGGTCGCGGGCCTGTACGTGGGCATCGTGGCGGCCGCGCTCTGGCTGGGCAGGCGCCGTCCGGCCGCGTACGCGCTGGGCGTGCCCCCCGTGCTGGTCGTCGCGCTGTCGGCGTGGCTGTTCCCGTTCTCCGGTCAGCAGCCGATGGCGTTCGCCTCGGTGATCCTGCCCCTGCTCGCCGGCGTCTTCGGGATGACGCTGACGCCGTCGTCGTGGCGGACGGTGCGGATCGGCTCCGCCCTCTACGCGCTGGGGGTGCTCCTGGTCTGGCTGATCCCCTCGCAGATCGGTACGAACATCTCCCGGCTCGGCATGGTCTTCGGCGGTGTGGTGCTGGTCGCCGCACTGACGGAGACGAAGGTGCCGCCCCGCGCCGAGCTGCTGAAGCGGGGCCGGGCCTGGACGGCGACCGTGCTCGCCGTGCTGACCTGCACGGTCTGGCAGGCCGCCGTCTCCATCAGCGACATCGTGCACACCACCCCGGCGGCCTCCTGGGCGCGGGCGCTGGCGCCCCTGGTGGACCGGCTGCAGCGGGTGGACGCCGCGCGCGGCCGGGTCGAGGTCGTACCGGCGCGCAGCCACCGCGAGGCCTCCGCCCTGGCCCCGTACGTCAACCTCGCGCGCGGCTGGAACCGGCAGGCGGACCTCAAGCGCAACCCGCTCTTCTACGAGGAGGGCATGCTCACCCCGGCCAGCTACCAGGCCTGGCTCAACCGCTGGGCCGTGCACTACGTGGTGCTGCCGACGGGCGAGCCGGACAACGCCGCGGTCGACGAGGCCAGGCTGGTCGGCCAGGGCCTGCCGTATCTGCGCGAGGTGTGGTCGGACGCCAACTGGCGGCTGTACGAGGTGAAGGACCCCACCCCGCTGGCCGAGCCGCCGGCGGTCGTGGAGCACGCGGACGCCGGCGAGCTGACGATCACGGTGCAGCAGGCCGGGCCGGTGCTGATCCGCATCCCGTACTCGCCGTGGCTGGGCCTGGTCGACAAGGCCGGCAAGGCCGTGCAGCCGCCGAAGGCGGGGTCGGCCGGAGAGCCGCCCGTCAACGTCAATGGCTGCCTGACCAAGCAGGTCCAGCCGCCGAAGGATGGCGAGCCGGAGGACGACTGGACGCTGCTGCGCGCCCCGCACGCCGGTACGTACCGGATCGCGGCCCCGTACAAGCTGCCGCGCGGCACGGGCTGCCCGGACGA
Organism: Streptomyces sp. NPDC026206; assembly: GCF_040638465.1. Classification (NCBI taxonomy): domain Bacteria; kingdom Bacillati; phylum Actinomycetota; class Actinomycetes; order Kitasatosporales; family Streptomycetaceae; genus Streptomyces; species Streptomyces sp. NPDC026206. Next base: position 182,130 of record NZ_JBEZYL010000004.1, read on the forward strand.
CCTGGCACGCTGAGGCAGCCGGCAGGGGAGGGCTCAGCCGACCGAAGACGTCGAACGGGTGACCAGGAGTAGTCGGCCGGTCACCCATTTGCCACTTCTCCCCTGCGGCCGTACGGAGTTGTCGCGCCACCCGCGATGACCTGCTTATTCGGCCCCGCGCCGGCCTGCCCGGAGCCCTGGATCTGAAGGGCTGTCAGGGTGCGGGCCTTCCGGAACCCGGTTTCGCTCAGCAGAAGAGGAGCGCGGAATTCCGACTCCTGCCGCGGTGCATCGGCGTGCCGCGACCGCGCTCACGGAGGAAGCATGCGTACTGCACGAGTGCTCACCGGGGCCGCCCTGGCCATAGCTGCGCTGGGGCTGGCGTACGTTCCCGCGCTCGCCGACAGCTTCGGAAAGCTGGAGATCAGCCCGAGCACCGTCCGGCCGGGCGACATGGTCACGGTGAACACCACGGCCTGCGGCTCCGGCGGCCGTGGCACGGGTGACGCCAGCGCCGTGGGCGGCCCGGCGTCGTTCGACCTCAGGCCCGGCACGCACAAGGAGGTCGTGATCGGCCAGTTCAAGGTGCCCGACTCGGCCAAGCCCGGCACCTACGGCATCGGGGCCAAGTGCGACAACGGCAAGGAGGCCACGGGCGACCTGGTCGTCTCCTCCGGCGCTGCCCCGGCCTCGGCCCCGGCTTCCGCCTCCGCCTCCGCCTCCGCCATGCCGAGCATGCCGGCTTCGCCCCCCGTGGGCGGCATGAAGACCGGCGTCGGCGGTACGAGCGAGGAGTCGGGCACGGCCGAGATCGTGGCCGGCGCGGCCGTGCTGGCCACCGTCGCGGTCGCCGGCACCTGGTTCCTGCGCCGCCGTGGCGGCGGCAACCGGATCTGACCGAGGACCGTCCCCGTGCCGGCCGGTCCGCCCCTCGGTCCCCGGACGCGCGCCCTGCGCCCAGGGACCGGGAACGGCCCGGGCGCGGGGCGGGACCTGCCGGAGCGGGGGAGCGCCCACCTGCGGAGTGCCTGTCTGCGCGGTGCCCGTGGAGCACCGCGGCCCCACCCGGCGCACCTCGCGCACCAGGCGCGGGAGTCGCGTCACAAGACGGTCCTCGCCGCGGTCCTCGCTGTCGCGGTGCTGACGGGCAGCTGGCTCATCGAGCACGGCGCGAAGGACCAGGCGCCGCCCCCGCAGCCCTCCGAGGCTGAGGCGTTCCCCACGCCCGGTGAACCCCTGCTGTCCGGGCCCGGGCGCGAACGCTCCATCCCGCCCCTGCCGCCCGCCGCCCCCACCCGCGTACGGATCGCCGCCATCGGGGTCGACGCGCCGGTGGCGCCCCTCGGGCTGCTGCCCGACCGCAGCCTCGCCAGCCCCCCGGAAGAGGACAAGAACCTCGCCGGCTGGTACGCGGGCGGCACCGCACCCGGCGCCGCCGGCACCGCCGTCCTGGCCGGTCACGTCGACACGGCGAGCGGACCGGCGGTCTTCTACAACCTCGGCGCCCTGAAGAAGGGCGACGCCGTGGAGGTGGCCCGCGCTGACAGCCGTACCGGCGTCTTCACGATCGATGCCATCGAGGTGTACGACCGGGACCGCTTCCCCTCGGCGAAGGTGTACGGCGCCACCAGGCGGGCCGAGCTGCGGGTGATCACCTGTGGTGGCGGTTTCTCCCAGGAGGCGGACGCCTACCTGGGCAACGTCGTGGTCTACGCGCACCTGGCGTCCGTACGGCGCACGCCGCAGGTGACGGGCGGCTAGTGCTCCTCGTCCCAGGGCGGCTCCTCGTCCCAGGAGGGCTCCTCCGCCCACGGCGGCTCGTCCCCGGCGGCTCCCGCCGGCGCGGCGGCCTGGAGCACCTTGGCCCGCTCCGCCCCGGCCCGGGGCGCCGGCAGGTCCGGCACGGCGGCCGGAGCCGCCGGGTCCGGCACCGCGGGCTGCTCCTCCTGCCGGGGGCCGGGCAGCTCCGCGAGCACGTCGAGCATGGGCTGCCCGTACTTGACCAGCTTGTTCTCGCCGACCCCGTTGATCGTGGACAGCTCGTCGAGCGAGGAGGGCCGGGCCGTGGCGATCTCGCGCAGCGTCGCGTCGTGGAAGATCACGTAGGCGGGCACGCCCTGCTCCTTCGCGGTCGCCGCACGCCAGGCGCGCAGCGCCTCGAAGACCGGCACCGCGGCCTGCGGCAGGTCGACGGGAGCGCCGCGCCTGGACGCACCGCCGCCACCGCCCGCCTTCGCGGCCTTCGCCGCGCGGGCCGGCTTCTCCGGCTCGCGGCGCAGCAGCACCTGGCGGCGGGAGCCCAGCACGTCACCGCTGGCGTCGGTGAGCACGAGCGTGCCGTACTCACCCTCGACGGCCAGCAGCCCCTGGGACAGCAACTGCCGCACCACGCCGCGCCATTCGGCGACGCTCAGGTCCGTGCCGATGCCGAAGACGGTGAGGCCGTCATGGTCGTGCTGGATGACCTTCGCGGTCTTCTTGCCGAGCAGAATGTCGATGATCTGGCCCGCGCCGAACTTCTGCCGCCTCTCCCGGGCCAGCCGCAGGACCGTGGACAGGAACTTCTGGGCGGCGACCGTGCCGTCCCAGGTGACCGGCGGCGTCAGGCAGGTGTCGCAATTGCCGCATGCGGTCTCCTGCTGCCGCTGTCCGAAGTAGGCGAGCAGCTGTCCCCGGCGGCACTCCACCGCCTCGCACAGGGCCAGCATCGCGTCCAGGTGGGTGGCGAGCCGGCGGCGGTGCGCGTCGTCGCCCTCCGAGCCGTCGATCATCTTGCGCTGCTGGACCACGTCCTGGAGCCCGTACGCCAGCCAGGCCGTCGACGGCAGCCCGTCGCGCCCGGCGCGGCCGGTCTCCTGGTAGTAGCCCTCGACGGACTTCGGCAGGTCCAGGTGGGCCACGAAGCGCACGTCGGGCTTGTCGATGCCCATGCCGAAGGCGATCGTGGCGACCATGACGATGCCGTCCTCGCGCAGGAAGCGCGACTGGTTGGCGGCGCGCGTGCGGGCGTCGAGGCCGGCGTGGTACGGAAGCGCCTCGATGCCGTTCTGGGACAGGAACGCGGCGGTGTCCTCCACGCCTCTGCGGGAGAGGCAGTAGACGATGCCCGCGTCGCCCGCGTGCTCGCTGCGCAGCAGCTCCAGCAACTGCTTCTTCGGGTCGTTCTTCGGCGCGACGCGGTACTGGATGTTCGGGCGGTCGAAGCTCGCGACGAACTGCCGGGCCTCGCGCAGGTTCAGCCGGCCCGCGATCTCGGTGCGCGTCGCGTCGGTGGCGGTCGCGGTCAGCGCGATGCGCGGCACGTCCGGCCAGCGCTCGTGCAGCGCCGACAGGGCGAGGTAGTCGGGCCGGAAGTCGTGCCCCCACTGGGCCACGCAGTGCGCTTCGTCGATGGCGAAGAGGGAGATCTTGCCCCGGTCGAGCAGCCGCAGCGTCGCCTCCACCCGCAGCCGCTCCGGCGCCAGGTAGAGCAGGTCCAGCTCGCCCGCGAGGAACTCGGCCTCCACCATGCGGCGTTCGTCGAGGTCCTGCGTGGAGTTCAGGAAGCCGGCCCGCACGCCGAGCGCGCGCAGCGCGTCGACCTGGTCCTGCATGAGCGCGATCAGCGGTGAGACGACGACCCCGACGCCCGGCCGCACGAGCGCCGGGATCTGGTAGCACAGCGACTTGCCGCCACCGGTGGGCATGAGGACGAGCGCGTCGCCGCCGGCGACGACATGCTCGATGATCTCTTCCTGTTCGCCGCGGAAGGCGTCGTACCCGAAGACGCGGCGCAGGCAGCTCAGGGCATCGCTCGCATCGCCGTCGGCATCGCTGATCACTGTGGGGTCGGCCATTCCAGAAGTCTACGAGCCGCCAACGACAAACCCGGGTGGATCAAGCGACTTCGATGCCGTACTCCTGCACCAGCGCCTCCAGCCCGCCCGTGTACCCCTTGCCGCCGATCACGAAGTCCCAGTCGCCGCTCTCCCGCCTGCGGAACGAACCCAGCACGAGCGCCGTCTCGCCCGGCCGCCCGTCGGAGACCTCCAGCCGCCCGAGCTCGCTGCCCGAGGCGTCGGACAGGCGGATGCGGGCGTCGGTGAACTCCGAAAGATCGGAGTGCGGATTGACGGCCGGGTCTATGGCCGCGACCAGCACGAGCCGGTCGGCGGGGGCGGGCAGCGCTTCGAAGGTCACGTGCAGGGCGGCCTTGTCTGCGGGGGAGGGGTCGACCGAGCGCACGGCCCCGTCGGGGGTCTGCCGGTTGTTGTAGAAGACGAAGTGATCGTCGCTGAGGACACGCGACCCCGTGCAGACCAGCGCGCAGACGTCCAGGGCGACGTGGCCGGACCAGGACATGCCCAGCACGCTGTGGTCACGCTGCTGGCCGGCGGCGGCCGGGGCTGCGGGAGCGTTCGGCCCGGGACGGGCGCTCGTATGGCCGCCCGCGCCGTCACCGCCTCCCAGGCGCCCCCGCAGCCCGTGCTGCGCCAGCAGCTCCACCAGCTCCTCGCCGGACACCAGGGTCAGCGGCTTCCCGTTGGCGAAGGCGTACGAACCGGGCCCGAAGCCGGAAGTCGTCACCAACACGCCCTTGTTGGCCCCGGCGCCCTGCACCGTGCCGTACAGATCGCGGACGGCGGTCGGCGGCACCGTCTTGCGGTACCGCTTCACCTGCACGATGATCCGCCCGCCGCTGATCGGGTCCGGGTCCAGCGCCTCGACGTCCACGCCGCCGTCGTTGGAGCGCTGCGTCATCACGGCCTGCATCCCACGGGCCCGGAAGAGCTCCGCGACCAGCGCCTCGAACGCGACGGGGTCCATCTCGAAGAGATCCGGGTCGTCGCCCCCGCCGTGCGAGACGACCCCCCGCCCCACGTCGTCGGGCTGCCGGCCCGGCCGTACGGCGGCCAGCTGGTCGGGGCGCGCCGACAGCAGGCCGCCGAGCCCCTCGGTGAGGCACTCGACCGCGCTCACCTGCTCGAGGTGGAACCGCGCGAAGACGGTGCGGGGAACGGAGACGGAGGCGAGGAAGATGTGGGTGAGCCGCCCGGTGACCGGGTCGTGCTCGTCGACGAAACCGTTGAGGGCCACGGACTCCAGCGCCCCGAACCCGTCCGCCGCGAACACCTCGCGCACCGCCAGCAGCACACACTGCGCCAGCACGTCGCGGTAGACGCCGCGCCGCTGGGTGACCGGCCGCGCGGTCTCCTTCTCCTCGTCGGCGGTCGGCATGTACCGCACGGACTTCACCGCCGGGACGATGCCGAACCCCGGCAGCTCCCAGTTCAGCACCAGCTGCCGGGCGGCGGGGTCGTAGGCGGCGGATATCTGGTGGGGGAAGTCCTCCGGCCACGCGCCGGAGGCGTACAGCGCGGCGGAGAAGTAGTCCACGACCGCGTCCGGATCACCGTCGCGCAGTGCGGCCACCGTCTCGGCGACGCCGGCGTTGTGCTGCCGTATCTCCGCGAGCGTCGCGGCGGCCCACTGGTCATACTGCTGCCGGTACGCGGCCAGCCGGTCCAGGCGCTGCCCCTCGGCCGCCAGCGCGGCGTGCCGGTCACGTTCGTACTGCGCCCTGTTGCCGAACCCCCGGTACCGCTCCGGGTCCGGCATCACCACGGGCTGCCCGAGGTGCCCCGGGTCGAACGGCTGCAGCTGCTCGGACCGCGCGAGCGCCCCCGCGGTGAATCCCGGCGCCCGGCACCCCGCGGCGAGCAGCCCCTCCAGCGCCGCGACCCGGGCGTCCAGCTCGTCCGTCCGCCGCCGCGCCTCCGCCTCCCGCGCCGCCCGGTACGCCTGCCGCTGTTCGCGGTCCTGCCGCGCCCGCTCGCGCACGTACGCCCGCTGCTGGCGCTCCTGCTCCCGGGCCTGCTGCGCCGCCGCCCGCTGCCGGGCCTCCGCCTGCCGCTGCTGCTGCCGCTGCGCCTCGGCCCATATCCCGATCAGTCCACTGGAGCGACGACTCATGGCGGCTGTGTTCCCTCCCCCGGAGACACCCCGGCGTCCCGGAACCACATACGTACTGGCTCCGTGACCAGCGGTGAGGTTCAACCTTAATGGGCGGGCAGACAAAATGATCAGCAGATTGCACAGTGCGCGAAGAGTTGCCATCGGGGCCTGTGGGACATGACTCGCGGGCCGGACGGGGTGTGACCGGAAAGCACCCCAGGAGTCCGAGGTCGATGACATTCCCCTTGGTGACAATCTCTTGGCCATAGCCTCCCCGTATCGAAGGACTAGGGTGGTGGGTGCGGTACCCAACCGCGTCCGGGAACGCTTGACGACCCCGGAGGGCGGAGCGAAATCATGATCAGCGACCGGATGGCAGAAGTCCTGCGTTCGCTGTACGCCTCCGGACGCGGTGACCCGGCCACGACGTTCGCCGCGGCCCTGGGCACCGACGACGTGACGGTCTCCGTGGTACTCGACGCCGGCCATACGGAGCAGCTGTGGTCCTCCGGCAGCACCGGCACACAGTTCGCGGAGATGCAGCGCACCTTCGGCGAGGGCCCCGAGTGCGACGCGATGCGCAGCGGCAACGCGGTGCTCGTGCCGGGCCTCGTCGCGGTCCCGGTGGAGCGGTGGCCGCTGCTGCTGCCGGCCGTGGCCGGGCTGCCGGTGGGAGCCGTGTTCTGCTTCCCGCTGGGTATAGGCGCCATCCAGGTGGGTGTGCTGACCGCACTGCGCGCCCGGCCCGGTCCGCTGTCCGCGGAGGAGACGACCGACGCCCTGGCTCTCGCCTCGGCGCTCACCACGCTGTTCCTCGACGGCGAGGGGCGGCGGGACGGCCGGCCGGGGGTCGCCCTCCCGCCGCACGGGTGGCAGCAGGCCGTGGTGCACCAGGCGACGGGCATGGTCAGTGTGCAGCTGACGGTGTCGCTGGCGGCGGCGCTGCTGCGCCTGCGGGCCACGGCGTTCAGCCGCAATCAGCCGATCGTCGAACTGGCCCAGGACATCGTGTCCCGCCGACTGCGGTTCAACGACTCTACGAGCGGGCCGTCTGAGCCCGAAGAGAGCAGGGGATGAGGAGAATGTCCCGCCAACAGCAGGTCGCCGAGGTATTCGTCGAGATGGCGGACACCCTCGTCGACGACTTCGACATCATCGACTTCCTCCAGAAACTGTCCGCCCGCTGCGTGGAGCTGCTGGACGTCTCGGCTGCCGGAATCCTGCTCGCGGACTCCCATGGTGATCTGCAGATGATCGCCGCATCCGACGAGAACACCCGGCTGCTGGAACTCTTCGCGCTACAGCACGACCAAGGGCCCTGCGTGGACTGCTACACCCAAGGCGTCGCCCGCCTCAACATCGACCTCACCAGTTCCGCGGTCGCCAGGCACTGGCCCCTGTTCGTGGACCGCGCGGGCAGGAGCGGCTATGCCACCACCCACGCGCTCCCGCTGCGGCTGCGCCAGCACGTCGTAGGGGCGCTGAACCTCTTCCACACCGACCGGACGACGCTGGGCGTCGAGGATGCGGCCCTGGCCCAGGCGCTGGCCGACATCGCCACGATCGGAATCCTGCAACAGCGCACCCTGGAGCAGACCCAGACCGAACGGACCCAGCTCCAGGCCGCCCTCACCAGCCGTATCGTCATCGAGCAGGCCAAGGGCATCCTCGCGGAGCGCCTGCGGACCTCGCCCGACCACGCCTTCGCGGCCATCCGGGCCCACGCCCGCACCAACCACCTGCGCATCTCCGAGCTCGCCCGTCAGATCGTCGACGGTGATGTGACTGGTCTGTCCGTCGTTCCAGGGGTCGCCTGACCGCGGAGGTGGGCCCGGCCGCAGGCATTACGGCCAAAATCACTCGCACGGGTGAATCTGGATGCGCTGGAGCGATTCTGCACGCCCTGTGTTCCTATGGTTATCCGGTGTCGCCCCAGCCCCCGGTGGCTGTCCGTTCTCCCGCTCCCGCTTGCTGCGGGGCCACATGCATCGGAACCGCCAATGGGCATCGATCACCGGCGACCCGGCCCCTGGACGGCCGTCCACTTCTGCGGAGTCCTCCCCGCGGAGTGTCCCAACGCGCGCAGCTATCTTCTGGGCGGTTTCGCCGTGGTGGAGTTCCACGGCGATGTCGACCTGGTCGCCGCCCCGGAGATCAGAATGCATGTCGACTCCGCAACGTCGTCGGTGGGCTGCCGCGTGGTGGTGGACCTGCGGCCGGTGCGCTTCATGGACTGTGCCGCGCTCACCCTGCTCTGCCGGGCCCGCCGTCGGGCCGTGGAGCGCGGCGGCTCGTTCCGTATGGTCTGCACCCGGGCCTGGCATCTGCACCTGCTGAAGGCCGCGGGGCTGACCGCGGATTTCCAGCCGGTCGCCACGGTGACGGATGCCCTGGCCGGCGGACGGCAGCGTCCGCCCGCCTGACCGGGGCACCGCACGAGCCGCCCGTCGGACCGGACGGCTTCCGGCGGTACGGTCCCGCGCGGGACCGGAAGGACAGGCTTGCCAAGTTGTGGGGGCCGTTGCACTGTGCTTCGTAGCGGTGCCCGCAAGAAGCCGCGGCAAGGACGGCCGCCGCCGGGAGGAGAACCGGAAACCGGCGGCGACCGGGCGCCGGAGGCGGGGCTCCTTTCCCCGCCTCCGGCGCGGTCCGCCCTTCCTGGCCGACCGGGGCACGCGGGAAGAGACCCCTGGCAGGACAGGCCGGGAAGGGCGGGGCCGGGAGGCGTGCGTTGCCATCGCGTCTCCGGCCGCCCTCGCGGGCTTGCTGCCCTCGGGGTCCGGGAGAGCCGGGCCGGGCAGCGGGGCTGCCCGACGTCGTCTCGGAGGCTAGACGACTCCAAAGGGGCGGACAAGGGACTGGAATTGGCCAGTCGGCGGCCGCCCGCGCGCACGCGAACGGCCCCGGACATGAGGTCCGGGGCCGTCTGTTCCGGCTGAAGGCCGGCAACCGCGGTCGGAACCACGTCCGACCAGGCGTGCCCCCGGGCAGATTCGAACTGCCGACACCCGCTTTAGGAGAGCGGTGCTCTATCCCCTGAGCTACGGAGGCGGGGCAGCCGTCAGTGTAGCGGGTGGTCCGCCGGTGGGGGCAGGGCGGCGGGTGACGGTCACGCGCCAGGCGCCGGACGGGGTCCGGCCCAGGACGTCGACGGTGACGCCGGCGGCAGAGCAGCGCTGGCCGGTGCGGTAGGGGGCGTCGGTGAGGGAGGAGGTGACGTTGGGGTCCTTGGTGTAGCAGCCGGAGCTGGCGGGGGTGGCGTCCGAGGTGCGGACGGGGCCGGCGCCGGAGGCCAGGTCGGTGGCGACGGTGCTGACCAGGACGCCGGGGCGGCAGACGGCGTGGTCGAGGGGGCCGGGGGCGCGGGCCTCGAGCGTGACGGCGCGGGTGGGAGAGAGGGGGACGACGACGAGCTTGACGCCGTCGGCGACCGAGGTGGGGGTCAGGGTGAAGGTGCGGACGCCCACGCGAGGCATGCACCGGACCTGGGAGGGTGTCAGCCAGCCCAGCTTCCACTTGTGCCAGGCCAGGAAGTCGTTGGAGGGGCCCCAGTCCTCGTCCATGGGGTCCCAGTGACCCACGGGCGTCGTCACCGCGCGGCCGCGGCCCGTGTAGTAGAGGTCGGGGAGGCCGAAGCTGTGGGCGTTCTCGTGACTGAGCACGCGGAAGGGGCTGTCGCCGGTCTGGCGGCTCCAGATGAAGGACACGTTCCTGATGGGCACCCCGTCGCGGGTGTTCAGCCCCGTGGACGAGCCGGCGAAGGTGACCGAGCGGACGTCCTGGGTGGCGGGCGGGCCCGCCTCGGGGACGGCCAGGATGTTGATCAGGTCGTAGCGGCCGAAGTCGACCGTGTCGTCGGTGGCGTCGACGATCTCCTTGGCGATGGCGTGGTAGCCGTCGTCGCGGTAGGGGTCGAAGTCGGTGCCGCGCCTGATGCCGTACGAGCGGTACGGGCGTGACATGCGGATCCAGCGCGGTACGGGCGTGGAGCGGTAGTCCAGGCGCCCGTAGGAGCTGGTGCGGTAGTAGTCCGAGACGGCCGGGAAGAACTCGGCGTACCGCTTCCGCGGGGAGATGCGGGCGGGGGCGTCGGGGAAGTCGATGAAGAAGGTGACGGCCCGCACCGTGCCACTGGACCTGGCGTAGCCGCGCGGGGTGCGCGAGCCCTCGGAGACGTTGCCGGTGACGGTGCGCAGCGCGCACGGGCCGGAGGGGCTCCTGCCGAGGCGGGGGAGGCCGGCGGTGTGGCCGTGGGGCGCGGCCTCGGACTCCCCGGCCCGGGAGGTCGGTGCCGGCGCGGTCAGGGCGAGTGTCGTGGCCGCCACGGCGACGATGGCCAGGGGTTTCATGCCGGTGACCTCCAGGGCGGGCGCGGCCGCCTGCCACGGGCCGCTCTCTTGTTCACCCTCTTCCCGTGAGCCGCCCTCGCGCGCTGTGGACTGCGGCAGATGGCGGCCCCGGGACACCCTCCGGGAGGCGTGAGCCACCTCACGTGCCGACGTGAAATATCCGGGGAGGTTCTCCCCGTTTAACTGAGCGTTCCTGTCAAACGGGGAATCTCTCCCCGTCTGTCAGACCTCACGGATCAGCTTCACGGAAAGGAGGGCCGGTCGTGGTGACAGCACCCCAACCCCGACTGCGCGCCGACGCCCTGCGCAATCGCGAGCGCATCCTCGCGGCCGCCCGCGAGGCGCTCGTCGAACACGGGGCCGAATCCTCGCTCGATGAAATCGCTCGACGCGCCGGGGTCGGAAATGCCACGCTGTACCGGCACTTCGCGGACCGCCGTGAACTGATCCATCACGTCACCCTCTCCGTCATGGCCCGCATCGCGGACCAGGCCGAGACAGTACGAGCCGAGGAGCCCGATGCTTTCCTGGCGCTGAGGCGCTTTGTCCATGCCGCGGCGGACGAGCGGATCGGGGCGCTCTGCCCCCTGCTCGCCGATGGCGCCGAAGGCATCGACAAGGACCATCCCGACCACGTCGAGGCACGCGACCGGCTGGAAAGCGCGATCGAGGCGCTGATGGCCGCTGCCCGCGACTGCGGGCAGCTGCGCCCCGACATCGCCATCGGTGACCTGATGGTCGCCATCACTCAGCTCACCAGGCCGCTGCCGGACACCGGCTGCATGGACTTCGACCAGTTCGTGCACCGGCACCTCCAGCTCTTCCTGGACGGCCTGATGGCGCCGGCCCGGTCACAACTTCCCGGATCACCCGCGACTTTGGAGGACCTGCGACGCAAGTTCCACTCCTCCGCCGACGACTTGTCCCACCGGTAGTCCACACCCTCCGCACCGCTAGGTAGGCCCACGCATGCCAGATCTCACCACGCAACCCGACCCCAGGCGCTGGAAAGCGCTCATATTCATCGCCCTGGCCCAGCTCATGGTCGTGCTGGACGCGACCATCGTGAACATCGCGCTGCCCTCCGCCCAGACCGACCTCGGCATCTCGGACGGCAACCGGCAGTGGGTCATCACGGCCTACGCCCTCGCCTTCGGCGGGCTGCTGCTCTTCGGCGGTCGCGTATCCGACCTGTGGGGCCGCAAGCGTGCGTTCGTGATCGGCCTGATCGGCTTCGCGGCGGCCTCCGCCCTCGGTGGTGCCGCGGTCAACACCGGCATGCTGCTGGGCGCCCGCGCCCTGCAGGGCGCCTTCGGCGCGCTGCTCGCGCCGGCGGCCCTGTCGCTGCTCGCCGTGCTGTTCACCGAAGCGAAGGAGCGCGCCAAGGCGTTCGGCATCTTCGGCGCCATCGCCGGTGCCGGCGGTGGCGTCGGGCTCATCCTCGGCGGTCTGTTCACCGAGTACCTCAACTGGCGCTGGACGTTCTTCGTGAACATTCCCTTCGCCGTCGTCGCCGCGGTCGGTGCGGTCCTCGTGATCCGCGAGCCCGCCGAGGGCCGCAACCCCTCGAAGCTGGACATCCCCGGCGTCATCCTGGCCACCCTCGGCCTGGTCTCGCTCGTCTACGGCTTCACCCGCGCCGAGTCCGACGGCTGGACGTCCGGCAGCACCATCGGCCTGTTCGCCGCCGCCGCCGTGCTGCTGCTGGCCTTCGTGGTCGTCGAGAAGAAGGTCAAGGCCCCGCTGCTGCCGCTGCGCGTGCTCACCGACCGCAACCGCGGTGGCGTCTACGTCTCCCTGGCCCTCGCCGCCATCGCCATGTTCGGCCTGTTCCTCTTCCTGACCTTCTACTTGCAGGTCGTCAGGGGATACTCGCCGGTCAAGACCGGCCTCGCGTTCCTGCCGATGATCGCCACGATGATCACCGGTTCCACGCAGATCGGTGCCCGGCTGATGACCCGGGTGCCGGCCCGCTGGCTGATGGGTCCGGGCTTCCTGCTCGCGGCCGTCGGCATGGTGCTGCTCACCCAGATCGACCTGGACACCTCGTACACCTTCGTGATCCTGCCCGGTCTGCTGCTGATGGGCCTGGGCATGGGTACGGCCTTCATGCCGGCCATGAGCCTGTCCACGCACGGTGTCCAGGCCCGTGACGCCGGTGTCGCCTCGGCGATGGTCAACACCTCGCAGCAGGTCGGCGGCGCCATCGGCACCGCGCTGCTCAACACCATCGCCGCCAGCGCCACCACCGACTACTTCAAGTCCCACATGGCGCCCGGCGCGGACCAGAAGCTGCTCACCTTCCAGTCGATGGTGCACGGCTACTCCACCGCGGTGTGGTGGGCGGCCGGCATCCTGACGCTGGCCGCGCTGATCGCGGTCGTCTGCATCACCGCCGGTCACCAGGGCGGCCCGGCCGCCGCTTCCGGTGACGCGGAGGACGCCGAGGACTTCGTTCCGGTGATGGCCCACTGAGGCCTTCGCTGCGCCACCCGTGAGCTTGTGGGCCCCCGCCGTCACCGGCGGGGGCCCACCTGCGTGTGGCGGCGGTCCTCCCGCTCAGCGCAGCCAGGGCAGATCCGCGCCGGCCGGCTGCAGGCCCGTCGCGATGATCCGGCACGCCTCGCCGAACTGGGCGGCCTGCTCCGGCGTGAGGCGGTCGAAGACCGCCGCCCGCACGGCCGCCACATGGCCCGGCGCGGACCTGCGCAGCATCTCCAGGCCGTCGTCCGTGAGGATGGCCAGCTGCCCGCGCTTGTCGGACGGGCACTCCTCGCGCCGCACCCAGCCGTTCTTCTCCAGCCGGGCGATCGCGTGCGAGAGCCGGGAGCGGGTGATCTTGGCGTGCTGGGCGAGCTCGGTCATCCGCATCCGGCGGTGCGGCGCCTCGGAGAGCTGGACCAGGAGCCCGTAGTAGATGTGCGGCATCCCGGCGTCGCGCTGCAGCTGCCGGTCCAGCTGGTCCTCCAGGAGCGTGTAGGCGTGCCGGTACGCCTGCCAGGTGTCCTGCTCTGCTTCGGTGAGCCAGCGGGGTCCGGCAGCAGCCTCCCGGGCCTCCGCGGCTACCGCGTTCTCCGAGGGTCGGTTCGTCATGGCATCCACTGTTCCACTCGCCGGAGGCCGCGCTTCCGCCAGGCCATTGATTGAAATTTAAATAAATCAGGTCTAGGGTCGGGTCCGAGCATAGAGCTTGAGACTTCAAGCAGTGTCCGGTCCAGGACGTACAGCCGCACCCCGAGGAGGCCCCCGATGCAGGCCCGCGCAGCCAAGCCCGGAGGGCGCATGCCCGCCCTCTACCTCTCCCACGGCGCACCACCCCTTGCGGACGACCCGCTGTGGCCCGGACAGCTCGCCGCCTGGGCGGCGGACCTGCCCCGCCCGACGGCGATCCTCGTGATCTCCGCGCACTGGGAGGAGGCCCCGCTCGCCCTGGGCGCTACCCGGACCGTCCCGCTCGTGCACGACTTCTGGGGATTCCCGGAGCACTACTACCGGGTCCGGTACGCGGCACCGGGCGCCCCTGACCTCGCCGCGCGGGTCCGCGGGATGCTGCGGGGCGCCGGCACGCCCGTACAGGACATGCCGGACCGGGGGCTCGATCACGGTGCGTACGTACCGCTCGTGGAGATGTACCCCGGCGCCGGCATACCCGTGCTGCAGATGTCGTTGCCCACGCTCGACCCGCAGCGGCTGCTGGAGACCGGACGCCGGCTCGCGCCGCTGCGCGACGAGGGCGTACTGATCGTCGGCAGCGGCTTCTTCACCCACAACCTGGCCGCGCTGCGGCACGAGGGCTCCGGGCCGCCCGGATGGTCGGCCGAGTTCGACGCGTGGGGGCGCGAGGCGCTGGAGGCCCAGGACGTCGACGCGCTGCTGGACTTCGGGAACAAGTCTCCGGCGGCCCGTCTGGCCCACCCGCGCACCGAGCACTTCGCGCCGCTCTTCGTCACCCTGGGCGCCGCCGAGGGTGAGCTGGGCAGCGGGCGCAGTGTCATCGACGGCTTCTGGATGGGCCTGGCGAAGCGCTCGGTGCAGTTCGGCTAGCGATCCGGCCGGCTAGCGATCCGGATCCGGTGCGGGCCCGGCGCCCGGGGACGAGGCGGCCGGTTGGGCCGGGCCCCTCCCCGGCCTCTCGTGCCGGGTCGTCTGCTCGGTGCTCGGGTCAGCGCTCGTGCCAGTAGAAGACGTAGTACGCCACCACGGCCATGCACAGCCCGAAGACGAGCCCCGTTCCCGCCGCGCGCAGCACCGACACCTGCACCAGGCTGCGCAGGAACCCCATGCTCGCGCCGAAGAGCGCCCCGAAGGCCACCGCGCGCGCCTCGATCATCATCCGGTGGCGCTCGCGGACGAGCACGTAGCCCAGGGCCGTGGAGGCGAGGGCGGCCACGAGCCCCAGCAGCCACCCGGAGAGCTCGGAGAAGCCGTTCTCGTGGGCGAGGAAGACGGTGTAGAGGCCGAGGACGACGCCCCCGGCGACGGGGACGGCCCACTCCGAGCGGGCGGTACGTTCCCCGTGGCGGACGTACCCGGTCCGGGGGACCGGGCCGGGGCCTTCGTGGGCGTGGTGGCGCCCGGGCAGCATCGAGTGCGTGGGCATGGCGCGGCTCCTCTCACTCACCCCCATCCCCCAGGGCACACCCGCCCCACACCCCGGGCAACTCGATCACGCCTTCCACGTGTTGCACGCCTTCCACGCCTTACATGTCTTCCGTGCTTGCCGTGCTTTCCGGAAGGCTCCTGGCAACCACACGCCGGTGCGGGCACGTCCTTGGAGTAGAAGAGCAGCCTCGGGGCACACGCTCAACCGGTGTGAACGGGGTGACGCCGAACGTGGCGGACGTGATGGCGGTCTCACGGGCCTGGCGCTCACGGAGCGCCGTCAGAACCGCCGGTCCGGCTGTGGCGACCGTCCTGACCTGCGCTTCCCCCAGGCTTCGGCGACGCGCCACCCTCTGCGGGCCGGACAGGGTACTGCATGATCACAAAAAAGAAGACGCCTCAGGGGAATTCTGTCCGGATTCCGGCCGTTCTTTACTTCGGATGGGACGCCCACGGGTGTCCGGTCCGTCCCGCGACCGTCTCATCGCAAGGGAGCACGCATGGCAACCCGTGCCGTCGCCCGTCGTCAGACCGCCTCCAAGGGCGCTGGCGAGGCAAGCAGTGTTCGCGCCACAGGCGGGGAGATCGCCGATCGCGACCTGGTCGGCATGTACCTCGACGAGATCGCGCGCACACCCCTGCTCGACGCCGCCAAGGAGGTCGAGCTGTCGCAGACCATCGAGGCGGGCGTCTACGCCCGGCAGATACTCGACGGCCTCGAGGACGGCGGTGACAAGGCCGGCGAGGCCTCCCGCGAGGAGCTCGAGGCGCTGGCCGCCGAGGGTGCCAGGGCCAAGGACGTCTTCATCAAGTCCAACCTGCGCCTCGTCGTCGCCGTCGCCCGCCGCTACCCGCGCAGCGGCCTGCCGCTCCTGGACCTGATCCAGGAGGGCAACGCCGGCCTCGTACGTGCGGTGGAGAAGTTCGACTACACCAAGGGATTCAAGTTCTCCACGTATGCGACGTGGTGGATCCGCCAGGCCATCACGCGGTCGATAGCCGACCAGTCCCGTACGATCCGGCTTCCCGTCCACCTGGTCGAGGAGCTCGGCCGCATCCGCCGGGTGCAGCGCGAGTTCAACCGGGAGAACGGCCGCGAGCCCGAGCACGCGGAGATCGCCGCCGAGCTGGGCACCACGCCCGAGCGCGTCGGTGATGTGCTCGACTGGGCCCGTGACCCGGTGAGCCTGAACATGCACGTGGACGACGAGGGCGAGACCCAGTTCGGTGACCTGCTGGAGGACACCTCCGCCGTGTCCCCGGAGCAGTCGGTCATCGCGCTGCTGCGCAGCGAGGAGCTGGAGGGCCTCATCAGCCGCCTCGACCACCGCACCGCGTCGATCATCAAGGCGCGCTACGGCATCGAGGACGGGCGGGAGCGCACGCTCACCGAGGTCGGCAAGCAGCACGGCCTGACGCGCGAGCGCATCCGGCAGATCGAGAAGCACGCGCTTCTGGAGCTGAAGAAGATGGCCCATGACACTGGTTTCGACGCAGCGGCCTAATTGGGCATAACCTAGTCGTAACCCCCATAGACCGGGCCCCGGCGCATTCCCCCCCTTGCGTCGGGGTCCGCCCATGTCCGGGCGGGTTCCGGCCCGGCACCTCCCGCTCTTCGCTGTGCCCGGCTACCGCGGGTTCCGGCCCGCCGCGCCGGTGATGCGGGTGCCCAGTTCGCGCAGGTGGTCGATCAGCTCCGCCGGTTCCTGCACTTCGAATGCGCAGTCGACCAGGGCGAGCCGGAAGGCCACCCACTCCAGCGAGTCGGACGTGGTGACGTCCAGCCGGCAGGTGTCGTCGTCGACCCGCACGGGCGTGCCCAGCCAGTTCGGCAGCCGGGCGGTCACGAACTCCACCGGTGCCCGGAACGTGGCCAGGAGGCGGTACGTCGGCTGCAGCCGGGCCATGGACCGCTTCAGGAACTCCGCCGCGTCCGCCACCGGCAGCTCGCGCTCAGCGAAGCGCGCGCCCGTCGCGAACGGCTCACTGACCCGGTCGACCCGGAACGTGCGCCAGTCGTCGCGGTCGATGTCGTACGCCACCAGGTACCAGCGGCGCCCCGTACTGATGAGCCGGTGCGGCTCGACCAGCCGCTTCATCTCCGTGCCGTCACCCTTGCGGTAGGCGAACCGCAGCCGCTCGTGGCCGGTGGCGGCCGAGGCGATGACGGTCAGCGTGCGCGGGTCGACGGTCGTGCCGTCGCCGCCGGTGAGCGGCACCATGGCGGCCTGCAACGCGGCGACGCGGTGCCGCAGCCGCGCGGGCAGGACCTGCTCCAGCTTGGCCAGGGCCCGTACGGACGCCTCCTCGATACCCTCGACGGCATGGCCCGCGCCCGCCCGCAGGCCGACCGCGATGGCGACCGCCTCCTCGTCGTCGAGGACGAGCGGGGGCAGGGCCGCTCCGGCCGCCAGCCGGTACCCACCGTCCGCTCCCATCGTTGCCTGTACGGGGTAGCCGAGGTCGCGGAGCCGCTCGATGTCCCGCCGGATCGTGCGCGGACTGACACCGAGCCGCTCGGCGAGCTCGCTGCCGGGCCATTCGCGAGGTGTCTGGAGGAGCGACAGCAGATTCAGCAGCCGTGCCGGGGTGTCGGTCATGTGTCCAGGGTGGCAGCCAACTAGGACACATCCTGACCTATACGCGGGTTAGCGTTCCGTACGACCCGGCGAACCACCAGGAAGGCAATATCCCTGTGACCACCACCGCGACCACCGATCCGCCCCTCGAGGGCGCCGCCGACCGCCGCCGCTGGCTGGCGCTCGCCGTGGTGATGACCGCGTCGTTCATGGACCTCGTCGACGTCACGATCGTCAACATCGCCATGCCGAGCATCAAGAAGGACATCGGCGCCTCCTTCAGCGTCCTGCAGTGGATCACCGAGGGCTACGCCCTCGCGTTCGCGGCCGGGCTGATCACGGGCGGGCGGCTCGGTGACATATACGGGCGCAGGCGGGTCTTCCTGCTGGGCATGAGCGGCTTCACGCTCGCCTCGATGCTCTGCGGCATCGCGGGCGACCCGCATCTGCTCGTCGCCGCCCGCGTCCTGCAGGGCGGCGCCGCGGCCCTGATGGTGCCGCAGGTGCTGGCGATCGTCCACGCCACGTTCCCCGCGCACGAGCGCGGCAAGGTCTTCGGCATGTTCGGCGCGATCGTGGGCCTGGGGGCCGTCTCGGGACCGATCCTGGGCGCGCTGCTCACGCAGTGGAACCTGTTCGGGCTGGAATGGCGGCCCATCTTCCTGGTCAATCTGCCGGTCGGCATCGCGGGCCTGATCCTCGGCCGCAAGTACATCTCCGAGTCCAGGGCGCCGCAGGCGCTGAAGCTGGACCTGGTGGGCGTCGTGCTGGCGACGGGCGGCCTGCTGATGTTCCTCTACCCGCTGACCCAGGGACGCGAGCACGGCTGGCCGCTGTGGGGCCACCTGTGCATGGCCGGCAGCGTGCTCGTCTTCGCCGCCTTCGTGGCGTACGAGCGTCACAAGACCCGCAAGGACGGGTCGCCGCTGGTCGAGCTGTCGCTGTTCAAGGTCAAGAGCTTCGCGGCCGGCATCGGCGTCGAGGTCGCGTTCGGCATCGCCTGCGGCATCTTCTTCATGATCTGGACCCTGTACATGCAGCTCGGCCTGGGCTGGAGCCCGCTGCGGGCCGGCCTGACCGGCATCCCGTTCTCGATCGGGGTGTCGGTGGCTGCCGGCATCTCGGTGCAGAAGCTCGTACCGCGCTTCGGGCGCAAGGTCCTGCAGGCCGGTGCGGTGTCGATGATGGCCGGCGTCGTGCTCTACATCTGGGAGTCCCGCCACTTCGGCAACGGCATCCAGCCCTGGCAGATGGCGCTCCCGCTGATCGTCATGGGTGTCGGCATGGGCCTCATCGTCGCCCCGCTCACCGAGACGGTCATCGCCAGGGTGCCGCTCGAGCACTCCGGCTCCGCGTCGGGGCTGATCAACACCACACAGCAGCTCGGCAACGCGGTGGGGCTCGGCCTGGTGTCGGTCGCCTTCTTCGACGTGCTGGACGAGCAGGCGGTCGCCCAGCACCACGCCGGGCAGGCCTTCGCGGACGCCTTCCGGCACGGCATGTGGTGGGTCGCCGCGGTGCTGGCCGTGGTGCTGGCGCTGATGTTCGCCCTGCCGCGCAAGGCCGCCGCCGGAACGGCGGCACCGGAGGACGCACCGGCCGAGCCCGTGCAGGAACCGGCGCAGGAGCCGGTGGCCGCGCACTGAGAACCGCCCGTACGAGCCGGTCGTGACACCGGCACTGCCGGTCCCGTCGGCCCCCGCCTGTCCCGCAGGCGGGGGCCGACGGGCTTTCGCCGCCGGTCCGCGCACGGTGACCGCGCCCACCGGTCCGCGCACGGTGATCGAGCCCGTCCGGCGGTGGCGGTCACCGGCCGGTACGGCCCCGCAGCGCCGGCCGGCAGCGGCGGCGCCCAGCGCGCGGCACGCGGGGGCAGCGGTGACAATCGCCCCATGAGCGAGGACTCGCCCCCGGGCCGGCCGCCCCCCGGACTGCTGCGCCGGATGACCGAGCGCGGACGCGGCGAGGAACACCGGGCGGCGACCCCGCTGGAGCTCTTCTTCGACCTGTGTTTCGTGGTCGCGGTGGCACAGGCGGGCAGGCAACTGGTGCACTCGCTGGCCGAGGGGCACCCCGGCCACGGGATCCCCGGCTACCTGATGATGTTCTTCGCCATCTGGTGGGCGTGGGTCAACTTCACCTGGTTCTCCTCGGCCTACGACACCGACGACGTGCTGTACCGGGTGGTGACGCTGGTTCAGATCGCGGGGGTGCTGATCCTGGCCGCGGGCATTCCCCGGGCGTTCAATGACAGCAACTTCTCGGTGGTCTGGTTCGGCTACCTGGTGATGCGACTGGCGCTGGTCTCCCAGTGGCTGCGCGCCGCACACGCCTCGCACGGAGCGGAACGCAGAACGGCGCTGCGGTACGCGACCGGCGTGTGCGGGTGCCAGATCGGCTGGCTGGGCGTGCTGCTCCTGCCCGATCACGCCAAGCCATGGGTCTTCCTGCTGATGGCGATCGTGGAGATGGCAGTGCCCGCACTCGCCGAGCTCGGCCGGCCGACCGCCTGGCACCCGCACCACATCGCCGAGCGGTACGGCCTGTTCACCATCATCGTGCTCGGCGAGACGGTCGCGGCCGCCACGGTGGCCATCCAGTCCGCGGGGGACGAGCAGGAGGCGCTGGGCACCCTGCTGCCGATCGCCGGGGGCGGGCTGCTGCTCATCTTCGCCGCCTACTGGATCTACTTCGCGGTTCCCGTCCATCGCCACCTCGTCTCCAATCGCCAGGCGTTCCTGTGGGGTTACGGCCATTACCTGGTCTTCGGTTCGGCGGCCGCCATCGGCGCGGGCCTCGAAGTGGCGGTCGAGGAGACCACCGGCAAGGCCCACATCTCGGCCTTCGCCGCGTCGGCCTGCGTCACCGTCCCCGCCGCGCTGTTCATGTTCTCCGTGTGGCTGATCCACTCCCGCCACCACAAGCGGGGCCTGGCCCAGCAGTCGGTCCTGCCCTTCGCCGCGGTGGCGGTGCTGGCCTGCACGTTCGCGGGCGGCACGGCCGTGCTGCTGGTCGGTCTGGTGGGGGCGGTGACGGTGGCACTGGGCGTCACGCTGTCGGCGGGGCGGCAGGAGGCCGGGGACGGCGGGGCGAACGGCAGGAGCGGGGGGAACGGGAGGGGAAGCGAGCCGTCCTGAAGCGGCAACAGGCGGGCGGCAACGCGTGATACGCATTGCGGCATGACTGATGCGCGTAAACCGATGGATGCGCTGACCGATGTGGCCGGGCTGCGCGTGGGGCACGCCCAGTGGACCGGGGACGGTGCGCTGACGGGGACGACCGTGATCCTCACCGAGCGGGGCGGGGCGGTCGCGGCCGTGGACGTACGCGGCGGCGGGCCGGGGACGCGGGAGACGGACGCGCTGGACCCGCGCAATCTCGTGCAGCGCGTCGAGGCCGTCGTGCTCACCGGTGGCAGTGCCTTCGGGCTGGACGCCGCGTCCGGGGTGATGGCCTGGCTGGAGGAGAACGGCCGCGGCTTCCGGGTGGGGCCGGACCCCGCCCAGGTGGTGCCCGTCGTGCCGGCGGCCGCGCTCTTCGACCTGGGCCGCGGCGGTGACTGGCGGGCCCGACCGGACGCCGCACTGGGCCGGGAGGCAGCCGAGGCGGCGGCCCGTACGCCCGTCGGCGCACCCGTGGCGCAAGGCAACGTCGGAGCCGGCACCGGAGCGGTGGCCGGCGGCCTCAAGGGAGGCATCGGCACCGCCGGCGTCGTCCTGCCCTCCGGCGTGACCGTCGCGGCCCTCGCCGCCGTCAACGCGGCGGGCGCCGTCGCCGACCCGTCGACGGGCGTGCTGTACGGGCGCCTGTACGAGGGCGGACGCGTCACCTACCCCGAGCCGGAGCGCCACCTCGCCGCCCAGCGGGCCCTGGACGCCGCGCGCCGGGAGTCGGCCGAGCGCTGGGCCGCGTCCGCACGGCCCCCGCTCAACACCACCATCGCCGTCGTCGCCACCGACGCCGCCCTGACCCGCGCCCAGGCGCAGAAGCTCGCCGGTACCGCGCACGACGGCCTGGCCCGCGCCGTGCGGCCCGTACACCTGCTCACGGACGGCGACACCGTCTTCGCGCTGGCCACCGGCGCACGCCCGCTGCCCGAGGAGGACCACCTCCCCGGCAGCGCCGACTTCGCGGCGGGAGCCGTCAACGAGATCCTGGCCGCCGGCGCGGACGTTCTGACCCGGTCCGTGGTCAAGGCGCTGCTGGCGGCGGAGAGCGTCGACGGCCCCGGCGGCGTCTTCCCCTCCTACCGGGAGCTCTACGCAGACTGAGAAGGCTGAGCGGACTGAGCAGGCCGAGCAGGTTGATACGAGGGCCGGTGCGACGGCCGGTACGAGGGTCGGTACGAAGGCCGAGCCGTCCGGCGCGCCCGTACCCTGGAGGCATGAGTACCGCCCCCGAACCCCGCGCGCCCCGGCGTGACCCGGCCACCGCGCTGATCTTCGACGATCCGCTGGCGCAGCAGTCCTCGGACGACACGGACCGTGGCTGGGGCGACCGCCCGGCCTCCGGCGGCAGCGACAGCGCCGCCGATCTGGCACGCTTCCTGGACGAGAAGCCGCCCCACCACATCTGAGACGGTCTAGCGCGGCGCCGGCACGGAGTCCGAGCCGGGGCCGCGGCGCTGCTCGATCAGGGTGTCGCGGATCTGCGCGAGCAGCTCGATCTCGGTCGGCTCGGCGGGCTTGTTCTCCGCCGGTGCCTTGGCGGCCTGGCGGTCCTGCCAGCGCTTCATCGGCAGCAGCATCAAGAAGTAGACGACCGCCGCCGTGATCACGAAGGTGAGCGTGGCGCTGAGCACGGCGCCCCACTGGATGTAGACACCCCGGGTCACCTCGCCCGTCGCGGCGTTCCTGGCGCAGGGACCCTTCAGACAGGCCGCGTAGTGGTCGAGGTCCTTGGTGCCGAAGGCGCCGACGACCGGGTTGATGACGCCTTTCACCACAGAGTTCACGATGTTGGTGAACGCCGCGCCGATGACGACGGCGACCGCGAGGTCCAGGACGTTGCCCCGCATCAGGAATGCCTTGAAGCCTCCAAGGACCCCTGTCTTCTTCTCGCTCACCGAACAGCCTCTCTCTGTGCGCACCTGTGACGGAATAGTCGATTCCATAACATACGAGAGAGTCTGGCTGATCTGTCCACTCGCGAAACACGATCAGCCCAGGCGCCAATGCGCGACCACGGACGAGCACAGGGCCACCACTCCCGCGGCCGCCAGCACCCCGGCCGCCAGCGGCCGTCGTCGCCGCCGGCCGTAGCGTCCGCCCCGCCCCGCACACACCGGCGCGAACATCGGCACCCGGCACCCCGGAGGAGCCCAGGGCGGCGCGGAAGCGACCGCGCCGGGAGAAGGGGAGGGGAAGGGGGAAGGGAAGGGGGAAGGGAATGTGGAGGAAGGAGGGAAAGGGGAGGAAGGAGGGAAGGCCGCGAGAGCCACAGGAACCACCGCCTGTCGTGAGGAGCCCCGAACCGGACGTCCCTCACGATCCCCGTTTCCGCCCCATCCCGCTGAGCCCTGTGGACTACTCCCGCGTTGTGGAAAACCTCGTCCCCCGCACGTGGGATGCGGCGGGTCGAGGAGGCTGGCGTAGCTACGCCAGCTCGATCCCCAGGTCCCACCCGTCATGCGCGCGGGTGCACAGGCAGGCCCGGTCCGCCGTCTTCGGCAGCGCGCCCACCGCGTCGAAGAGCACCTCGCGCAGGCGGCCCACGTTCTCCCCGAAGACCCGCAGCACCTCCTCGTGCGATACGCCCTCGCCCGTCTCGGCCCCCGCATCGAGGTCCGTGACCAGCGACATCGAGGTGTAGCAGAGCCCCAGCTCCCGGGCCAGCACGGCCTCCGGGTGCCCGGTCATGCCGACCACCGACCAGCCCTGGGCCGCGTGCCAGCGCGACTCCGCCCTGGTCGAGAAGCGCGGCCCCTCGATGACGACCATCGTTCCGCCGTCCACCGGCTCCCAGCCCCGACCGCGCGCCGCCGCCACCGCCACCGCGCGCCCGGCGGGGCAGTAGGGGTCGGCGAAGGTCATGTGCACAACGTTGGGAACGGTGCCGTCCGGCAGCGGCTCCCCGTCGAAGAAGGTCTGCGTGCGGGATTTCGTGCGGTCCACCAGCTGGTCCGGCACGAGCAGCGTGCCCGGCCCGTACTCCTCCCGCAGTCCGCCCACCGCGCACGGGCCCAGCACCTGCCGCGCGCCGACCGAGCGCAGTGCCCAGAGGTTGGCCCGGTAGTTGATGCGGTGCGGCGGCAGGCGGTGGTCGCGGCCGTGGCGGGGCAGGAAGGCGACCTTGCGTCCGGCCAGCTCACCGAGGAAGAGGGAGTCGCTCGGGGCTCCGTAGGGCGTCTTCACGGTGACCTCGGTCACATCGTCCAGGAAGGAGTAGAACCCCGACCCGCCGATGACGCCTATCTCCGCCGTCTTCGCTGGCACCGCTGGCACCGCTGTGCTGATCATGTCGGCCATGCGGTCACCCTAGCCGCCCCGCCGCAGCCCGTACCGGACCCGTACCGGAGCCCGCTTCCGCGTACGACGGAGCCCGCCGCCTCGCGGGGAGGCGGCGGGCTGCCGGTGTGTACGGGGTCGCGTCAGGCGGCCGAGCTGCTGCTCGTGCTCGACGACGATGTGCTCGTGGAGCTCGCCGCGGCGGAGGAGCCGCCCGAGGAGGACGACGAGGACGAGGACGACGTCGTGGACGCCGGCTTCGCCGCCGGGCTGCTGCTGGACGACGAGCCACGGCTGTCGTTCCGGTAGAAGCCGGAGCCCTTGAAGACGATGCCGACCGCAGAAAACACCTTCTTCAGGCGTCCGTCGCACTGCGGGCATACGGTCAAGGCGTCATCGGTGAACTTCTGCACCGCCTCGAGGCCTTCCCCGCACGCGGTGCACTGGTACTGGTAAGTCGGCACTTGCTCCTCCTGGCACTCTCACTCGTTGAGTGCTAACGACGATCCATAGTGCAGTATTCCGGTCCGTCAGTCCACCGAGACGGGCTCACGGTGACCGACCCCACGTGCTGCGACGACCGATTCGCCCTTCGGGGTGAGCGCCCGCCGCATCGCCAGCAGGACCACCAGGGCCAGCGCCGTACCGCCCAGCGGCACCAGGAAACCGGTGCTCGCGCTGTGGGTGTCGATCAGCCGGCCGCCCACGGTCGCACCCGCCGCCTGGCCCAGGCCGACCGCACCGGTGAGCCAGGTGAAGGCCTCCGTGCGGGCGCCCGCCGGGACCAGCTTCTCGACCAGCGTGTAGCCCGTGATCAGCGCGGGCGCGATGCACAGGCCGACGATCAGGCCGACCCCGCCCAGCAGCGGCAGTGCGTGCGCCGCCCACAGCGGGGTGGTGGCCAGGGCCAGCAGCGGGTAGGCGATCAGCAGCCGGCGCTGGGGGCTGACCTTCCAGGCGACGGCGCCGCAGACAATGCCCGCGATCATGTTTCCGGCCGCGAAGACGCCGTACATCAGACCGTTCAGGCCCGGCTCGCCCAGTTCCTTGGTGAAGGCGGTCATCGACACCTGCATGCCGCCGAAGACCGTACCGATGCCGAGCATGGAGACCGCCAGGACGCGCACGCCCGGCACTGACAGGGCCGAGACGCGCTTGCCGCCGGCCGCGTCGCCCGCCGCACTGCGGCTCGGCTCCGGCTGGGTGCGCCGCTGCGTGGCGAAGACCAGGCCGCCGATCAGCGTCAGCGCGGCCTCCGCGACCAGGCCCGCGGCCGGGTGGACACCGGCGCACAGCGCCGTCGCCAGCACCGGGCCGATCACGAAGGTGAACTCATCGGTGACCGACTCGAACGCGGCCGCCGTGGACATGAGCGGTGAACCGTCCAGCCGGGCCGCCCAGCGCGCCCGCACCATCGGCCCGATCTGCGGGGTCGAGGCACCGGCGGGCACGGCCGCCGCGAGCAGCGCCCACAGGGGCGCGTCCGACAGTGCGAGCACAGTCAGCAGCGAGATCGCGGCGGCGTGCACGATCACGCCGGGGATCAGGACTGCGGCCTGTCCGAAGCGGTCCGCGAGCTTGCCGCTCTGCGGGGCGAACAGGGCCATCGCCACGCCCGCCGTCGCGGAGACGGTGCCCGCGGTGCCGTACGAGCCGGTGGTGTGGTTGACCAGCAGCAGGATGCCGATGGTCAGCATCGCGAAGGGCTGCCGGGCCAGAAAGCCGGGGAGCAGGAACGACAGCGCGCCGCGGGTACGCAGCAGGCTGCCGTAACCGGGACGGGCCCCGGCAGAGTCGTTGACCGTGGATGCCACGGCCGGGCCTTTCCGCCGCCTGGTAGCACGTCCCGGACGGGGTCGCCGCACGGAGCGCGCCGAGAGCTGTCCTCTCGCGCAGGACCGTGGTAGATGCCTATCCGGCCGCCTGGTGTTGCGCGACCGCGGCCGCCGTGCGGTCGCGCCAGCCCTGCATCAGGCAGAGTTGGTTCGGTATGTCGGTAAGGTTCGTAAACGAACGCTACGTAGCGAAAATCTTCACTACATGAGCGAATAGCTTACTTAACCTACTTCCTCTTTACCAGACCCCTCTTTGCAGTTCCCTTTGCTGCCTTCTTTGCGCCCGCGCCGCCCGGTGCCCCGGCGGTGGTGGCCGTACCCAGCCAGCCCGCCAGCTTTCCGCCCTCGCCGACCGCCCGCAGCCGCCGCTCGGTGGCGTCGCGCACCGGGTCGGTGGCGACCACCAGCAGCTCGTCGCCGTGCCGCAGGACGGTCGTGGGCGACGGCACGAAGCTGGAGCCGTCCCGTACGACCAGGGTCACGGCGGCCCCGCCCGGCAGCCGCAGCTCCGAGACCTCCACGCCGTGCATCCTGGAGCCCTCCGGGATGGCCACCGACAGCAGGTGCCCGCGCAACCGCTCCAGCGGCGCCGACTCGATGCCCAGGTCCTCCGGCTCGTTCTCGCCCAGCCGCAGCCGCCTGGCCAGCCAGGGCAGGGTCGGCCCCTGCACCAGCGTGTAGACGATCACCAGCACGAAGACGATGTTGAAGATCCGGCGGCTGTCCGAGACGCCGGCCACCATCGGGATGGTGGCCAGCACGATCGGCACCGCGCCGCGCAGCCCGGCCCACGACAGCAGCGTCTTCTCCTGCCAGGGCGTGCGGAAGGGCGCCGTGCTCAAGAACACCGAAACCGGCCGGGCCACCATCGTCAGCACCAGGCCCACCACGAGCGCCGGCACGATGTCGTCGCCCAGCTCGTGCGGGGTGATCAGCAGGCCGAGCAGGACGAACATGCCGATCTGCGCGATCCAGCCCAGCCCCTCGGCGAAGCCCCGGGTGGCCGGCCAGTGCGGCAGCTTGGCGTTGCCGAGGATCAGCGCGGCCAGGTAGACGGCCAGGAAGCCGGATCCGTGGGCGAGCGCGCCGCCCGCGTAGGCGGTGACGGCGATGGCCATCACGGCGATCGGGTAGAGGCCGGAGGCGGGCAGCGCCACATGCCGCAGCCCGTACGCGCCCAGCAGGCCGATGGTGAGACCGACGGCCGCCCCGATGGCCAGTTCCAGCGCGATCCTGCCCAGGAGCACGTACCAGTCGTCGACCGGGCCGGCGGCCGAGAAGGCGATGACGAGGATGACGACGGGGGCGTCGTTGAAGCCGGACTCGGCCTCCAGGACGCCCGTCAGACGGGAGGGCAGCGGGACGTTGCGCAGCACGGAGAAGACGGCAGCCGCGTCCGTGGAGGACACCACGGCGCCGATGATCAGGGCCTGGCGCCAGTCGACGCCGGCGAGATAGTGCGCGGCCGCCGCCGTGACGCCCACGCTCACCGCGACGCCGAAGGTGGAGAGCACGGCCGCGGCCGGCAGGGCCGGCTTGATTTCCTGCCATTTCGTGCCGAGACCGCCCTCGGCGAGGATCACGACCAGTGCGGCGTAACCGATGACCTGGGTGAGGCCGACGTCATTGAAGGAGACGCCGATGCCGTCCTGCCCGATGGCGACACCGATGCCGAGATAGATGAGCAGACTGGGCAGCCCGCTGCGCGAGGAGACCCGTACCGCCGCCACCGCGACGAGCAGAACGAGCGAGCAGATCAGCAGGAGTTCGTTGAGGTGGTGGACAGTCAGGGGCCGGTCCCTTCACGAGGTCTTCCACGGGCGGTGCGTCGTCGGTGTCTTCACGGTATGACCGAAACGTTCCTCCTGATCCTCGGCGCCTCCCCGGCAGGTGCCCGCCGGAGCCCTCCCGTCGGCAGGGCGGCTCTTCAGCCGACGGGAAGTTAATTTGCTCATCTAATATTTTACGGGTTCTTGACGCCGCATCGTCGCGGCGGTGTCTCCTGTAAGGCACCGCGTCCGGGCGCTCATCGCCCTGCGCCTATGGTTGCTTCCAGCATTTCAGGACCACCCTGCCCCTCTAAGGACAGCGATGCCCGCCAACAAGACCGGCCCCGCCAAGAAGAAGAAGGGGCGACGCGCCCGCCTGCTCGTGATCACCCTCGTGCTGCTGCTCGTGGCGGGCGTCGCCTTCGGCGCGT
Organism: Streptomyces sp. NPDC026206; assembly: GCF_040638465.1. NCBI lineage: Bacteria > Bacillati > Actinomycetota > Actinomycetes > Kitasatosporales > Streptomycetaceae > Streptomyces > Streptomyces sp. NPDC026206. Next base: position 210,054 of record NZ_JBEZYL010000004.1, read on the forward strand.
ACTGGAGCGTCAGTACCGTCCGCGCCTCCTTCCCGAAGACGGAAGGCAGCCTGCAGCTGAAGGGCCTCTCCGGAGAGGTGAAGGTCGCGCGCGACAACCACGGCATTCCGCAGATCTACGCGGACAGTGCCGAGGACCTCTTCCGCGCCCAGGGCTTCGTGCAGGCGCAGGACCGGTTCTGGGAGATGGATGTCCGCAGGCATCTGACGGCCGGACGGCTCTCCGAGATGTTCGGTTCCGGCCAGGTGGAGACCGACGCCTTCCTGCGCACCATGGGCTGGCGCAAGGTCGCGCAGCAGGAGTACGACACCAAGTTGTCGGCAGGCACCAAGAAGTACCTGCAGGCCTACTCCGACGGTGTCAACGCCTACCTGAAGGACCACAAGGGCAAGTCGCTGTCCGTCGAGTACGCGGCCCTGGAGTTCGAGAACGACTACGAGCCCGAGGCCTGGACCCCGGTCGACTCCGTCGCCTGGCTCAAGGCCATGGCCTGGGACCTGCGCGGCAACATGCAGGACGAGATCGACCGTTCGCTGGCCGCCTCGCGGCTGAACGCGAAGCAGATCGAGGAGCTGTACCCGGCGTACCCGTACGACCGGAACAAGCCGATCGTCGAGGGCGGCTCGGTCGACGCCACCGGCAAGACCTACGACCCCAAGGGCGCCGCGGCCGGCGGCATCCAGTCCGGCTCCGGCGCGGGCACCGTCACGGGCGGCGCCGGCGCGTCCTCCGGCCTGCGCTCCAGCCTGGCCTCGCTGTCGAGCAGCCTGGAGAGGATCCCGGCGCTGCTCGGCCCCAGCGGCAACGGCATCGGCTCCAACTCCTGGGTCGTCTCCGGCCAGTACACGACCACCGGCAAGCCGCTGCTGGCCAACGACCCGCACCTCGCGCCGCAGATGCCCTCGCTCTGGTACCAGATGGGCCTGCACTGCAACAAGACCAGCGCGCAGTGCCCGTTCGACGTGGCCGGCTACACCTTCTCCGGCATGCCGGGCGTGGTCATCGGCCACAACCAGGACATCGCCTGGGGCATGACCAACCTCGGAGCCGACGTCTCCGACCTCTACCTGGAGAAGGTCACCGCCGACTCCTACCTCTACGACGGCAAGCAGCAGTCCTTCACCACCCGCAAGGAGACCATCAAGGTCGCGGGCGAGAAGAGCCGTGAGATCACCGTCCGCGAGACCAACAACGGCCCGATCGTCTCCGACCGCAACGACGAGCTCGTCAAGGTCGGCGGGAAGGCGCCCGTGAAGGACCCGGCACCCGACCGCGGCGAGGGCTACGCGGTCGCGCTGCGCTGGACGGCGCTGGACGCGGGCAAGACCATGGACGGCCTGTTCGCGCTGAACCGGGCGAACGACTTCGCGTCCTTCCGCAAGGCCGCGGCCGACTTCGAGGTCCCCTCGCAGAACCTGATCTACGCCGACACCAAGGGCAACATCGGCTACCAGGCCCCCGGCCGCATCCCGGTCCGCGGCAAGGCCGCCGACAAGGACGAGGAGCAGGCGGGCCAGGCGGGCCGGACCGGCACCGCCAAGGCCGACGTCAACGGCGACGGGAAGATCGACGCCAAGGACGAGAGCAAGGCGGACGGCAAGGCCGAGGCCCCCGTGGCCGACGGCCGCCTCCCGGCCCCCGGCTGGGACCCCGCCTACCAGTGGACCGGCTGGGTGCCGCAGTCCGCGCTGCCGTACGACTACAACCCCAAGCGCGGCTACATCGTCACCGCCAACCAGGCCGTCGCCGACAAGAAGTACCCCTACCTCCTGACGCAGGACTGGGGCTACGGCGCCCGCAGCCAGCGGATCAACGACCTCATCGAGTCGAAGATCAAGGACGGCGGGAAGATCTCGACGGACGACATGCAGAAGATGCAGCTGGACAACAGCAGCGAGATCGCCAAGCTGCTCACGCCCTACCTGCTCAAGATCGACGTCAAGGGTGCCAACGAGCGCGAGACGAAGTACGTCCGCGAGGCGCAGAAACTGCTGAAGGACTGGGACTACAACCAGGAGGCCGACTCGGCGGCCGCCGCGTACTTCAACGCGGTCTGGCGCAACACCCTCAAGCTGGCCTTCGGCAACAAGCTCCCCAAGGAGCTGCGGGCCAAGGGGCAGTGCCTGCGGGTGCGCCCGGTCGACGGCGCCCGCCCCCAGGACGACCTGGACGGCAACTCCCGCCTCGTCGTCGAGTGCGGCGAGCGTGAGCCCGACAACGCCCAGCCCGACGGCGGCGACCGCTGGTTCGAGGTCGTCCGCAACATCCTCGGCAAGCCCGACAGCGAGTGGTGGAAGACCAACGGCTCCCGCTCCAACCCGGACGAGCGCACCCGCAACCGCGACGAGCTGCTGGCCCGGGCCATGGCGGACGCCCGCTGGGAGCTGACCTCCAAGCTGGGCAAGGACGTCACGCAGTGGAGCTGGGGCCGCCTGCACCAGCTGACCCTGAAGAACCAGACCCTCGGCAAGGAGGGCCCGGGCGTCGTCAAGTGGATGCTCAACCGCGGGCCCTGGAACCTCGCGGGCGGCGAGGCGGCCGTCAACGCCGCCGGCTGGAACGCCGCGGGCGGCTACGACGTGATCTGGGTGCCGTCCATGCGGATGGTCGTCAACCTCGACGACCTCGACAAGTCCCGCTGGATCAACCTCACCGGTGCCTCCGGCCACGCCTACAACGCCCACTACTACGACCAGACCGACAAGTGGGCCAAGGGCGAGCTGCTGCCGTGGGCTTTCAGCCCGGCCGCCGTCGAGAAGTCGAAGGACGCCGTCCTGACGCTCAAGCCGTAAGGCCTACGGCTCAAGCCGTGAGGCCTACGGCCGCAAGCCGTCAGGCCCAGGCCGCTGGGCGAAACGGCGCACCCCGCCAGGGGTGACCACCGCGTGCACGGGGTGGTCGTGCGGTTCCTCCGGGACCCGCGCGACCACCTCGTCGTCGTAGAGCAGCACCACTCGCGCCGGATCGGCCCCCGCCCGGTCCAGGCGGGCCAGCACCCGGTCGTACGAGCCACCGCCGCGCCCCAGCCGGAGCCCGCGCCCGTCCACGGCCAGGCCCGGCAGCAGCACGGCGTCCGCCTCCGTGACGGCGTCGGGGCCCAGCCGCTCGCCGTCCGGCTCCAGCAGGCCCCTGGCGGCCCGCACGAGGTGGCCGGCGCCGCGGTACAGGCCCCAGTCGAGATCGTTGTCGGGCAGCAGGACCGGCAGCAGGACCCGTACGCCCCGCGCGCGCAGCGCGTCCAGCAGCGCACGGGTGCCCGGCTCGCTGCCGACCGAGACGTAGGCGGCCACCGTTCCGGCTCCCGAGAGCTCCGGCAGCTCCAGCGCCCGGCGCCCCAGCGCGGCCTCCGACGCCCGGATGTCATTCTTGGTCAACCCGGCTCTCACCGCCAGCAGGGACCGCCGCAACGTGGCTTTGCTACCGTCGGCAGGACCGGGAGTACCGTCGGAGTGGATCATTGTTCGTACAAACTCCTTTTCTCGGGTCATACTCGGCGGAGTCACATCTTCCGCCCGATCTCAACGGATAGTGTTCGGCCCATGACTCAATCGCGCCCTCGGATCAGCAAGGCTGTCATCCCTGCCGCCGGGCTCGGAACGCGCTTCCTCCCCGCGACCAAGGCCACGCCCAAGGAGATGCTGCCGGTCGTCGACAAGCCCGCGATCCAGTACGTGGTCGAGGAGGCGGCCCACGCGGGGCTGTCGGACGTCTTGATGATCACTGGTCGGAACAAGCGCCCGCTGGAAGATCACTTCGACCGCAATTACGAGCTCGAGGAGGCCCTGCGCCGCAAGGGCGACGACTCCCGGCTCGCCAAGGTGCAGGAGTCCAGCGATCTGGCGACGATGCACTACGTCCGCCAGGGCGACCCCCGCGGCCTGGGGCACGCCGTCCTGTGCGCCGCCCCGCACGTCGGCGACGAGCCCTTCGCCGTACTGCTGGGCGACGACCTGATCGACTCCCGCGACCCGCTGCTGTCGCGCATGGTCGACATCCAGCGCAGGAACGGCGGCAGCGTGATCGCGCTCATGGAGGTCGACCACGCCCAGATCGGGCTCTACGGCTGCGCGGCCGTCAAGCCCACCGAGACCGAGGACATCGTCCAGGTCACCGGCCTGGTGGAGAAGCCCGACCCCGACGAGGCGCCCAGCAACTACGCCGTGATCGGCCGGTACGTCCTCGACCCGGCGATCTTCGATGTGCTCCGCGAGACCGAGCCCGGCCGCGGCGGCGAGATCCAGCTCACCGACGCCCTCCAGGCGCTGGCGGCCGAGCCGGGCCTCGGCGGGCCCGTGCACGGCGTGGTCTTCAAGGGCCGCCGCTATGACACCGGTGACCGCGGCGACTATCTGCGTGCCATTGTCAGACTCGCATGCGAACGTGAAGACCTGGGACCGGACTTCCGGGCCTGGCTTCGAAGTTACGTCACCGAGGAGATGTAGCGCTTTGAGCAGTACCGCCGGCACGGCCGCCAGGGAAGACCGCCTCTGGTCGGTGGACGAGCACCTCGACGACATCCTCGGGAAGATCCGCCCGTTGGAGCCGATCGAACTGCAACTCCTGGACGCCCAGGGCTGTGTGCTGGTGGAGGACATCACCGTCCCCGCGGCCCTGCCCCCCTTCGACAACAGCTCCATGGACGGCTATGCCGTCCGGGTCGCCGACGTCAAGGGCGCGAGCGAGGAGTTCCCCGCGGTGCTCACCGTCGTCGGCGACGTCGCGGCGGGCCAGGGCGAGCCGCCCGCCGTCGGCCCCGGCGAGGCCGTCCGCATCATGACCGGCGCTCCGCTGCCGCCCGGCGCCGAGACCGTCGTCCCCGTCGAGTGGACCGACGGCGGCACGGGCGGCGGCCCCGCCACCACCATGGCCGCCGGCGGCGAGGTCTCCGGCGAGGTCCGGGTCCACCGCCCCGCGGCCGCCCGCGCCCACATCCGCCCCCGCGGCAGCGACGTCGGCGCCGGCGAGATCGCGCTGACCGCCGGCACCGTCCTCGGGCCGTCCCGGATCGGCCTGCTGGCCGCCATCGGCCGCGCCACCGTGAAGGTGCGCCCCCGCCCGCGCGTGGTCGTCCTGTCGACCGGCAGCGAGCTCGTCCCGCCCGGCGAGACCCTCACCGCCGGGCGGATCCACGACTCCAACAGCTTCATGCTCACCGCCTGCGCCCGCGACGCCGGAGCCATCGCCTACCGCGTCGGCGCCGTCGAGGACGACCCCCACACGCTGCGCGCGACGCTGGAGGACCAGCTCATCCGCGCCGACGCCCTCGTCACCAGCGGCGGCGTGAGCGTCGGCGCCTACGACGTGGTCAAGGAGACCCTCTCCGGCCTGACCGGCGAGGAGGGCAGCGTCTCCTTCCGCCGGCTGGCCATGCAGCCCGGCAAGCCCCAGGGCTTCGGCCGCATCGGCCCCGACCGCACCCCGCTCTTCGCCCTGCCCGGCAACCCCGTCAGCTCCTACGTCTCCTTCGAGCTGTTCGTACGGCCCGCCCTGCGTGCCCTGGCCGGGCTGGAGCCCTTCAGCGACCGCGAGACCGTGCGGGCGGTGTGCACGGAGGGCGTCGAGACCTCGCCCAAGGGCCGGCGCCAGTACCTGCGCGGCCACTACGCGGACGGGACCGTCACCACGGTCGGCGGCGCGGGCTCCCACCTGGTCAAGGCCCTCGCCGACGCCAACGCGCTGATCGTCGTCCCCGAGGACACCACGTCCGTCGCCCCGGGCACCGAACTGGACGTCATACTTCTCGACTGACCGGCCGCCCCGCCGGGTACGGTGGCTGCCCACAGGGACCGTACCGGGAGAACGATGAGCAGCGCCCAGGAGCACCTCACCCACCTCGACGACGCGGGCGCGGCCCGCATGGTCGACGTCTCGGCCAAGGAGATCACCGCCCGCACCGCCCGCGCCAGCGGCCGGGTGCTCGTCGCACCGCGCGTCGTGGAACTCCTGCGCGGCGAGGGCCTGCCCAAGGGCGACGCCCTCGCCACCGCCCGCATCGCCGGCATCATGGGCGCCAAGCGCACGCCCGAGCTGATCCCGCTGTGCCACCCGCTCGCCCTGTCCGGGGTCACGGTCGACCTGAGCGTCGCCGACGACGCCGTCGAGATCCTCGCCACGGTGCGCACGACGGACCGTACGGGCGTGGAGATGGAGGCCCTCACCGCCGTCGGCGTCGCCGCCCTGACCGTGGTCGACATGATCAAGGCCGTCGACAAGAACGCGGTCATCACCGACATCCGGGTCGAGGAGAAGACCGGCGGCAAGTCCGGCGACTACGTGCGCTCCGCCCCGCAGGGGGGCTCCGCGTGAGCCCCGGGCCGGACGCCGCGCCCGCGGACGGCCGGGAGCCGGAGGCGACGGCGAAGGCCTACCGGGCGCTCGTCGTGACGGCGTCCAACCGGGCCGCCGCCGGGGTCTACGAGGACAAGGGCGGCCCCCTCCTCGCCGAGGGCCTGGCCCGGCTGGGCTTCACCGTGGACGGCCCGCGCGTCGTCCCCGACGGCGACCCCGTGGAGGCCGCCCTGCGCGAGGGGGTCGCGGCCGCGTACGACGTCGTCGTCACCACCGGCGGCACCGGCATCTCGCCCACCGACCGCACCCCCGACGCCACCCGCCGCGTCCTCGACCACGACATCCCCGGCATCCCCGAGGCCATCCGCGCCGAGGGCCTCGCGAAGGTCCCCACGGCCGCGCTCTCCCGGGGGCTGGCCGGAGTGGCCGGGCGAACGCTGATCATCAACCTGCCCGGCTCCACGGGAGGGGTGCGCGACGGCCTGGCCGTCCTCGAACGGCTGCTGGTCCACGCCGTGGACCAGCTGCACGGCGGCGACCACCCGCGAAGCCCGGCATGAACATCTGGCCCGTCGAGCTGGCGGACGGCGACATCACCCTGCGCCCGATAAGGCTGCGCGACCAGCGCGCCTGGCGCGAGGTCAACCGGCGCAACCGCGACTGGCTGCGCCCCTGGGAGGCGACCGTCCCTCCGCCGCCGCCCGGCAGCCCGCCCGCCCAGCGCCCCACCTACCGGCAGATGGTCCGCCACCTGCGGGCCGAGGCGCACGCCGGGCGGATGCTGCCGTTCGTGATCGAGTACCGGGGCCAGCTGGTGGGCCAGCTGACCGTGGCGGGCATCACCTGGGGCTCGATGTGCTCGGCCCACATCGGTTACTGGGTGGACGAGGCCGTCGCCGGCCGCGGTGTCATGCCGACGGCCGTCGCGCTGGTGTCCGACCACTGCTTCCTCACCGTCGGGCTGCACCGCATCGAGGTCTGCATCCGGCCCGAGAACCTGCCCAGCCGGCGGGTGGTGGAGAAGCTCGGCTTCCGCGAGGAGGGCCTGCGCCCGCGCTATCTGCACATCGACGGTGCCTGGCGCGATCACCTCGTCTACGCGCTGACCGCCGAGGAGGTCCCGGAGGGGCTGCTGGCCCGCTGGCGCCGGTCCCGGCCCGTCGACGGAACGGGGGCCGGGGCGGGCGCTCCGCAGAAATAAAATGAACGTTCGAATTTAGCTGTCAATTGACGGTATTCGTCGACTTCCGGTATCAACAATCACAAAAAAAGTTCGAGATATCAGCCGGATCGTGCGACACACCGCGCCAATTGGCGGAATCCGCCGGGCGGGCCCCTCTACCGTTGGAGGGGTGAGCAGCAGCGGCCTGATCTACGCAGTCATCGTCGGGGCCTGGGCCGCCTACTTGGTGCCGATGTGGCTCCGTAGGCAGGACGAGCTCAATGAAGCGCGTCCGACGGAACGCTTCAGCACGGCCATCCGGTTGTTGTCCGGGCGGGCGGGCATGGAGCGCCGTTACGCCAAGGACCTCGAGGGGCGCGCCCCCGCCGACGGGCCGGCCTCCGCGGAATCCGCGGAGCCGGAGCCGGAGCCCCGCGCGCCCGAGCCGGACGTCACGACCGAAGCGGTCGACGGCCGCTCCTTCGGCATGCCCGCCTCCGGGTCGGCGCCGGGAGCGGCGGCGGGGTCCGGGCAGGCGGCGGCCGCGGGGTCCGGGCAGGCGGCCGGTGTGGGCGCTGGCTCCGCGTCCGGGCCGTCCGCGTCCGGGTCCTCCGCGTCCGGGCCGGTGTCCGCGCAGACGGCCGCCGAGCGCGCCCGGCGCTCGAAGGTCCTCGCCCGCCGGCGCCGGACCACGGTGCTGCTCTTCCTCGCCTTCAGCGTCGGCGCGATCGTCGCGGGCGTGGGCGGCCTCGCGCTCCTGTGGGTCCCCGCCGTCCCGGCGGGGCTGCTCAGCGCGTACATCTTCCACCTGCGGATCCAGGAGCGGCGCCGGTTCGCCTTCACCATGGACCAGCGCCGTGCGGAGCTCGCGGCCCAGCGGCTCCGTGAGGGCCGGCCCCGCCCTCACGAGGCGGCTCCGGAGACGGACGCCGCCGCTGACACCGTGATCCACCGCCAGCCCTCCGGTGCGGGCGACCCGTCGCCCCACAGTGCGGGCCGCCGCGCCCTGGTCGAGCAGACCGACCACGCGGAGTGGGTCGACCAGCAGCGCGACCGGGGTGCGGGCGAGGGCTGGGAGCCCGTGCCCGTACCGCTGCCGACGTACGTCTCCGCGCCGGTCGCCCCGCGCGCCGGCGACGGCGCCGACCTCGGTGGCCCGGACACCTGGAGCTCCGCCAGGTCGAGCACCGCCGGGCCGGCCGCCGACCGCAGGCCCGCCGCCGAGGAGCGCCGCGCCCCCCGCTACCGTCGTCGCCCCCGCGAGCGCGGCCACACCCCGCTGTTCGACCAGTACGCCGACGACGACCGCCCCCGCGCCGCCAACGAGTGACCCCCGCCCGCCCGCCGCACCGCGCCGACCAGCGCGCATGGGCGGGGGAGCGGATTTCCGGGCGCCCCGATGGGGATGCTAGAGTTTCACTCGTTGCAAGGGCCTGTGGCGCAGTCCGGTAGCGCACCTCGTTCGCATCGAGGGGGTCAGGGGTTCGAATCCCCTCAGGTCCACAGCAATAACTGTTCTTGAGTTCGCTCAGGGAGAGTTGATGAGATCCCGTCCGATCATCTTGATCGGGCGGGATCTTTTCGTTTGCGGGTGTTCGGGTCCGCGCGCCGACGGGAGGACCGGTTCGGGCGACGCCGCGTTCCTGCCGGGGGTTTGCGTCGCCACAGCCCGCCGGGGCGTGCGCGAGTTCGTCAGGACCCGTAAGGCCCGCTCGGTGCGCCGTACTCGGCGACGAGACCGAACCGGCTCTGTTCGCCGCCGGAGGACGGGACCTCCGTGAGGAAGGACGCGGTGCCGATCGCCCGCTCCGGCGCTTCCTGTGCGGCGGACTCCAACTGCTTCAGCTCGGCGGCCGACACGAGGGCGATGAGGGGCTTGCCGTGCCGGGTCACGATCACTCGCTCCCCGCCGTAGACGACACGGTTGATCAGGTCGGCGAGCTCGGACCGGGCTTGCGTCACTGGAATCTCATAAGCCATGCGGGCCATCCTACGTTCTGTACTTTTTGTACATTTAGGGTGAGCGCCGATGCCTCCGCTCAAGTGTGATCGGACGGCCGGTCCGAGGGTGGGCCGACGCTGGTACGGACCACTGATCATTTTGTGATCCAGATCATGTTTCCCGGGCCGGTGAAACGGTTCTGCGGATATGTGCGGCCATGACACGATCATGCCGATCGCTACCTCGGGTGATCCCGCGAGGGGCGGTCACCGCTCTTCCCGTTGCCGTGTGATGCAGCGTCAGGTGTCAACTCCCCTGTCGCAGCCCCCACCTCACGCTCCCGAGGACCCAACTTTGCGCAATACCACCAGGTATGCCGTTTTACCTGTACTGACTGCAGCGTCCCTGCTCGCTGTCACCGGCTGTTCCGGTGCCAGTCCCTCCGCCGCGGGCAAGGGCGGTGACGCCGAGCCGGTGGCCGCAACAGCCGCCGCCGGCGTCTCGCCCCAGCTCGCGGTGGCCGCGGCCCCGGCGGGGGCACCCGCGCCGAGCGCCGTGGCCCAGCCCGGCAAGGGCACGGGCCCCAAGGCGGCCAAGTCGTCGCTGAAGGTCGCCTCGTTCGACCAGCGCAGCGGACGGGCCGTCATCTCCGAGGCCACGAAGGCCTCGAAGAAGCCCAAGGGGGTCGCGCCCCAGCCGTCCAAGTCCCCGGCGTCTTCGTCGTCTTCGTCGTCCTCCTCGCCCTCGTCCGGCGAGCAGACGAACGTGGCCGTCGGTGACGTCATCGCCAGCGCGCCGGCCCCCGGCGCTCCCCACGGTGTCCTCGCCAAGGTCACCCAGGTGCTCGGCAAGACCGAGCAGGGCACCGAGGTCAACACCTCCCCGGCCACCCTCGACGCGCTGCTCGGGGACTCCGAGGCCAAGGGCAAGGTGCCCGTCGACCCGTCCGCCGTCACGGTGGACCCGCTCGTCCAGGGCGTGAAGGTCTCCTGGGCCAAGCCCGGCGGCGTCCACGTGGGCCCGCAGGGCGCCAAGGTGCCCCTGGGCACCCTGCGGCTCGACGTCGGTGCCTCCATACCCACGCCCAAGGACTCCCCGGTCCAGGCCGAGGCATCCGCCCGGGGCTTCGTCCAGCTGGCCCCCGAGGTCGACTTCTCCTACGACGGCAAGGGCTTCGGCTCCGGCCGCGGACCCGGCACCGCGTCGCTGGCGCTGTCCGGCGACTGGGCCTCGGCCTGGGAGCTCAAGGGCCAGGCGGCCGCCACCACCGCGGACAAGCCGCTGCGGGTGCCGTTGGCCAAGCTGCACGCCGACCCGGTCATCCAGGTCGGCCCGGTGCCGGTCGTCGTCAACCTCGACCTCACCTGCTACCTGCAGGTCGACGCCGAGGGAAAGCTGAGCGTCGACGTCAAGCAGGACCTGAAGGGCGACTTCAAGGTCGGCGGCGCGTACACCTGGGGCAAGGGCTGGACGCCCGTCAGCAAGGCCGACATGACCGCCAGCCCGGTGCGCGCCACGGCGACCGCCTCGGGCAAGGTCAAAGCCGCGCTGGGCGCCGAGGCGTCGGTGGGTCTGTACGGTGCGGTGGGTGTGAGCGCGAATCTCTCGCCGTACCTGCGGGCCGAGGGCGAGGGCAGTGCGACCGCCGCGACGGACGGCTCCGCTTCCGCTTCCGGGAAGTGGGCGGCGTACGGCGGGGTGGACCTGACCGGGGCGCTGCAGGCGCAGCTGAAGATCTTCGGTACGCCGTTGTTCGAGAAGCGGTTGCCGTTGGACATTCTGCACCGGGAGTGGAAGCTGGCCGGGGGTGAGGGGGCCGTTTCGGTTCCGCCCAAGAAGCGGTAGCTGTAGCTGTAGTTGAGCCCCTGACCCGCCCTTTCACCGTTTCTCGTCCTCAATCTCCCCCAGCTACCGCTGGGAGGTGCCCCAGACGGGCTGGATGTGGCCCGCCGGGCAAGGCGAATGTGTTCGCCGGGCGGGCTGATGCGGCCCGGTGGGTGGGGTGGAGTTGATCGTCGGGTGGGCTGGAGAATCCAGCCCACCCGACGATTGTCGTTCTACAGCCTTGATGCGATCGTGCGGGCCAGTCGGACGATGTCGCCCGTGGGGCTGGTGTGGGTGGCCGGGGGCCGGCGGGTCCAGCGGTCTTCCAGGGCGTACCAGTCGACCGGCCTGGGTTTGCGACCCTCGGCCAGGGCCGCGTCCAGTTCGGTGAAGTAGGTCTTCCAGCGCAGCCGGTAGAGGCCCCCGACCAGGCCGGACCACTCGCGGTTGGCGTAGTCGTGCAGCTTGCCGTTGTCGGCCGAGGCGCGCGGGCCCCACACCGTCAGCAGCGACACGGCGTCGGCCTGCAGCCGGTCGCGTTCGGCGTCCGAGGAGCCCCAGGCGCGGGCGGCGGCGATCCAGCGGCCCAGCAGGTGCCGTTCGTCCGTGGCGGCGACCTGCTCCAGCAGGTCGGTCCAGTCCAGCCACTGCCGCGTGAGCTCGCCGAAGCGGGCGCGGTCCCCGGCGTCATGGGCCGCCTTGATGCGCGGCAGCAGCAGCCGGCTGCGGTTGGCCACGCACTGTCGGGCGACGTCGAGGAGGTCGTAGCGGTAGGCGGAGCTGCCGCGCAGGGCGGGAGCGACGGCCAGTAGCGCGGGCAGGGCCCTGTCGAACTCGGCGGCTTCGTAGCGCAGTTTGCGGGGCGACCAGGTGGCACCGCGGTTGACGGCCAGGTCCGGGCGGGCGCCGAAGAGGCCGTCGGCCTGTTCGCTCCAGCCGTCGGCGCGGGTCGTGCCGTAGGCGGTGCGGCGCAGGGCGTCCCAGGCGCGCGCGGCGCCCGTGTCGGGGGCGCCGTAGCGGCTGACGGGCCACCGCTCGAACCAGGCATCGAGGTCGACCGGGCCGTCCGTCCAGGCCAGGTCGGAGAAGAGGGCGAGGGCCGCGGGGTTGTTGTCGGCGGCCTCCGGCATGGCGGCGATGCCCCGCAGGGCGCTGCCGGGCTTCGTTCTCCAACGGTGGTACAGCTCGGCCCAGTCGGGGGCGTTGGCTCCCAGCGCGGTGTGGCCGCCGAAGTTCCAGATGGTGCCGAAGGCGTAGGGGGTGCCGCCCCAGTCCGCCTCGCGGTCGGTGATGGCGGGCTTGCGGTCGGAGAGGCCGTCGAGGATGAGCATCCGGGAGCGGTCGACCGCGTCGACGATCTCCCGCTTGGGGTTCTGCTGCCAGCCGAGGATGGCCCAGACCGCGCCCGGATGAGCGGTGCGCAGCGCCTTCTCCACGGCCCGGGCGGCGTCGCCGACCGGTACGTCGCCGGGGGTGCCGCCCTCGTGCAGGAGGTCCATCTTGTACATGGAGGTGGCGCCGTACAGCTCCTGCTGCGTCCGGTAGAAGGTGCGGGCGACCGCGGCGAAGTGCGGGGTGCGCGGGTCGAGCCAGTCGGGGCGGGGGAAGCCGCCCCAGTCGCCCTGCGCGATGGTGCGGGCGCCCTTGTTGCGCTCGGCGAAGCCGGGCGGCACGGTGCCGTAGTAGCCGGGCAGGACGGGCGTCATGCCGAGCTCGCGCAGCCGTCGCACGATCTTCCTCGCCAGCGCGGTGCGGCGGTCGAGGAGCTCGCGGGAGACGGGACCGCCGTAGGAGGCCATGTTCTGCATGAGCCACCACGGCTGGTGGGCGGGGCCGGGAACCCAGTGGCGGACTTCCGCGTCGGTGTAACCGTGTTGAACGAATGTGCGGTGATAGACGGCGTCGGCGCCCGCGTACACCAGCACTTCGTTGAAGCCGTGCAGGGCGAGGACGTCGATCTCGTGTTCCCAGTAGTCCCAGTCGTGGTACGGGCCGGTGTAGCCGTCGTTGGTGTCGTTGAGCGCGAAGCGGTGGACGGCGTTGGCCGTGCCGGTGAGCGGGGCACCGACGGCCGGGAGTCGGCCGGGCAGGGCGGTCTGTTCGCCGCTCCACGAGAAGTGGGCGTGGGCGACGTGGCGCAGGTACCGGTGGAAGCCGGTGAGCTGTACGGCCGCAGTGGTGCCCTCGACAGTGATCCGGCCGGCCCCACCGGACACCCGGAAGACGTCGCTGCCGCCCCGCCGGGGGATCGTGCGGAAGGTGACCTGGGCGTGGTGGCGGGGCAGCAGCCGGGCCAGGGCCGCGGCGGCCGCGCCGCCGCCCGCTGCCGGGGCGCCCCCCGCGGCCCCCGCGGGGGGCACGCCCACCGCGCCGAGTGCGGCGGACCCGGCGAGGGCGCCGAGGAGCGTACGACGGGCGATGTGCATGAGTGACCTCCGGGGCCGTGGCGCTGTGGCGACGGGCTGGACTGGACCACTTGAGCGCGGAGATCCTATGAGCCGGCGACGGGAATCGGTCAAGGGCACGGGCGGTGAACCAGCCACGCCGGTTACATTTGGCACGAATGGCTCCACGGGCCGGTCCCGACCTGCTAAGTCCGCCCGTCCTGCCCGTCCTGCCCGTCCTGCCCGTCTGCCCGTCTGCCCGTCTGCCCGTCCTCCCGTCCTGCCTGCCCCGCACGCTCTTCCGGCCGGCCCCGCCCGCACGGCCGCCGGCGCCCGACCGGCCCTCGGTGCCCGCTCGTCCGCGCAGTCCGTACGACCCACTCGCGCAACCTGTACGAGTACGCCTCGCCCGCGCAAATCCGTACGACCCGCCCGTGCAATCCGTACGACCCGCTTGCACAACGAGTACGACCTGCTCGCACAACGAGTACGACCCGCTCGCCCCGTACGACCCGCTCGCCCGGCGTCACCGCTCGTCCCGCTCATCCCGCCCGCTCGTCCCGCCCGTCCCGCGTCACCGCCCGTCTCCGTCCCATCGGCATGAGGATTCCCGTGCGACCACTCCACGCGACGCTCGGCGCCGCGGCCCTCGCCGCCGGGCTGCTCTGCGGGCTGCTCTGCGGGTGCGCCGATCCCGGCGGGCTCAAGGTTGCCGGCCCCGCCCACACCCCCACGCCCACCGCGGCCCCGGTCTACGTCGCCGAGGGGCCGGACAGGCCGCCGCTGCGGGGCCCGGCGTCGCTCGTGATCGGCGACTCCGTCCGCCTGAGCGGCCTGCGCTGGCGGTCCTGGGGCGGGCCGACCGCCGAGGCCACCGGCGAGGTGGCCGGCGGCTGGTGCGGGCAGGCCTGCCGGGACAAGCCGTACAAGGCCACGGTCACCCTCAGCGGCGTGATCCGGCAGGATCGTTCCGCCTACTACGGCAGAGCCACCGTCGTCGCCGGGGGCCTCCCGCCGGAGCAGCACAGGGAGCTGCGCGACCTGCGGCTCTTCGTCCCCCAGCGTTAGCCGCCGAGGAGTCCTGAGCCGATGGGTCTGCGTACGAAGATCGGAGTGGCGATCACCGCCACCGCCGCACTGGTCGCCGTTCTCATCGGTCTCGTGGTGCACCACCGCACGGCCGTCAACCAGCTGGAGACCGCGCGCGAGAGCCTCGACCAGCGGCTCGTCACGGCGGCCGAGGACCATGCCGCGGGCATCGACCGCCCCCGCGTGATCCTCAACCCCTACCGCCTGCCCGAGCCCCTGCGCCGGGCCGCCGAGAAGGGACAGCGCGCCACCTACCTGGACCGGTCCGGCCGCGCCCCGATCCTGTGGGCGGCGGTGCGGGTGCGCGAGGACACGGTCGTCCTCAAGCACTCCTACCTCCGCCAGACCCGCAACCTGCGGGAGCTCGACGAGGACCTGTGGCTGGCCGGCGGGTTCGGCACGGCCCTGGCCGGGATCGTGGGCGTGGGATGCGCGACCGTGGCCGGGCGCCGCCTGAACGCCTCCGCCCGGACCGCCGAGCGCATCGCCGACGGCGACGTCACCGCCCGGCTCAGGGCCCGGGGCGGCAAGGACGAGATCGCCCGCCTGATCCACGCCGTCAACACCATGGCCGACGCCCTCGCCGCCCGCCTGCAGGCCGAGCGCGAGGTCACCGCCAACATCGCCCACGAGCTGCGCACCCCCGTCGCCGGGCTGGTCGCCGCGGCCGGACTGCTGCCCGCGGGCCGCCCCGCCGAGATGGTGCGCGAGCGGGCGCAGCGGGTGCGGGCCCTGATGGAGGACGTCCTGGAGGTGGCCCGCCTGGACACCGACACGGAGCGGGCCGTCACGGAACTGCGGGCGCTGGGCGAGCTGGCCGGGCGGGCGGTGCGCGCGGCGGCCGCTCACGGCCGCGAGGCGGCGCAGGTGCGGATCGTGCGCGACTGCCTGGTCGAGACGGACGCCCGCCGCGTGGAGCGGATACTCGCCAACCTCGTCACCAACGCCTTCCGGCACGGCTGCGCGCCGGTCGTCGCAGAGGTCGACGCCGGGGTCGTACGGATCCGCGACCACGGGCCCGGCTTCCCGGCGCAGCTGCTGTCGGGCGGCCCGCAGCGCTTCCGTACGGGCTCGAACGCCGGCCTCGGCCTGGGGCTGACGATCGCCGCCGGGCAGGCGCGGGTGCTGGGCGCGCGGCTGGCCTTCGCGAACCCGGCGGACGGGGGCGCGCTGGCGACGCTGGACCTGAGCGACTCGGTGCGGGAGGCTCCGCCGGAGGGCGGCGACTGACGTGCGGAGACGGGGAACAGGCCCAAGAGTGGAAGCTGTGAACGACAACGTCCTGTTTCTCAATGCCGACAGCCCGCGCAAGGGCCACCGGGCCCTGGACACCCTGCGCCAGGCGCACGCCGACGGCGACATCACGCTGTGCGAGGGCGCGGTGATCGCACGGGACGCGGAGGGCGCCCTGGACTTCCCCGACGCGGCCGACAACACGGGCGCGGCGCCCGCCTTCGCCATGGGCGGCCTGCTCGGCGGCCTGCTGGGCATCCTCGGCGGCCCGCTCGGGGTCCTCGTCGGCTTCGGGGCGGGCGGCCTGCTCGGCGGTGTCCACGACGCCCGCGCGGCCACCGCCTCGAACGCGGCCCTGGAGATGCTGGCGGCCGAGGTGCCGCCGGGCAGCACGGTCCTCATGGCCGAGGTGCGCGAGGAGAGCCCGGAGATGATCGACCGCATCCTGGAGCCGTTCGGTGAGGTGCGGCGCTACCCGGCGGAGCGGGTGCGGGCGGAGGTGGAGGCCGCGATCGCGGCCGGTCACGGGCACACGTAGCGCCGGGTCCCACGAGGCACACGTAGCGCCGGACGATCCCACCGGCACACACAGCGCCGGGTCCCACCGGCACACGTAGCGCCGGGTCAGCCGCCCAGCGGCTTGCTGAAGCACCGGCTGCTGTCGTACGTGCGGTACAGGCCGAACTTCGGCACGGCCGGCACGTATCCGCTGGAGGTGTACAGGGCGATGGCCTCGGGCTGCTTGTTGCCCGTCTCCAGCACCATGCGTATCCGGCCGGCCTCGCGGGCGCTGTCCTCCAGCGCCGCCAGGATCCGCCGCGCCAGCCCCAGGCCACGCGCCTGGGGGGCCACGTACATCCGCTTCAGCTCCGCGTCCCCGTCCGCGTACCCCTCCCCATTGCTCTCCATCGCCCGCCAGCCGCCGGTGGCCACGGGCGCCCCGCCGGCGTCGTAGGCGATGAGATACAGGCCACGCGGCGGGGCGAACTGCGCCGGGTCCATGGGGGTGAGATCGCCTTCGCCGTACCGCTCGGCGTACTCCGATTGCACCTGGTCATTGAGCTTTACGGCGTCGGGATGGTCGTAGGCGAGCGGCACGATCTCCATTCCATGGATCGTACGGGCGCCCGGTGGCCGGTCGGCAGGGGGCGTCGGAAGTCGGTTATCGTGCCCGGATGCTGACCGTAACCACCGCAAATGTGAACGGACTGCGTGCTGCCGCGAAGAAGGGCTTCGTGGAGTGGCTCGCGCAGACCGAGGCCGACGTCGTCTGCCTCCAGGAAGTACGCGCCGAGCCCCACCAGCTGCCCGACGAGGTGCGCGAGCCGCAGGGCTGGCACGTCGTGCACGCGCCGGCGGCGGCGAAGGGCCGCGCGGGCGTCTCCCTGTACTCCCGGCGCGAGCCGGACGCGGTGCGGACCGGCTTCGGCTCGGCGGAATTCGACGGCAGCGGCCGCTACGCCGAGATCGACCTGCCGGGCGTCACGGTCGCCAGCCTCTACCTCCCCTCGGGCGAGGTGGGCACGGAGCGCCAGGACGAGAAGGAACGCTTCATGGCGGAGTTCCTGCCGTACCTGGTGGGCCTGAAGGCCCGCGCTGCGGCGGACGGCCGCGAGGTGCTCGTGTGCGGCGACTGGAACATCGCCCACACCGAGGCGGACCTGAAGAACTGGAAGGCCAACCGCAAGAGCGCCGGCTTCCTCCCCGAGGAGCGGGAGTGGCTCACCAAGGTCTTCGCGGAGTACGTGGACGTGGTCCGCGCCCTCCACCCGGGCGTCGAGGGCCCGTACTCCTGGTGGTCCTACCGGGGCCGCGCCTTCGACAACGACTCCGGCTGGCGCATCGACTACCTCGTCGCCACCGAAGGCCTGGCGCGGCGGGCGCTGAAGGCCCGTGTGGAGCGGGCGGCGACGCACGCGGAGCGGTGGAGCGATCACGCGCCGGTGACGGCGGTCTTCGGGGCGTAGCGGGCGGGAGAGTGCGGCCCCACCCATGCAGAGCGTGGACGGGGCCGCTCAAGCCTCAGCGGCCCGTCCGGCCGCTGACCGTCACGAAGGCGACCAGAGGGGCCGTTTGGGGCCCGCCCCTGCGCCAGGAGGTGCCAACCGGTATGACCGGCGGAGGGGCAGGGGTCTGGTAGTGGCCGGGTGCGCCGTGGACAGCGAGCCAGACCGCGGCGCCGCAGAGGGCCGGGAGTCCTGCGCCCCGCCGTCAGGCCCAGCGCCTGGAACTCTCAGCCGACCGTGTCTCATGGGGTGACCCCTGGCGAAGGCGCGGGTGGACGTCGTGCCGCGGTGACCACCGGCGTCAGCTCCGCGGCCCCGGCGGGGGGTCGTACAGGCGGTTGCCGTCGGTGAGCAGGCCGGCTCGTTTGACGGGCCGGAGCACCGGTACGACCTCCAGCTGGCGCACCGCCTTGAGGGCACCGAGGCGCTCGGTCATGTAGGTGTACAGGTCGTTGAGGTCGCGGCAGAGCACCGTGGCGGCCAGGTTGGAGCAGCCGGTCGTCGCTGCCGCCCAGGCGACTTCCGGGTGGCCGGCGAGCGTGCGGCCGACCTCGGCCAGGTCGGACGGGGCGACCGTCGCGGTCAGGGACGCCTCGGCCTCGAAGCCGAAGTGGACCGGCAGGATCTCCACGTCGAAGTAGAGCGCCCCGCTCTCGCGCAGGTGGTCCATGCGGCGCCGGACGGTGGACTCCGACCGCCCGGCCGCCCTGGCGAGTTCGGGGTAGCCCGCGCGGCCGTCCCGGGCGAGCGCGGCCAGCAGGGCGTGGTCCTCGTCGTCGAGCCGGACGCGGCCCTCGCCGGTGGGCGGCGGGTGCTCCAGCTGCCGGACCTGGTCGTCGCTCAGCGCGCCGGCCCCCAGCCAGCGGCCCGGGTAACCGCTGTAGCTGTGCAGCAGGTTGTGCGCGGAGACCGCGGTGACGTGCTGGGTGCGCGGCAGCTTCTGGAGCAGGAGCGCGTCGCGCTCGTCCCGGCTGCGGGAGCGGATCATGCAGCCGACCTCGGTGCCGCTGGAGTAGATCTTGACCCAGGCGGTGTCGGGGCGGCGGGCCAGCGCGTCCGCGATGGGCATGGCGGCGCCCGGGGCGCACTGGATGCGCAGCCGCGACTCGAACAGGCCGACCCGGTGGCCCACCGGCAGCCCGAGGACCCGGAGCATGCCCGCGCCGCGCAGCCGGCGATAGCGGCGCACCACCGTCTGGTCGGTGACCTCCAGGACGGTGGCCAGGCGGCTGAAGGGGGCCCGGCCGTCGAGCATCAGGGCCTGGACCAGCCTGCGGTCCAGGAGATCGAGCTCCTGGTCGTCGTTGTCCATGGTTTCCATCATTGCACGCAGGTTTATGAGGGAAAACCGCCGCCGGACCGCCGCTGGTTTCGGGTATCCGGTCGTGTGATGTGACGTTCGACCGAGCCGGGGTGCGCCCACCCCACTCTGTCGATCCGGAGGTTCTTCCGATGCGTAAGTGGCTGCCGCTCGTCGCGGTATGCCTGGGGACGTTCATGCTGCTGGTGGACGTCACCATCGTCGTGGTCGCACTGCCCGACATGGCCCGGGGCCTGCACACCTCGTTCGCGGACCTGCAATGGGTCATGGACATCTACGCGCTGGCGCTCGCCGCGCTGCTGCTGGGCGTCGGCTCCCTCGCCGACCGGATCGGGCACCGCCGGGTGTACGTGGCGGGGCTGGTGCTGTTCGCGCTCGCCTCGCTGGCCT
Source organism: Streptomyces sp. NPDC026206 (assembly GCF_040638465.1). NCBI lineage: Bacteria > Bacillati > Actinomycetota > Actinomycetes > Kitasatosporales > Streptomycetaceae > Streptomyces > Streptomyces sp. NPDC026206. The sequence continues at coordinate 229,693 of NZ_JBEZYL010000004.1, forward strand.
GCGGGCTGGCGACCGGCCCGGCGGCCCTGATCGCCTTCCGGGGCGTGCAGGGAATCGGCGGGGCGGCGATGCTCGCGACGACGACCGCCCTGATCGCCGGCCTCTACCAGGGCCGGGACCGGGGGATCGCCTTCGGCGCCTGGGGCGCCGTCAGCGGCGCCGCCTCGGCGGCCGGGCCGGTGATGGGCGGCCTGCTGACCCAGCACCTCGACTGGCGCTGGATCTTCTTCGTCAACCTCCCCATCAGCGTGCTCGCCATCGCCATGACAGGGAAGTACATCGCCCGCTCCCGCACCTCCCGGACCCGGGGCGTCGACCTGCCCGGCATGGCGGCCTTCACGCTCGCGGCCGGCGCGGCGACCTATGCCCTGATCAAGGGCGAGGATCACGGGTGGACCTCGGGCACCACACTCGGCCTGTTCGGCCTGGCGGCGCTGGCGCTGCTCGTGTTCCTCGCCGTCGAACTGCGCGGCAGGCAGCCCATGCTGGACCTCTCCCTGTTCCGGCAGGCGTCGTTCTCGGGGCTCATGGTCGCCGCCGTGCTGCTCTCCGTCGCCGCGTTCTCGTATCTGGCCTACGCATCGCTGTGGTTGCAGTCCGTGCGGGGCATGGGGCCGGTGACGTCCGGGCTCACCAGCCTGCCCATGAGCGTGGCCGCGTTCGTGGTCGCCTCGCTGGCCGGGCGCTTCCTGCACGGCGCCTCGCCGCGGCTGACCGTGGGACTGGGGCTGTCGCTGATCGGCGTGGGCGCGCTGCTGCAGGCCTTCGTGGGGGCGGAGTCGACGTGGACGGCGCTGGCCCCGGGCCTCGCGGTGACCGGCATCGGCGTCGGGCTCGCCACGCCCGCACTGGCGGCCACGGCCATGGCGTCGGTACCGCCCGAGCGGAGCGGCATGGCCAGCGGCGCGGTCAACACCGCCCGGCAGCTGGGCAACGCGCTGGGCATCGCGGTGCTGGGCGTGGTCTTCCACGCGGGGATGAGCGGGTCCCTGCGGGGCTCCGGCGGTCAGGTCGGTCAGGGCGGCGGGGTGTCGGCCGACGCTCTGGCCGGGGGCCAGGCCGCCGCGGTGATCGGGCGGGCGGACGCGGGGCGGCGCGAGGTGGTCGAGCACGTGGTGCGGGAGGCGTTCGCGGTGGGGCTGCGGGATGTCTTCGTCGTCTCCGGGGTGCTCGGGGTCGTGGGCGGGGTGGTGGCACTGGCGCTGGTCCGTCGGCCGGCTGCGCCCGCTCGGCAGAAGGCCGGGCCCGCGGAGGCGGTGGGCGTGGTGCCGGTCCCGGGGGCCTCTGCGGCGCCGTGACCGGGGCTCCGCCCCGGACCCCGGTCCTCGAAAGCGCCGGACGGGCTGGAATTTCAGCCCGGCGGGGGACTGAGGGCGCCGCGCGTAGCGCGGTCCATCGCCATCGCGAACTCCGCGTCCACCACCGCCTTCGCGAGCGGCTGCAGCCGCTCCACCGCGTCCGCCGGGACGTGGTCGCGGATCAGCCCCGAGAAGGTCTCCGCCATCGCTTCCGCGTGGGCGCGGACCTCGCGGCCGGCGGCCAGCACGGCCGACAGCGGCACCCCGCCCTGCACCAGAGCCGTGGACGCGTCCAGAAGGCGGCGGCTGACGTGGACGATCTCGTCGCCGTCCGCGGCGAGGTAGCCGACGTCGAGAGCGGCGGTGAGGTTCTCCGGGGTGACTTCGCCCTTGAAGCGGTCGGCGAGTTCCTCGGGGGTGAGGCGGACCGCTGTCTCCTCGGACCAGGGAGTGGTGATGGTGGCGCCCGCCAGCCCCAGGAGTTCGCCCACGTCACGCCCGCACTCGAAAGCGGCCAGCAGCTCGGCGATGCCGCCGAGGGTGTGGCCCCGCTCCAGCAGGGCCGCGATGGTGCGCAGCCGGGCGAGGTGGTGCTCGCCGTACCAGGCGATGCGGCCCTCGCGGCGCGGTGGCGGTATGAGCTTGCGTTCCCGGTAGAAGCGCAGCGTGCGGACGGTGATGCCGGCCTCCTCGGCCAGCTCCGCCATCCGGTACTCGCGCTCCCCGCTGCCGCCGCCGGGTGCCCTCTCGTCGTTCGCCACGCCGGAAGCCTACGTGTGAACGGCGGTAACTTCCTTGCCCCGTGCCTCTATCGCCCCCAGGGCAGCCTGTCGTACGCTCCCATCGTGCCAGTGATCACTGGCGCGGTCGGCACGCGGATTCCCGGGAGGCGGCATGGACGAGGACGTACGGAGACGGCATGTACGGGTGGCGGTGATCGGATCGGGCTTCGGCGGCCTGGGGGCGGCCGTGCGGCTGCGCCGCGAGGGCATCACCGACTTCGTCGTCCTGGAGCGCGCCGACGCCGTCGGCGGCACCTGGCGGGACAACACCTACCCCGGCTGCGCCTGCGATGTGCCCTCCCACCTCTACTCCTTCTCCTTCGCCCCCAACCCCGCCTGGCCGCGCAACTTCTCCGGCCAGCCGCACATCCGCGCCTATCTGGAGCACCTCACCGACACCTTCGGCCTGCGGCCGCACCTGCGCCTGAACTCCGAGGTGCGCGACCTGCGATGGGACGCCGACCAGCTGCACTGGGAGGTCGTCACCGCCCGCGGGACCTACACCGCCGACGTGGTCGTCTCCGCCACCGGGCCGCTCTCCGACCCGAGGGTCCCCGACGTGCCCGGACTGGACGCCTTCCCCGGCAAGGTCTTCCACTCCGCCCGCTGGGACCACGGCTACGACCTGCGCGGCAAGCGTGTCGCCATGGTCGGCACCGGCGCCTCCGCCATCCAGATCGTGCCCGCCATCCAGCCCGAGGTCTCCCGCCTCACCCTCTTCCAGCGCACCCCGGCCTGGGTGCTGCCACGCGCCGACCGCCGCATCACCGGCCCCGAGCAGTGGCTGCACACCCGCCTGCCCGCGACCCGGGCGCTGCGCCGCGCACTGCTGTGGGGCGTACGGGAGCTGCAGGTCGGCCTCTTCACGAAACGGCCGGACCGGCTCGAACTCGTGGAGCGCCTCGCCGCCGCCCACATGCGCAGGGCCGTCAAGGACCCGGCGCTGCGCGCCAAGCTCCTGCCGGACTACCGCATCGGTTGCAAGCGCATCCTGCTGTCCAACGACTACTACCCGGCCCTCACCCGCCCCAACGTGGACCTCGTCGCCTCCGGCCTCGCCGAGGTGCGCGGCTCCACGCTCGTGGCCACCGACGGCACGCAGACGGAGGCCGACGCGATCGTCTTCGGCACCGGGTTCCGGGTCACCGACATGCCGATCGCCCAGCGGGTCACCGGCGCCGGCGGCACGACGCTGGCGGAGGAGTGGAAGGACGGCATGGCGGCCCTGCGCGGCGCCAGCGCCGCCGGCTTCCCCAACTTCCTCACCGTCATCGGCCCCAACACCGGCCTGGGGAACAGCTCGATGATCCTCATCATCGAGGCCCAGCTGAACTACCTCGCCGACTTCATGCGCCAGCTCGGCACCCTCGGCGGCAGGGCCGCGCTCGACGCCCGCCCCTCCGCCGTACGCGCCTGGAACCGCAAACTCCAGCAGCGCATGTCCCGCACCGTCTGGAACACCGGCTGCGACAGCTGGTACCTGGACGCGGCCGGCCGCAACACCACCGCCTGGCCCGGCACCACGGCCGAGTTCCGCAAGGTGACCCGGCGCGTCGACCTCTGCGAGTACCAGGTGCTGCGCCCGCCGGGCCACACACGCCGGACGGCCGCGCGGGCGGAGGCCGTGCGATGAGATCCCGCACCCCCCTCGACGGCCAGGTCGCCGTCGTCACGGGAGCCGCACGCGGGGTGGGGGAGTCGCTGGCCCGCGAACTGGCCGCCCGCGGGGCGGGCGTGGCCCTGGTGGGGCTGGAGCCCGGCGAACTGCGTCGCGTCGCCGGCGCGCTGCGCACGGATGCCGCCTGCTGGGACGCCGACGTCACCGACCACGAGGAGATGACCCGCGTGGCGGGCGAGGTCGAGGCGCGGTTCGGCAAGGTGGACATCGTCGTCGCCAACGCCGGCGTCGCCACCGGCGGCCCCCTGGCCGGCTCCGACCCGGACGCGTGGCGGCGCGTCATCGAGGTCAACCTCATCGGCAGCGCCGTCACCGGCCGCGCCTTCCTGCCCGCACTGACCGGCAGCCGGGGCTACCTGCTCCAGATCGCCTCCCTCGCCGCGATCACCCCGGCGCCCATGATGAGCGCGTACTGCGCGTCCAAGGCGGGCGTCGAGGCGTACGCGCACAGCCTGCGCGCCGAGGTCGCCCACAAGGGCGTACGGGTCGGCGTCGCGTACCTGAGCTGGACGGACACCGACATGGTGCGCGGCGCCGACGAGCACGAGGCGATGCGCGACCTGCGCCGGCGGCTGCCGTGGCCCGCGAACCGCACCTACCCCCTCGGGCCCGCCGTCGACCGGCTGGTGACGGGCATCGAGCGGCGGTCGGCGCACGTGTACGGACAGCGGTGGCTGCGCGGCATGCAGCCGGTGCGCGGGTACCTGCCCGCCCTCCTCACCGCGGGCGGCGCCCGCCAGATGCGGCGCGCCGAGCCCCGGCTGGCAGGGGTGCGATTCGGGCTGGTGGGAGCGGGCGGCGCGGCGGACACGGCGGCGAACACGGAGCGTCACTGATCGAAATGCGACGTTCGTCCTCGCGTGTGAGGCTGGTCGCGGCCCGAATACCCGACCTCCACGAGGAGTGACACCCATGGGCATCAAGGACGAGATGCAGGGCAAGGCCCAGCAGGCGAAGCAGAAGGCGGAAGAGGCCAAGAAGCAGGCGCAGCAGAAGGGCCGGCAGGCGCAGGACCGCCTCAAGGAGCGCAGGGAGCAGGAGAACCGCCAGGAGTCCTTCGACGACCTCCGGGACGAGACGGACGACCGCCAGTAGGTCTCGCAGGCGAGGGGCGCACCCGGCACCCGGGTGCGCCCCTTGGTGCGCCCCTCGCGTGTCCGCGTACGCCCCCGGTGCTCAGCGCGGCGGCAGCTCCGGCCGCCGCAGGTCCGGCACACCGGAGTAGTCCGGCGGCTGGGCGGTGCCGTGCCGCTCCAGCAGGTCGAGCGCGATCCGTACCGCGTCGTCCAGTTGCTTGTGGCGGCCCTCGGCCCAGTCCAGCGGCGTGCGGTCGACCTCCACATCGGGTTCCACGCCGTGGTTCTCCACGCCCCAGCCGTACGCGTCGAACCACGCCGCGTTCATCGGCACCGTGATCGAGGTGCCGTCGACCAGGCGGTGCCGGCCCGTCATGCCGACGACGCCGCCCCAGGTGCGCAGGCCCACGACCGGGCCGATGCCCTGGAGCTTGAACGCCGCGGTGATCATGTCGCCGTCGGAGGACGTCATCTCGTCGGCGATGGCGACGACCGGACCGCGCGGTGCGTTGCTCGCGTACGAGACCGGCTGGGCGTCGCGCGTGAGGTCCCAGCCGATGATGGTGCGGGTGAGCTTCTCGACGACGAGCTCGCTGATGTTGCCGCCCGCGTTGCCGCGGACGTCGACGATAAGCGCGGGCCGGGACATCTCCATCCGCAGGTCCCGGTTGAACTGGGCCCAGCCGGAGCCGCCCATGTCGGGGATGTGGAGGTAGCCGCACTTGCCGTCGCTCAGCTCGTGGACCACCGCCCGCCGCTTGGTCACCCAGTCCTGGTAGCGCAGCGGCCGTTCGTCGACCAGCGGCACGACGGCGACCCGGCGCGCGTGCCCCTCGCCCTCGGGCGACGTGAAGGTCAGCTCGACGGTCGTCCCGCCGGCCGCCGCCAGCAGCGGGTACGGGCCGGCGACGGGATCCACCGGGCGCCCGTCGACGTGGGTGAGCGCCGAGCCCTCACGGATGCCCGAACCGGCCAGCGGCGAGCGGGCCTTGGAGTCGGAGGAGTCGCCGGGCAGTACCCGCCGCACCGTCCAGGAGCCGTCCTTCTGATGGGTCAGATTGGCGCCGAGCAGGCCGATGGCGCGCTGGTAGTGCGGCGGGCCCTCGTTGCGGCGCGCGGGGCTGACATAGGCGTGCGAGGTGCCGAGCTCGCCGAGGACCTCGCGCAGCAGGTCGGCGAACTCGTCGGGGGAGGCGACCCGTTCCACCAGCGGGCGGTACTGCTCCAGCACCGCGTCCCAGTCGACGCCGCACATCCCCGGCTCCCAGAAGTACGCCCGTACGATGCGGCCCGCCTCGGCGTAGGCCTGGCGCCACTCGGCGGCGGGGTCGACGTCGTGGAGGATACGCCGCATGTCGACATAGACGGTCGAGTCGGAGTCCGCCGGGTCGGTGGCCGGCACGACGCGCAGGTCACCCTCGTCGTTGACGACGAGCCGGGTGCCGTCGCCGCTGACCGCGAACCAGTCCAGGGAACTGGTCAGTTCGGTGCGCTTGGCCTTGGACAGGTCGAAGTGCTCCAGCGTGGGGCGCCCGGAGGTCTCGGCCGGGTTGGCGAAGGTCTCGCCGAGCGCGCCGGAGATCGGCCAGCGCAGCCACACCAGGCCGCCACCGCCGACCGGGTGGAGCGCGGAGTACTTCGACGCGGCCACCGGGAAGGGCGTCACCCGGCTCTCCAGCCCCTCCGCCTCCACCGTCACCGCGCCCGCGTCGCCCGTCTCGCCGCTGTCCTCCAGGTCCAGGCCGCCGGCCGCCGGCCTGCCCTCCGTCGACAGCGCGAACGGCGAGGGCGTGACGGACGACAGCGGCACGAGATAGGGGCGGCAGCCCAGCGGGAAGGAAAGGTCGCCGGTGTGCACGTCGTAGACCGGGTCGAAGCCGCGCCACGAGAGGAAGGCCAGATAGCGGCCGTCACGGGTGAAGACCGGCTGCTCGTCCTCGAAGCGGCCGTTGGTGACGTCGACGACCAGCCGGTCGGACAGCCTGGCGATCTTGATCTGGCGCAGCGAACGCCCGATCCCCGGGTGCGACCAGGTCAGCCAGGCCGAGTCGGGGGAGAAGGCCAGGTCGCGCACGGGGCCGTTGGCGGACCGGATCAGCTCGCCGGCCTCCCCGTCCCCGTCGGGCGAGGCGTCCACCAGCAGCAGCCGCCCGTCGTGCGCGGCGACCGCCAGCCGCTCGCCGTCCGGCGAGGCCAGCAGCTCGTGCACCCGGCCGATGCGGCCCGCCGCCAGCCGCCGCGGCTCCGACGGGCCGGACGCGCGCGGCAGGTGGGCGATCTCGATGGCGTCCTCGCCCGCCGCGTCCGTGACGTAGGCGACCCGGCCGGTCGACCCCACCATCTCCGGCAGCCGCACCCGCACGCCCGGGGTGTCGGCGATGGCGCGGGCCGGGCCGTCGCGGTGGGTCAGCCAGTACAGGCTGCCGCGCACCTGGACCGCGCTCGCCCGGCCCGTGCCGTCCACGCTCAGCGACTCGACGTGCCGGGCGGCCTGCACCTGGTACGTCCGCCGGCCGGCCCGCGGCCCGCCGAGCCGCAGGTCCAGCCGGCGGGGGCGGCCCTGCGGGCCGAAGTCCTCCACCAGCCACACCTCGCCCGCGCACTGGTAGACCACGCGCGAGCCGTCGGTGGAGGCGTGCCGGGCGTAGAAATCCTGGTGATCGGTGTGGCGGAGCAGGCCCGAGCCGTCGGGGAGGCAGGAGTACAGATTGCCGACACCCTCGTGGTCGGAGAGGAAGGCGATGCGCCCGCCGACGAACATCACCGAGTCAAGGTGGCCGCGCAGCTCCGGCAGCAGCCGGTCGCCCTGCAGCCACAGCCGGCCGGTGGCCCCGCCCCGGTAACGCTTCCAGGACGCCGGCTCGTGCGGCGGCTTCCCGGTGAGGATCAGTGTCCGGTGCTCCCCGTCGACGTCCGCGACGGCGAGATCCGAGACCGGGCCCCACGGCAGCTGCCCGCCGGGGCCGCCGTCCGTCGGCACCTTGTAGGCCCAGGAGAAATACGAGAACGGCTGGCCGTGCGAGCTGACCGCCAGGACGTGCGAGACGCCGTCCTCCGGGGGCGTCCAGCCGCAGACGCGGGTGTCGGTGCTGCCCCAGTAGGTGAGCCGGCGGGCCGGGCCGCCCTCGACGGGGACCAGATGGATCTCGGGGTCGAGGCTGCGCCAGCTGGTGAAGGCGATGTGCCGGCCGTCGGGCGAGAAGCGCGGATGCCCGACCCTGGTCCGGTCGACCGTCAGCCGCCAGGCCCGCCCGGCACCGGCCCCCGGCGCGGCCAGGGGCGCCAGCCAGAGATCGTCCTCCGCCGCGAAGCAGAGCAGATCGCCGTGCAGATGAGGAAAGCGGACGTAGGCATCGCTCGGTGTGTTCGACGGTTCGCTTCTCCGCCCGCGCGGCGTACCTGCGGGCTTCGGACTCATCTGCGGCCCGGCGGCCGCGCGTGCGTCGCTCACCCATCCATGGTTTCGGCCCCGCCCCGTCGCGGCAACTCAGCCGTGACGCAGAACACCATCGAAACGATGCCGTTTCGCTCCTCGCCGGGCCGGCCCTGTCCTACGCTCGGCTGTACGAAACCGTTTCGTACGACTCGTGTGAAGGGAGGGGCGGTATGCCGACGGAACCACCCAAGCCGGCCGTGCGCCGCACCAGACTGACCCCCGAACGCGAGGCCGAGCTCTACGAGGCGGTACTCGCGCTGCTGTGCGAGGTCGGCTACGACGCCCTGACGATGGACGCCGTGGCCGCGCGTACGCACTCCAGCAAGGCCACCCTCTACCGCCAGTGGAGGGGCAAGCCGGAGCTGGTCGCGCGGGCGTTGCGGCACAACAAGCCGGTCAGCCTGGCGGACATCGACACCGGTACGGTGCGCGACGACCTCCGGGCGATGGTGTGCCGTGCGGACACCGAGCGGATGGAGAAGGACACCGCCCTCATGCGGGGGCTCGGGCACGCGGTGCACAGCAACCAGGATCTCCACCGGGCGCTGCGCGAAGTACTGATCGAGCCCGAGCTGGCGGCGCTGGACGCGATGCTCCGGCGCGCTGTCGTACGGGGCGAACTCGCGGCGGACAACCCCGCGATCCCCTACGTCGCGCACATGATGTTCGGCGGTTTCTTCGCGCGCCCGCTGATCGAGGACCGGCCGGCGGACGCCGACTACCTCTCCCATTACATCGAGGCCGTGATCCTCCCCGCTCTCGGCCTCGATCCCTGATGCCGTTACCCCGCGGCCAACCCCACCGAGGCTCCACCTGACGCACCGCTCCCGTCGGGCTGGTTCCCACATCCAGTTCCTTACGTATCCGAATTCCTTACGTATCCGACCCGACGGGAGCACCACGCTCGTGGCCACGTTCCTCTACAAACTCGGCCGGCTCGCCTTCCGGCGCCGCTGGTACGCCGCCCTGATATGGGTGGTGCTGCTGGTCCTCGCCGGTGTGGGCGCCGCCAGCGCGTCCAAGTCGACCAACGACAACTTCTCCATACCGGGGGTGGAGGCGCAGCAGGCCTTCGACCTCCTGGAGAAGCGCAATCCGGAGATGAAGGCCGACGGCGCCTCCGCCCGCCTGGTCTTCAAGGCCCCCGAAGGCCAGAAGGTCACCGACCCCAAGAACAAGGCCGCCATCGAGAAGACGGTCGGCGAGCTGACGGGCCCGCAGGTGGCCCAGGCCGCCGACCCCTTCAAGACCGACGCCGTCAGCAAGGACGGCACGATCGCGTACTCGTCCGTCTCCTACAAGGTCAAGGCCAACGAGCTCACCGACGCCTCGCGCGACACCCTCAAGGGCGCCGCGCAGCACGGCCGGGACGCCGGGCTGACCGTCGAGACCGGCGGCAGCGCGCTGCAGTCGATGCCCGACGGCGGCGGCTCCAGCGAGATCATCGGCATCGCCATGTCGGCGGTCGTCCTGCTGATCACCTTCGGTTCGCTGGTCGCCGCGGGCCTGCCGCTGCTGACCGCGATCATCGGCGTCGGCATCGGCGTCTCCTCGATCACCGCGCTCGCCTCCACCCTGGACCTGGGCGGCAACACCTCGACCCTCGCCACGATGATCGGCCTCGCCGTCGGCATCGACTACGCCCTGTTCATCGTCTCCCGCTACCGCGCGGAGATCGCCGAGGGGCGTGAGCGCGAGGAGGCGGCCGGACGGGCGGTCGGCACGGCCGGCTCGGCGGTGGTCTTCGCCGGCCTGACGGTCATCATCGCGCTGGTGGGCCTGGCCGTCGTCAACATCCCCATGCTGACGAAGATGGGCGTGGCCGCCGCCGGCACCGTCGCCATCGCCGTGCTCATCGCGCTCACCCTCATCCCGGCCCTGCTGGGCTTCGCGGGCCGCCAGGCGCTGTCCCGCAAGAACCGCAAGGCCGAGGGCAGCGCCCCCGCCGAGGACAAGCCCAACCTGGGCACCCGCTGGGCCCGCCTCGTCCTGCGCCGCCCGGCCGTGGTGCTGCTCGCCGGTGTGCTGGGGCTCGGCGCGATCGCCGTGCCCGCCGGCTCGCTGGTGCTGGGCCTGCCCGATGAGGGGTCGCAGCCCAGGAACACCACCCAGCGCAAGGCCTACGACCTGCTGAGCGAGGGCTTCGGCCCCGGCTTCAACGGCCCGCTGCTGCTCGTCGTGGACGCGGCCGGCAGCAAGGACGCCGAGGGCGCGGTCCAGTCCGTCACGGACACGGTCAAGGGACTCGACGACGTCGCCGCCGTCGTCCCGGCCCCGCTGAACAAGGCCGGGAACACCGCGACGATCACCGTCGTGCCCAGGTCCAAGCCCAGCGGCACCGAGACCGAGGACCTCGTCCACGCCATCCGGGACAAGGGCGCCGCCACCGCCTCGGACAACGGCGCGAAGGTGTTCGTCACCGGCTCGACGGCGATGAACATCGACGTCTCGCAGAAGCTGAACGACGCCCTGCTGCCCTACCTGGCGCTCGTCGTCGGCCTGGCCTTCCTGCTGCTGATGATCGTCTTCCGGTCCGTCCTGGTGCCGCTCAAGGCGGCGCTCGGCTTCCTGCTCTCGGTGGTCGCGGCCCTGGGCGCGGTCGTCGCCGTCTTCCAGTGGGGCTGGCTCGGCGCGCTCTTCGGCGTCGAGGAGACCGGTCCGATCATGAGCATGATGCCGATCTTCATGGTGGGTGTCGTCTTCGGCCTCGCCATGGACTACGAGGTCTTCCTCGTGACCCGGATGCGTGAGGCGTACGTCCACGGGGAGCGGCCCGGCCAGGCCATCGTGACCGGCTTCCGGCACGGTGCGCGGGTCGTCAGCGCGGCCGCCGTCATCATGATCAGCGTCTTCGCGGGCTTCATCGGCTCCTCGGAGCCGATGATCAAGATGATCGGCTTCGGCCTCGCCATCGCCGTCTTCTTCGACGCGTTCGTGGTGCGCATGGCCATCGTCCCGGCGGTGCTCGCACTGCTCGGCAAGAGCGCGTGGTGGCTGCCGGGCTGGCTGGCGAAGGTGCTGCCCAACGTCGACGTCGAGGGCGAGCAGCTGCGGAAGCGGCTGGCGGCCCCGGCCGCGGCCGGGGCCGCCGAGCACGGCGAGGAGCGCGAGCCGGTCCGCGTCTGACGCGACCCCGGTGCCTCCGGCCCGGCGGTGCCGGCCCACTTCCGGTGGGTCCGGCACCGCCGGGCCGCGTCATGGGGGCTGTTCGCCGCGGCGGCGGGGAAACAGGTGCCCACGGCGGCCTGCGTCAGGGGAGGACCACCGCTTCATGGCCCGGCACCCTCTCCGCCCGGGCCGGTACGGGTTCACCGCCCGGGTCCGGCGCCGCCTCCGGCGGCGCGCCGCTTCGTGGCGTACGCCACGAATTCGGCATGAATGGGAACCGCCGGCCTCCGGGCCGGCGTTTTCCTTAGTCCACGCCAGTGGGCGCGACCGGGGGCGCGTGTGAAGGAGAGGGCTCCGCGTTGAACCTGCTTGATGTGCTGCTGATGCTGGTCGTCCTCGGCTACGCCGTCTCCGGCTACCGCCGGGGCCTGGTGGCGAGCGTCGTGCTGCTCGCCGGGTTCCTCGGCGGAGCCGTGCTGGGCGTGTGGGCGCTGCCCTACGCGCTGGAGCCCTTCGAGGCCGGGACGTCGGCGGCGGCTGTCGTCGCGGTGCTGGTCGTGCTCATACCCGCCGCCGTCGGGCACGCCCTGGCCGGGCGGCTCGCGTGGCGGCTGCGCTCCCGGCTGACGTGGGCGCCCGTGCGCGGCGTCGACGGCGTGGGCGGGGCCGCCGTCAACTCGCTGGCGGTGCTGCTGGTCGGCTGGGTGGCCGCGAGCGTGCTCGTATCGGCGAACTCGACCCTGCTGACGCGGGAGATCAAGGACTCCGCACTGCTGGGCGCGGTGCAGCGGGCCATGCCCGAGCAGGCGCCCACGTGGTTCAGCCGCACCACGGACGCGCTGTCCGGCGCGGGGTTCCCCCAGGTCTTCAACCCCTTCGAGAACGAGCCCGCCACCGGCGTGCCCAAGCCGTCCGGCGACGCGGTCACCCCGGCCGCGACGCAGGCGGCCCGCAACAGCGTCGTCAAGGTCGAGGGCGTGGCGGACGTAGGCAGCGGCCGGCGCGGCCAGGAGGGCAGCGGCTTCGTCTACGCCGACGAGCACGTGATGACCAACGCCCACGTGGTGGCCGGCGTCAGCGACCCGACCGTCAAGATCGGCGGGGTGGGCCGTGCGTACCGGGCCAAGGTCGTCCTGTTCGACCCCCGGGCCGACGTCGCCGTCCTGGACGTGCCGGGCCTGGACGCGCCCGTGCTGCCCTTCGACAAGAGCGCGAAGCGCGGTGACGCGGCCGTCGTCGCGGGCTTCCCCGAGAACGGCGGCCTCGACCTGCGCGCCGCTATCGTCGCCAACGAGCTGCGCGCCAAGGGCCAGGACATCTACGGCGACGGCGTCACCACCCGCGAGGTCTACTCCGTGCGTTCCACCGTCCGCCCCGGCAACTCCGGCGGCCCCCTGCTGACGCCGGCGGGCAAGGTGTACGGGGTGGTCTTCGCCCGTTCGACGGCCGACGCGGAGACCGGTTACGTGCTGACCGCGGACCAGGTCGCCGACGCCGCGCAGCGCGCCGCGCGGGCGACGGCGCCGGTGAGCACCGGCAGCCGGGCGGCGCTGTAGCGCCGCCCGGCCAGACCTGGGTCAGGCTCCGTCAGGTTCCGCAGGTGGAGAGGACCTGCAGCAGCTTGGCCTTCTCCGCCCGGGTGACGCTCAGGCCGTAGTAGTCCTTCACCGCCACCCACGCCTGGCTGTAAGGGCACTCGCCGCCCTGCGGCAGCCACTTGTCCGGCCCCTTGTCGCCCTTGCGGCGGTTGCTCCAGGTGGACACCACGATCAGCTGCGGCGAGGCGGTCAGGTCGTTGGCGAACTCCTGCAGCTTCTCGGGCGACCAGGTGTTCGCCCCGGAGCCCCACGCGTGCCGCAGCGGCACGATGTGGTCGACGTCCATGTGCACCGGATCGGCCATGATCCTGTTGTCGTACTCGCTGTGCCACTGACCGCCGACGACCCTGCACTTGCCGTCGAGCGTCGCCGGTACGAGGGACTGGAACTTGAGGACGATCTCACGGGTGGTGCACCTGTCGACGCCGTGCCGGACCCAGCAGGCGGAGCCGAAGCGCGAGCGGTCGTAGCCCTTGCTGTTGAAGGGCTTGACGTCCAGTTCCTCCAGCATGCGCACGGCCTCGTCGCGCTCCGGAATGCCCCTGGGCCACTTCAGCGGCAGGCTGCGGTGCTGCGCGTGCGCGCCCACCGGTGCCTTGACGGGCGCGGCTGCGGGATCCTCGTGAGGCTTGCCTGCCGGGTCCTTGACGGGCGCGGCTGCGGGATCCTTGTGAGGCATGCCTGCCGGGTCCTTCGCAGGCGTGGCTGCGGGATCCTTGTGAGGCATGCCCGCCGAGTCCCTCGCAGGCGTGCCCTGCGGGTCCTTGTGGTGTGTGCCGTGCGGGTCCTTGTGGTGTGTGCCCTGCGGGTCCTTGGGCAGTACGCCCTTCGGGGGCCCCACCCTGGGGGGCCGCGAGTAGACGTCTCCCTCTCCCGGGGCCGGGCCCTCGCAGGCGGCCTCCTCGTAGTCCGTCGGGCCCGCCACGTGCGCAGGAGCCGGTCCCGACCGTGGCGCGGCACCCGCGGCCGTGCCCGGCAGGGCCGCACCGCCGAGCATCAGGGCCGCCGTGATGACGGACGGAACGGTCAGTCGCCGGTAACCGCGCATCGCTATCTCCTCCGGTCGCATGAAACCTCCTTCGTCCACGTCCACTCCGACGTGGCCCTCAGGGAGTTGACCGAATATTTGCTTACATGCACAGCTTTGCCGCGATTCACCCCATTGGCTTCGGCGGGGGGCGGCCTCCCACGGGCCCCGGGCGACCTCACACCCCCGTCCGCTCCCGCGCGTGTTCGTCCTCCTCCAGCAGCCGCTCCGCCAGGAGATCCAGCGCCCGGTCCATCCGGGCGCGGTCCTCGGCGTCGCCGATGTCCCAGTCGTCCAGATGGGTGGCCAGCCAGGAGCGCCACGCCGTGCCCAGCCGGTCGAGCTCGGCCTCGCCCGCGGGCGTCAGGGACAGGCGGTCGCCCTCCACGCGCACGTACCCGGCCCGCGCCGTTCGGGCGAAGGCCGGCTCCAGGACCTCCGGCGGCATGTGGTGGGCGGCGGCGACCGACGACAGCGAGGCGTCGCCGCGCAGCCGCACGCGCCAGTGGATCTGGCCCAGCGTCCACGCCTCGACCGGGTCGAGATGGCTGCCGGACGCGTCGAGGATCTGGCGGCTGACCGGGCCGCCCTTCGCCTTGCGCATGACGCCGGCCACCGCCCGCTCCAACTGCCGGTCCGACTCGGCGGAATCCGGCGCCGCGAAGGCCTCGCCCATGTCCGAGGCCCCGGCCCGCGCGCTGTCGCGCAGCGGCACCTCCTTCAGGAACCAGGCGGCGACGAAGCCCACCAGGGCGACCGGTACCACCCACAGGAAGACGTAGTTCACGGTGTCCGCGTAGGCGTCGACGACGGGCCGCGCCAGGTCCGCCGGCAGCTGGGCGAGCGCCTGCGGGCTCTGCACCGCGGCCGGCGGCACCCCGGGCGAACGGGCCAGCGCGCCGGTGAGGTTGGGGATCAGCTGGTTGCCGTAGAGGGTGCCGAAGATGGCCGTGCCGAAGGCGCTGCCGAGCGTGCGGAAGAACGTCACGCCCGACGTCGCCGTGCCCAGCTCGTGGTACGGCACGGTGTTCTGCACGGCGATCGTCAGCACCTGCATGGCGAGCCCGATGCCGACACCGAGCACGAACATGTACAGCGACTCCAGCCACGCCCCCGTCGACGGCCCCATCGTCGACATCAGGTACAGGCCGAGCGCCATCACGGCCATGCCCGCGATGGGGAAGAGGCGGTAGCGGCCGGTGCGGCTGACGGTGATGCCGGAGAGCATGGACGCGCCCAGCAGCCCGGCGACCATCGGCAGCGCCCTCACACCCGACATCGTGGCCGACACCCCGTCCACGTACTGCAGATACGTCGGCAGGTACGTCAGCGCGCCGAGCATCGCGAAGCCCACGATGAAGCTGAGCGCCGAGCAGACGGTGAAGACGGGGTTGCGGAAGAGGTGCATGGGCAGCATCGGCTCCTGCGCCCGCAGCTCCACCAGGACGAACGCCGTCAGCAGGGCGATCGCACCCGCGAACAGGCCGATGATGACGGCCGAGGCCCAGGCGTAGGTGTTGCCGCCCCACTCCAGGCCGAGCACCAGGGCGGAGGAGCCGAGCGCCACCAGGGCGATGCCGAGGTAGTCGATGACCGGGCGCACCGCCGAGCGGACGACCGGGATCGTGCGGGCGGCCATGACCACCATGACGATGGCGACGGGCACGTTGACGTAGAAGCACCAGCGCCAGGTGGCGTGGTCGGTGAAGATGCCGCCGAGGGTCGGCCCGACGACCGTGGTGACGCCGAAGACCGCGCCGAGCGCGCCCTGGTACTTGCCGCGTTCGCGCAGCGGGATGACGTCCGCGATCAGGGCCATGGCGGTGACCATCAGCCCGCCGCCGCCGACGCCCTGCACGGCGCGGGCGGCGATCAGCATGGCCATGGAGGTCGCGGCGCCCGCGAAGACCGAGCCGGCGGTGAAGACGACCGCACTGAGCTGGAAGATCACCTTCCGGCCGAAGAGGTCGCCGAACCGGCCCACCAGGACGGTGGAGACCGTCTCGGCCAGGAGGTACGCCGTCACCACCCACGCCATGTGCCCGCCGCCGCCCAGGTCCGCGACGATCGTCGGCAGGGCGGTGGAGACGATCGTCTGGTCGACAGCGGCGAGCAGCATGCCGAGCACGATCGTGATGAAGACGAGATTCGTGCGGCGGCGGCTCAAAACGGGCGGGGCCGGGGCCTGTGGGGCGGGCGCGGTGGCCGTGGTCATGGTGACGTACCTCCCGTGCCCAGCATTTGGGGAGTTGCCCCGACTCGCCACCTCTGGCAGGCGTGGGGCTGAGCGAGGGGCGCGCAGTCGCATCGCACACGCTCTTGCCACTGATTTGCAGCTCGCCACTATCATCGAGCGGTTCACCACTGAACGAGATGGCTGAATCACACCGGCCGGGCCACTCCCGGACCGAACAGCCGGACCCACGAGCGATGCACGAACGGACGGAGCTCGCCATGCATGTACCCGACGGGTTCATCGATGCCCCGGTCTCCCTGGCGGCGGGGGCCGTCGCCGCGGCCGCCGTCGCGGTCAGCCTGCGCGGGGCCCGCAGAGAGCTGGACGAGAAGACGGCCCCGCTGGCGGGGCTCGTGGCGGCCTTCGTCTTCGCCGTCCAGATGCTGAACTTCCCCGTCGCGGCCGGCACCAGCGGCCACCTGCTGGGCGGTGCGCTGGCCGCGATACTCGTAGGCCCCTACACAGGGGTCCTCTGTATATCCGTGGTGCTGCTGATGCAGGGCGTGCTGTTCGCGGACGGCGGGCTGACCGCCCTCGGCGTGAACATCAGCGACATGGCCGTGGTCACCACCGTCGTCGCCTACGCCCTCTTCCGGCTGCTGGTGAAGGTGCTGCCGCGCCGCCGCCCGTCCGTGACCGCCGCGGCCTTCGTGGCCGCCCTGGTGTCCGTACCCGCGGCAGCCGGGGCCTTCACCCTCATCTACGCCCTCGGCGGCACCACCGACGTACCGCTGGGCAAGGTCTTCACCGCGATGGTGGGCGTACACGTGCTCATCGGCATCGGCGAGGCCGTCATCACCGCGCTGACCGTGGGCGCCGTGATCGCCGTGCGCCCGGACCTCGTCCACGGCGCGCGCGGGCTGACCAGGCCCCTGGAGCTGCGCACGGCGGACGGCACGACGACGGTGCCGCCCACCGCCCCCGACCCCGCCCCCGCCGCGGCCACCGCCCCGGCCGTGTCCCCCGCCGCCGCCCGCTCGACGCGCCGCCTCGCCGCCGCCGGGCTCGTCGCCGCCCTCGCCCTCGCCGGGTTCGTCAGCTACTACGCCTCCACCAGCCCCGACGGGCTGGAGAAGGTCGCCCACGACAAGGGCATCGACAGCAAGGCCGAGGACCACGCCGCCAAGGGCTCCCCCCTCGCCGACTACCAGGTCAAGGACGTCGCCGACGAGCGCATCTCGGGCGGGCTCGCCGGTGTGATCGGCGTCGGCGCGACCCTGGCCGTGGGCACGGGAGTGTTCGTGACCGTACGCCGCCGCCGCGACCGGACCACGACCACCGCGGCCGCCCCCGCCGCTTCCGCCGCTTCCGCCGAGAGCGGGACCGGCTGACATGGGTGCGGGACACGCCCACAAGCTCTACCGGCACGCTCGCTCACCGGTCCACGCCCTGCCGCCGCACTGCAAGATCGCGGCCGTCTTCTGCTTCGTGCTGATCGTGGTCTCCACGCCGCGCGAGGCACTGTGGGCCTTCGGCCTGTACGCGCTGCTGCTGGGGGCCGTCGCGGTCGCGGCCCGGGTGCCCCTGGCCTTCCTGCTGCGGCGGCTGCTGATCGAGGTGCCGTTCGTCGCCTTCGCGGTGCTCATGCCGTTCGTGGCACAGGGCGAACGCGTGCACGTCCTCGGCCTCTCGCTCAGCCAGTCCGGTCTCTGGGGCGCCTGGAACATCCTCGCCAAGGGGACCCTGGGCGTCGCCGCCTCCGTGCTGCTCGCCTCGACCACCGAGCTGCGCGCGCTGCTGCTGGGCCTGCAGCGGCTGCGCATGCCGCCGCTGCTCGTCCAGATCGCGTCCTTCATGATCCGCTACGGGGACGTCATCACCGACGAGATGCGGCGCATGCGCATCGCCCGTGAATCGCGCGGCTTCACCGCGCGCGGCGTGCGCCACTGGGGGGTGCTGGCCAAGTCCGCGGGGGCGCTGTTCATCCGCTCGTACGAGCGCGGGGAACGCGTCCACCTGGCCATGGTCAGCCGCGGCTACGCGGGTTCGATGCCCGTGATCGACGAGGTGACCGCGTCGCGTGCGCAGTGGACGCACGCGGCCGCGCTGCCGCTGGCCGCGCTGGCGGTCTGCCTGACCGGATGGATGCTGACATGACCCCCGTACCGCCTTCGCTCGAGGTCTGTGGCCTCGCCTTCGCCTACCCCGACGGCCATCAGGCCCTCTTCGGCGTCGACCTCGCCGTCACACGCGGCGAACGCGTCGCCCTCCTCGGTCCCAACGGCGCGGGCAAGACCACGCTCGTCCTCCACCTCAACGGCATCCTGAGCGGCGGCGCCGGAACCGTGCGCGTCGCGGGCCTGCCGGTCGACAAGCGCCACCTCGCCGAGGTCCGGCGCCGCGTCGGCATCGTCTTCCAGGACCCCGACGACCAGCTCTTCATGCCCACCGTGCGCGAGGACGTCGCCTTCGGCCCGGCCGCCGCCGGGCTGCGCGGCGCGGAGCTGGAGCGCTGCGTGGCCGGGGCCCTGGCCCGGGTCGGCATGTCCGGCTTCGCGGACCGCCCCCCGCACCACCTGTCCTTCGGGCAGCGGCGCCGGGTGGCCGTGGCGACCGTACTGGCCATGGAGCCGGAGATCCTCGTCCTCGACGAGCCCTCCTCCAACCTCGACCCCGCCTCCCGCCGCGAGCTCGCCGACATCCTGCGCTCGCTGGACGTCACTGTGCTGATGGTCACGCACGACCTTCCGTACGCGCTGGAGCTGTGCGAACGGTCCGTCGTGCTGAGCGACGGCGTCATCGCGGCGGACGGCCCCACCCGGGACCTGCTCTGCGACGAGGAGCTGATGCGGGCCCACCGGCTGGAGCTCCCGTTCGGCTTCGATCCGCGGTCGGTGGCCCTGCGGGGGTGACCCCTGGTCCGGAGCACCCGCGATCGCGTTGCACCATGGTGGAGGCTTTTGTAGCGATCGGCACGGTAGGAGCGGAAAACAGTGGTGGACGTCCAGGGCACGGTGGCGGACGGTTTCGAACCGGTCCGGGACGCCTTCGCGGACAACTTCGTACGGCGCGGCGAACGGGGCGCGGCCGTGGCCGTCTACCGGGACGGGCGCAGGATCGTCGATCTGTGGGGCGGTACGAAGGACGCGGACGGCACCGAACCGTGGACCCGCGGCACCGCGCAGATCGTGCGCTCCGCCACGAAGGGTGTGGCCGCGGCCGTGCTGCTGCTCCTGCACCAGCGCGGACAGGTCGACCTCGACGCGCCCGTCGGCACGTACTGGCCGGAGTTCAAGGCGAACGGCAAGGAGCGCGTGCTCGTACGGCACCTGCTCTCGCACCGCGCCGGGCTGCCCGTGCTCGACACCCCGCTCACCCCCGCCGAGGCCATCGACGGCGTCAGCGGCGCCCGGGCCGTCGCCGCGCAGACGCCCGCCTGGGAGCCCGGCACCGACCACGGCTACCACGCGCAGACCTACAGCTGGCTGATCGGCGAGCTGGTCAGGCGCGTGACCGGCCGGTCCATCGGCACCTGGGTCGCCGAGGAGATAGCCGGGCCGCTGGGCCTGGACCTGTGGCTGGGCCTGCCGGAGGCCGAGCAGGGCCGGGTGGGCCGCATCGCCGGCATCGAGGCCCCGGCCGCCGCCCCCTCCGCCGGCCTGCGCGTCCGCGCCAAGGCGTCGGTCACCGACGCCTACGGCGACCCGTCGTCGCTCACGCGCCGCGCCTTCGCCGCGATCTCCCCGCTCGCCGACGAGAACGACCCCGCCTACCGCGCCGCCGAACTGCCCGCCTCCGCGGGCATCGCCACGGCGGACGCGCTGGCCCGCTTCTACGCCTCGCTCACCGGCGTCGTGGACGGGGGCCGCAGGCTGTTCGCCCCCGCGACGCTCACCATGGCCCGCACGGAGGAGTCCGCGGGCCCGGACCGCGTCCTGGTCGTGAGCACCCGCTTCGGCCTCGGCTACATGCTCCACGGCCCCGCCTCCCCGCTCCTGGCCCCCGGCTCCTTCGGCCACCCCGGCCGCGGCGGCTCCCTGGCCTTCGCCGGCCCCGAATCCGGCATCGCCTTCGGCTACGTCACCAACGGCATGCAGAAGAACGTCACCGCCGACCCGCGCGCCCAGGCGCTGGTGCGGGCGGTTGCCAAGGCCCTGGCGGGGTAGTGCTGCCCGCATGGCACCGGGACGCTTCGAGGGCTGTGCGGTACTGATCACGGGCGCGGGCCGCGGCATCGGCGCCGCCACGGCCCGCCGCCTCGCCTCCGAGGGCGCGCGGGTGCTCGTCACCGACCTGGACGGCGAGCGCGCGGCCGGGGCCGCGGCGGCGCTGCGGGCCGACGGCCTCGCCGCCGAGTCCCTGGCGTGCGACGTGGCCGACCGCGCGGCCGCCGAGGCCGCGGTGGCGTACGCGGCCGACCGCTTCGGCCGCCTCGACGTCCTGGTCAACAACGCCTTCTCCTGCCACCCCGACCCTCCCCTGGTGGAGGACCTCCCGGACGAGGAGTGGTCCCGCGACCTGGACATCACCCTGACCGGCGCCATGCGGTGCGTACGGGCGGCGATGCCCCACCTCGCGGCGGCACCGGACGGCCGGGGCGCCATCGTCAACATCGGCTCCGTCAACGCCGAACAGGACTTCGGCAACCACGCCTACAGCGCCGCCAAGGCCGCCCTCGCCGGCCTCACCCGCACCCTCGCCGGCCAGTGCGCCCCCCGCGGCGTCCGCGTCAACCTCGTCGCCCCGGGCACGGTCCGCACCCCGAACTGGGAGGGCCGGGAAGCCGCGTTGGAACGGGCGGCGGCCCACTACCCGCTGGGACGCGTGGGCCGCCCGGAGGACATCGCGGCAGCAGTGGCCTTCCTGGCCTCGGCGGACGCGGCGTGGATCACGGGCGTGACGCTGCCGGTGGACGGCGGGATCCTGGTGGGAAATGTGGGGCTGCGGGGGGCGTTGCGGGGGGACTAGGGGCCTCACGCCCCTACGTGCAGATGTCGTCGAGTGCCTCAATGGCTGAGACGATTAGAGATCGCGCGCTGGCACCGTAGAGAGCCATCCGTGAAAGTTCTCCGAACGCTTTTGCGTACAGGCCGATCTCGGTGGGTTGTCGGATTGTCGCCCTCGCCGAGAGCAACTCGACTGACACCAGGTCTTCGTCGTACACGTGGAACGTTTCCATGGGCCACACTCTTCGTGCGCCGGTTGCAAACGGGATCACGCCAAGGGAGACGGACGGCAGAGAGCCGACCGACAGAAGATGGCCGAGCTGTCCCGCCATTGTCGCCGCATCGCCGATCTGATAGCGGAGTACAGATTCCTCGATCACCAGGGCGAACCGGTGATCACCTTGCTGGAGAACTCGCGACCTGGCCAGTCGTGCCTTGACGGCGTCTTCCACATCGTCGGGAATGTGACGGAACTTTGTGATGGAGGAGAGCAGGGCGGTGGCATAGCCCTCGGTCTGGAGCAGGCCGGGAACAAGGTGTGACGCATAGACGCGGAAGAGCCGTGTCTCTTGGAACAGGGAAACGTAGGACTCTTGCAACCGGCGCAAGCCTGTCCGCTGTGTGCGTCGCCATTCCGTCCACATGGAGTGGGCGGTACGAGAAGCGGCGATGATGTCCGCCGCCTGATCAACGGCGTCGCACGCGGCACACCACCTGCGGACATCCGCGTCCGAGGGAGGCGTTCTGGCGTTCTCGATCCGGGAAGTCTTCGCCGGATGCCATCCTGCACGGAAGGCCAGCTCACGTCCGGTGAGCCCGGCATCCAGGCGGATCTCGCGGAGCCTCATGGCGACAGCTTCGCGTGCAGCCTGGGCGCTGGACGAAGGAGACTTGGTCATGAGCCGGCTGTTCCGTGGCTCTATACGTGAAACTCTTCGTGAGGGACGGCCCGGTCCCAGACCGCTTCGAATGCCGACGAGCAGAGTTTGACGACTGCCTCTTCCTCGCGCATTTCCCCGCCGATCGAAGAACCATCGCCCGTGAAGTGGTTGAACCTCACCAGCCGGTCGTCGAAAACCCAGAAGTCATTGCCTGGCAGGCAAAGGTCCGAGGCGTGTCGCCGGGACAGCCAGCGGACGGATTCGCCGGCCGCGATGTTGGTGAACGTGCCGCTGTGCTCGTACTGGATGTACTCGGTGACCGGCTCGGACACGATGCGGGCCCGCCTGATCACCACACCGCGGCTGACGGTCGCGGACACCAGATCGAGCCATGGGCGCCACCACGAAGCCCGGTCGGCGGGGTTGTGCCGGTGGCCTGCCCTCCAAGCGGTGAATCCTGACTTCTCGTAATCCACCGCGTAGACATCCCGTGTCTCCAGGTGTACTGCCGACCGCTCACAGCCGTGGAGCAGCTCCTCAAAGCTGGGCACGTTCTGCGACATCACACGCCCTCCTGATCATTGGCCCCATGCGGGCGGGCAGCCGGACCACTGTCTCGGTCGGCGGGATGGGACCGGTCGCCAGGCACCTGGACTGAAGTGCCTCGTCAGCCTTCCAGCCCTGGAAGACGAACTCCTGCTCGTCTTCGTCGAACCACACCGTGGGGCACTCGCCGTCACCCGTGTTCGGGTCGATTCCGATGAATCGTAGGGTCATGCCTGCCTCCCATGCCGAGTGGGTTGCGCTAGCTTGCACGACCCTCGCCCATAGGGGCCGACGTGGTCAAGAGGCCCTGAGTCGACGGAGATTGGAATGCAATCTCCTGCAACTTCATTGAGTGCGTCACCGCCTCCTCCGTACGGTCCGGTGCATGGCAATCACGCGTACGAAGGACACCGTCGACGCGGGTCGGGCAAAGGAAGAGCTGCAGACGGCATTGGCGGTAGCGGGCATCGTGCTGCCTTCGCTGAGCGTCGAGGTGGCTTCGCCGGACCTGGACCTCGTCCAATTGGGCCGTATTCGCAGCGACGTCGCTCTCAAGCTCGCTGAGTGCATCGGACGCGGGGTGCAGCGGTGAGCTCGCGTTCCGCCATGCCACCTTGCAGGGCCGTTCCGCGCTGCACCCAGTGCGACGGCATCAAAAGGGACCGGCGCGAGGCGGAGAAGCGGGGCGATTCCGTGGCAATGAGCGACGCGGCCACCCGCATGGGCGTCCACCAGCGGGAGGCGCACTCGTGAAGACGGCTATGGCGCAGGTGTCCCTGCCGGACACGTCCGGGTGGACCTCATCGGCCCACCGGGCGGGCGGCCGGGCCGAATGTGACCGTGACGGAACGACCGGCTCGCCCGTACAGCAGCACGGCGATACGTCAGGAGAGGGGCTCACGATGGATCTGGAATCGGTCACACGATCCGCGCAAGGCGGTGGCCACGGCAAGGACGACGGCGAGGCTGACGGCCTCCCCGGGCAGCCGTGGGCGCCGACGGACGAGCCGACGCCCGACGGTTCGACGCCCCCCGGTGATGGGACGCACCGCAAGTGACGGCCCGCACCGAGCAGGAGGGGAGGCCCAGCCGTGAGCGGCTGGGCCGTCTCCTTCTCGATGCGGGGGCGCTCTCGCCGGACTGGGCCCCGGCCTTCCATGCCGTGCCCCGCGCGGAATTCCTGCCCGACGTGATGTGGCCCCACGACATGGCCACCGGCCGGAACGTCAGTGTCGACAAAGCGAGGGACCCGGAAGCGTGGCGGATGCACGCGGAATCGGACGCTCCCATCGTCACGCAGTGGGACGACGGAGAGCACGACGGCACCGCACCGGGAAAGTCGTTCAGTTCGTCGTCGTCCATGCCGAGTCTCGTCTTCTCCATGCTCGCCGACCTGGACGTCCACGAGGGACAACGCGTACTGGAGATCGGCACGGGCACCGGCTGGAACGCGGCACTGCTCGCGCACCGGCTCGGCGCCCGGAACGTCGTCACAGTGGAGGTGGACGGCGCTGTCGCCGCGGCCGGGCGCGAGGCGCTGGAACGGTTCGGGCTGCCCGTGGAGGTGGTGCACGGCGACGGCTTCCACGGGTGCCCCGAACGGGCTATGTACGACCGCGTCATCGCGACGTGCGGTCTGCGGACCATTCCGTTCGCGTGGGTCGAGCAGACGACGCCGGGCGGCCTGATCCTCGTCCCCTGGGGGACGTACTACGGCCCGGCCGAGGCCACGGCCAGGCTGCGCGTCGCCGAGGACGGGCGGAACGCGACCGGCCCGTTCACACGTCCGGTCGCGTTCATGCGCATGCGCGCGCAGCGACTCGTGCGGGCCCGGCACGACGCGTACGTGACGCCGGGGGCGATGGACGATGCGGACACGTCGTCCACGACGATCAGCGAGGCCGAGTTCTGCGGCGCAGGCAGTTTCGATGCCGTCGAGTTCGCCCTGGGCCTGCGGATGCCCGGCGTCACGCACGTCGCCGACCGCAAACGGGACGGTCGGCGCCCGGTGTGGTTCTACGGCCTGACGGACAGGTCCTGGGCGGTCGTCGTCTTCCGCGACGACCGGGGGGAGGCCAAGGTCTACCAGTCCGGGCCCCGGCGCCTGTGGGACGAGGCGGAGTCCGCCTACCGCTGGTGGGCCGGAAACGGCAGACCGGGCGTTGAGCGCTTCGGCCTCACGGTCACGACGGACGGCCACACCGCGTGGCTGGACGACCCGGGCAACATCGTCACGTCGTAAGCGCGCCGCACCCGCCCGCGGCCATCCGGTCACGGGACCGGTCAGAGGGGCCAGGGAGTCGTCTGGACGATATACAGACGTTGCTGCCGCGCGACCGTCAGGTACTGGAACATTCCGCCCGAAAGGACTTCCTCCTGCAAGCCGGGCGACCGTCCCTGGTAGGCCGTGCCGTTGAGGTAGAGGGCCGCTGCGGCCCGGACCAGTTCGTCGGCGCGTTCTTCCACTCGCGCGATGAAGGCGAGGTTCGGCGTCTCGCCGATGACATGACGTGCGTCCGGGTCGTACTCCCAGGCCCAGTCACCCATCGGTGACCTTCGCGCGGGCAGCATCCATGATCTTCCGGATCTCGTCCATCGCGGCTCGCCATGCCGGATCTTCCCGGTCCAGGGACTGAGCGGCATGCTCGGCCGCGTGCAACCGACGGGCGATCCCGGGAAACCGCTCGACCTCGATCACAGTGGCCCACTTGAGCTGGAACATGGCGATCGGTCCGAAGCTGTTCGACTGCGTGGCCATAGTGAAGACCGTGTCCCGCTCGGTCGTCATCTCCGCGAGCCGGGACGGCGCGACCTGCGCGAGTGCGGCCCGCAGCGCGGGGAATGTCTTCTCCGGTCTCGGGATCAGTGCGCCACCGTCGTCAACCGGCTGAGTGGTCATGCGTCCTCCAAGGGGTGCCTGATCACCGTACGGCACCCAGGGCTGCCAGTGAGCGGGACGACTGCATTCGTTCGAGGCCTCCGATGGACAGGGCAGCGGCGGCGCAGTGGGGTTCATGTCGTTGCGGTCCCGGCGTGCAGCAGCTCGCGGATCGTCGCCATCCCGCGCTTCGTGGCGGCGATCGCGCCCGAGACGTCGTCGCAGCTGTAGGTGCCTGTCGCCGCGTCCACACGGCAGTCCCGGCAGGCCGTCTCGTCCGCGACCGGGCGGATCATGCGGCCGCAGCCGCCCGTGCAGGCTCGCAACGGTTGCGGCCGGGGCACCGGCCCCGGTGCCGGGTCCGGCATCTTGCGGACCAGGCGGTCGCGCGTGAGACCCGCCGGTGAGCGGACCGCGGGCGGGAGGTCCGAGGTCAGGGCGGCCCGGAGGTCGGCGAGGGTCGCACCGCGTACGAGCCATTCGGCTGTGAGCGGGGCCAGGGCGCGGATGTCCCTGGGCGCCAGGCGCAGCTTGCGTTCGCCCCGCGTCACCTCGGTCAGCGCCTGCGCGCCGCGCTCGGCGAGCGGGTGGGGAGGGTGGGGAGTGTTCTCCTCAGTCTTTTCCTGGGGACGGCCGACGGCCCGAGGAGCCGGTTCGCCGACGGTCGGTTCCTGAGCCGTCGGCTGGCCGCCGTCCCGTACGGCCCGCGCCTCCTCCGGGGTCAGCGGGACGTTCGACACCAGCTGCCTGGTCGTCCAGCGGCCCCCCTCGCCCTGGCGCCGCCACTCGTGGACGTACCCCTCAGCGAGCAGTTCCCGCTTCGCGCGGATGAACGCGGTCTTCTTGATCCCCGCCCGTTCCGCCGTCTCCGACAACGGCTGGCCGGATCCGTCGGGGAGCGACAGCTGCCATGTCAGCAGACGGACGGCCGCTGCCGACAGCCGGGGGTGACGGAGGATCTCGTTCGGCACCTGAGTGAAGAAACCGGCAGGGGCGATAGCATGCTTGAGCATCCCGGGGAGCTCCTACTCCTCGTGGGTGTAGACCCCTTCGCCGGTTGCCTCCGGCGTTGGGGTCGCTTCTTGCGCGCAACGTAGCGCACTCTCCACGCCCTTCACCGCCTCTCCCCAAAGCTTCTCCCGCACAGGGAGCGCGCGCCCCCGGAATGTGGGGCTGCGGGGACGGCGTTGCGGGGGGAGTGACGGGGCGAACCACTCGAAGGTGTGTCCGCGCTGCCCAAAGTCCCGCAGAAACCGCCCAGTTGGAGGGCGAGGGGGCTAGTGTTCTCGCCCTGACGTGCCAAGCACCTTGCTGACCCTCGGGTCGGCTCGCCCGCGTTCGGGACTCCATCCAGGGGCCTCGGGCGCGGGGGCCGGTGGTCGCCGTGTCCGAGGCTCCCTCGTGGAGTCTCGCAGTAGGCGGGCCTCCGACCTGAGGAAGGGTGCGCCATAGGAAGCCGAAGCCGCTGATCGACTGGAATCAGGGAAAGCGGTGGGCGAAGGCAGTCACCCCATGGGTGGAACTGTTCGTCGCCCTTGCCGCCCTCGCCCTGATCCTGACCGGCAAGGCGTGACCGGCGGGGCCTACACCCAATAGGCCCCGTACGGCCGCCCTCTTCGGTACGCCCGTCACGGATCGCCTATTTTCCCGGCGGTCTGTGGCGGGCTTTCTGTACAGCGATCCCAACGATAGCGCGGATGACGCCTGCGGGCAGCGTTCCGCGTCTTCCCTGCCGGTGAACGTCATGCCTTGGCCCCCGCCACCTCGCGGGCCCGCTCGGCCAGTGCCCGCACCGCGTGGGTCTTGGTGTACGGCCGGATGCGGCGCCGCATCGTGGCGAAGTGCTCGTCGCCGCGTGCGGTGGAAAGCTGCACGTAGTCGTCGAGGAACGTGTGCCACGTCGCGCACGCGGCCTCCAGATGCCCGAGCTCGAACTGGCGCTGCGCGAGAAGAGCGTTGGAGTGCAGACGGCCCTGGCGTTCCTGTCGCGGCTGGACCCTGAGGCATTCCCGCATCGCCCGGACCGACCCCTCCGGGTCCTTGAACTCGTAGAGCACGTGCGAGACGTGGAACTGGTACGCGCCGGCGTCGTAGCCGCCGCACACTCACCCCGCGCGCAGGACCGCCGCGACGACCGGGCCGGCCGAGTCGCCGCCGTGGCCGCCCTGCGGGACGACTGCGGCGGCGGCCACGTCGCCGCGGTAGGCGGTGAACCAGCCGTTGGGGCTGGTCTGGCCGTCGACCTCCGCCGAGCCGGTCTTGGCGCCGATCTCGCCGTCGAGCCCGGCCATCGCCCTGGCGCCCGTGCCGGAGACCGCGGTGAGCCGCATCATCGAGCGCAGGTCGCGGGCGGCCGCCGGGGACAGGGCGCGGGGCGCCCTGGCGAGCTCGCGGCCGTCGAGGGCGGGGTCGACGAGGTAGGGCTGGTGGAACGATCCGGTGCGTACGGTCGCGGCGACGGAGGCCATGTTGAGCGGGCTCATCTGCACCCGGCCCTGCCCGATCAGCGCGGCGGCCTTGCCGGCCCCGCTGTCGGCGGGCACCTTGCCGTCGGAGGTGGGGATGCCGGACTTCCACTCCAGGCCGAGGCCGAAGACGTCGCGCGCCTCGGCGGCGAGCGCGCCGTCGGGGACCTGGTCGGCGAGGGAGATGAAGGCGGTGTTGCAGGAGGCCGCGAAGTCCTGGGCGAAGGTGGCCCCCGGGTTCTCGCTCTGCTCCACGTTGTGGAACGTCATGCCGTACGTGGCGTTCTTCGGGCAGGGCAGCGGCTTGCCGGGAGATGCCTTGCCCTGTTCGAGCAGCATCGCGGCGGTGACGACCTTCATCGTGGAGCCGGGTGCGGTCTGGCCGGACAACGCCGGGTTGAACTCGGTCTTCTTGGCGTTGGCGATGGCCAGGATCTCGCCGGTGCTCGGCTTCACCGCCACCACGGAGGCGTCGCTGTGTCTGCTGACGGCGGCCTCGGCGGCGCGCTGCACGGCGGCGCTGAGGGTGGTGCGCAGCTTGCCGGGCTTGCCCTTCGAGACGACGTGCAGCGCCTTGGCCTGGCCCCCGGCGCCCGGGCTCGCGCCGCCCGCAGGCGCGCCTTCCAGCCGTACTTCCACGCTCGGCTCGCCACCCGCCTTCTCCCCGAACCGCTTGCGCAGCTCGGGCAGTACGGACGCGAGCGACGGGTGGTCCGTGACGTTCAGCTCGGTGCCGTCCCGGTCGACGGCGGTGACCTGCGCCGGGGCCGAGTCGGTCCGCAGCGTCCGGCCCGCGGTGAGTTCGGGGTGGACGACCGTGGGCTGCCAGTCCACGAGCGGGCGGCCGCTGGTCCGGCCCCGGGCGACGGCGAGCGAGGAGTCGTACGTCCAGGTGGAGCGCTGCTTGCCGAGAACGACCTCCGCGGTGACGGAGAACGGCACCTTGGCGCCCGTGGCCGCCCCCTGCTTGAACTCCACCTTCTCGACGTGCGCGTTCTCGCGGTAGCCGGTCAGCGCGGCGGTGGCGGCCTCGGCGTTGTCGGTGAGCTCGGCCGCCTTGCGCATGTCGCCCGCCGCCCACGCGGCGAGGAAGTCCCGCGCGGTTTTCTCCGTCTCGCTCCCCGACGGCGGCCCGGTCTTGACGGGCGCCGCCTCGGTGCGCGTACCCGAACCGCCGTCCGCGACCGCGTCGACCAGGTTGTAGGCCCCCAACCCGGCCGCCCCCACTATCGCGGCGCCCACGACGCCTGTAGCGATCTTTGCGCCAGTGCGCATGTTTTCCTGCCCCCTCCTGGCTTTAATCACCTGATTAAAACCTCATCGGGCACTCTACGGGAGGGGAGTGACACATGAAGTGATGTCGGGCATGGCGTCAGGTTCCGGCCGCGGCACCGTCGTCCGCCGGCTGCGGCACCGCCGTCCGCCGTCCGCCGTCCGCCGTCCTGCCGTACGGGGGGTGCCCCCGACGGCGTCAGATCCAGGTGTCGAACCACATCCGGTTCCGCCAGGCGTCCATGGGAATCGGCTGGCCCGTGTAGATCGGGAAGAAGTAGATGAAGTTCCAGACGATGAACAGGAAGAGCGTGCCCGCCCCGACCGCGCCCACGACCCGCCGGCGCTCCGAGGACCCCGGCTGCCCCAGGACCGCCCCGAACAGCATGGCCACCGCCAGGCACAGGAATGGCACGAAGACGACCGAGTAGAAGATGAAGATCGTCCGCTCCTGCCACATGAACCACGGCAGGTAGCCGGCCGCGACCGCGCACAGCACGGCCCCGGCCCGCCAGTCGCGCCGCAGCGCCCACCGGTAGAGCAGGTACAGCAGCGCGAAGCACGCCGTCCACCACAGCATCGGCGTGCCCAGGGCGAGCACCTCGCGGGCGCACTTGTCGGCCGTGTCGATCGGGCAGCCGTCCTGGCCCGCCTTGGGGGACTCGTAGAAGTAGGACACCGGGCGGGACTGGACCAGCCAGCTCCAGGGGTTGGACTGGTAGGTGTGCGGCGAGGAGAGGGTCGTGTTGAACTGCCACACCTGCTGCTCGTAATGCCACAGGCTGCGCAGCGGGTTGAGGATCCCGGCGAGGAACCCGTCCGGGCTCCGGCCGCCCTCGGTCTCCGCGTAGTGCCGGTAGAAGCCGCTGTGCTGCCAGCCGGCGGTCCGGTCGTACGTACCGCTGTTCGCGAACCAGCCGGTCCACGAGGCGACGTACACGGCCACGGCCACCGGAACGGTCGAGGCGAACGCCCACGGCACATCGCGCCGCAGCGTGGACCGCCACGGGTGCCGGGCCCCGGCCAGCCGCCGAGAGCCGGCGTCCCACAGGACCATCAGCAGCCCGAACGCGGCCAGATACACGCCACCGTTCCACTTCGTCGCGAACGCCAGCCCGAGGAACACCCCGGCCGCGATCCGCCAGGGCCGCCACCCGAGCGGCGTCCGGTCGCCCGTGTCGGCGTCGGGGCGCGCGATCCCGTCCTCGTCCTTTGGCAACGCCGCCGCCAGCCGGGCCCGGGCCTTGTCCCGGTCCACGAGTACGCACCCGAAGGCGGCCAGTACGAAGAACATCAGTACCGAGTCGAGCAGCGACGTCCGGCTCATGACGAAGTGCAGCCCGTCGACGGCGAGCAGTGCTCCCGCCAGACACCCCAGGAACGTCGACCGGAACATCCGGCGCCCGATGCGGCACAGCATCAGCACCGACAGGGTGCCGAGCACGGCCACCATGAAGCGCCAGCCGAAGGGGTTCAGCCCGTACAGCCACTCGCCGAGGCCGATGACCCACTTGCCGACGGGCGGGTGCACGACGTACGAGGCGGCGTCGCCGATGCCGGTGTCCCCGGCGATGATCCGGTCGTTGGCCTCCTTGGGCCACTCGACCTCGTAGCCGTACTTCCACAGGGCCCAGGCGTCCTTGGCGTAGTACGTCTCGTCGAATATGACCGCCTTGGGGCTGCCCAGATGCCAGAACCGGATGACCCCGGCGAAGAGCGCGACCAGCAGCGGCCCGAGCCACGCCGTCGACCGCGCGAGCCGCTCCGCGGTGGCCGGGCCGGCCCCGGCCGCGACCCACAGCCGCGTCCCGGGCCCGGGGTACGGCGGTACGAGCCGCTCCCGCACGTCGGGTCGCGTCGTGGGGCCCACGTAGCCGAAGCGGCGGAGTCTGCGCTGCCACGGGAGCGGCTGCTCGTCTGCCGTCGGGCCCTGCTGGGCGTGCGTCGCGGTGTCACTGGTCACCGCGCCATCGTAGGGAACGACCCTGTGGGAGTTCCGGGGGCGGCGCGCGCTCCCTGTGCGGGAGAAGCTTTGGGGAGAGGCGGTGAAGGGCGCAGTCAGATCGAAGTCGGGCGGTTTCCCGGGACCGCCCGCCGGTTGCACGCGGCCGATCATGCCGTTCAGTCCCTCGACCGGGGAGATCCGGCATGCCGAGCCGCAATGGATGAGATCCTGGAGGTCATGGACGCCGCCCCGCGCAAAGGTCACCGATGGGTGACCGAGCCCGGGAGCACGGCCCGGACGTACGTCCTTCACGTGCCCGTCCCGTGCGGGATGTGCGGGTGACGAAGACAACGTCGCGTGGCCCGTGCAACGAGCGCTAGCGTCGGACTCCATGAGCATCCCGGTACACAGTCGGACTCCATGAGCACCCCGGTACACATACGCGGGCTCGTGGGCCCGGGCGCGCGCGGGCGCCGCGCATGACGCCGCTGGTCGCCGCCGCCGTCCTCATCGCCGCCGTCACCCACGCCAGTTGGAACGCCATCGCGCACGGCATCAAGGACCAGCTCATCGCCTTCACGCTGGTGGGTGGCGGGGGCGTGGTCTGCGGGGCAATGGTGCTGCCGTTCGTGGCGCAGCCCGCCGCGGGGGCGTGGCCGTACCTGGTCGCCTCGGCCGTGCTGCACATCGTCTACCAGGGCCTGCTCATGCGGTCGTTCACGCTCGGCGACTTCGGGCAGATGTACCCGATCGCGCGGGGCACCGCGCCGCTGGCCGTGACCGTCCTGGCGGCGGTGTTCGCCGGTGAGCTGCCCGGCGGATGGCAGCTGGCGGGTGTCGCGGTGGCCTCGGCGGGGCTGGTCGGGCTCGCGCTGTGGGGGATCCGGGGGTCGGGCGCGCGGCCGCAGTGGGCGGCGGTCGGCGCGGCCGTCGCGACGGGGCTGGCCATCGCCTCGTACACGGTCGTCGACGGCCTGGGGGTACGGGCTTCCGGCTCGCCGCTGGGTTACATCGGCTGGCTGATGGTCCTGGAGGGGCTCGTGATTCCCCTGTGGGCCCTGGCCGCCCGGCGCGGCCGCCTCCTCGGGCAGCTGCGCCCGTTCGCCGTGCGGGGGCTTCTCGGCGGGCTGCTGTCGGTGTTCGCGTACGGGCTGGTGCTGTGGGCGCAGACGCGGGCGGCGCTCGCCCCGGTCGCGGCGCTGCGCGAGTCGTCCATCATCGTGGGCGCGGCGATCGGCGCGGTCTTGATGAAGGAGAGTTTCGGCGCGCCCCGGATCGCGGCGGCCGTGCTCATGGTGGCCGGCATCGGCCTGATGCTGCACGCGGGCTGAGCGTGCCCCGACGCGATCCTGACGCGCCCGCGGCGTCATTCTGACGCGCCCCCGACCGGGTGACGCTCGGACACCTCGGCCGCTGATTCCGGTATCCCTGGCGCTTCATCCTTTACGGAGCTAGACGGAGGGATACCGACACCGCATGCGCATCCGAGAGGCCATCGGCGCCGCCGTCACCGCGATCGCCACCGCCGCCCTGACCGTCACCGCCCCCGCGTCCGTCCCCGAAGCCGCCGCCGCGCCCCCGCCGCCACCCCGCAACAACATCACCATCGACCGCACCGTTCACATCGCCCCGGACGGGACCATCAGCATGACCGGCACCTACCGCTGCACCCTGCTGCGCGGAGTCCCGGCGGGCACCGTGTTCGTCGCCGGCAACCTCAGGCAAGGCGGCCGGGCCGACAGCATCGGCGGCAGCAGGGCGCTGTGCGACGGTGACGTGCACAAGTGGCGCAACTCCGCGCGCCCCGGCCGCGAGGAGTACCGGCCGGGGCCCGCGCGGGCCGACGGCACGCTGCTGCAGCTCAGGAAGGACAAGCACGGGATCCTCCTGCCGCACTTCCTCGCCGTCGCCTCGAAGCGGGACGTCACCCTCGTCGCCGGTCCCTAGCCGCCGTGCCCCGGCGGCCCCGCGCTGCGCCCCCCGCGCCCCGCCCCCGCGCTGCGGGCGCCGCGGCCCTGCGAGGATGGAGGCGTGACTGGAACGCTCGTACTCGCAGGAACCCCCATCGGCGACGTGGCCGACGCACCCCCACGGCTGGCCACCGAGCTCGGCGCCGCCGAGGTGATCGCCGCCGAGGACACCCGGCGGCTGCGCCGCCTGACGCAGGCGCTGGGGGTGCACACCACCGGCCGCGTGGTCTCGTACTTCGAGGGCAACGAGTCGGCCCGTACGCCCGAGCTGGTCGAGGCCCTGCTGGGCGGGGCGCGGGTGCTGCTCGTCACGGACGCCGGCATGCCGTCCGTGTCCGACCCCGGGTACCGGCTGGTCGCGGCCGCCGTCGAACAGGGCATCAAGGTCACGGCCGTGCCGGGGCCTTCGGCGGTGCTCACGGCGCTGGCGGTCTCGGGGCTGCCCGTGGACCGGTTCTGCTTCGAGGGCTTCCTGCCGCGCAAGCCGGGGGAGCGGCTCGGCAGGCTGCGGGAGGTGGCCGGCGAACGGCGCACCCTCGTCTACTTCGAGGCCCCGCACCGGCTCGACGACACGCTCGCCGCGATGGCCGAGGTGTTCGGCGCGGACCGCCGTGCCGCCGTGTGCCGGGAGCTGACCAAGACGTACGAGGAGGTCAAGCGCGGCCCGCTCAAGGAGCTGGCCGAGTGGGCCGCCGAGGGCGTGCGCGGCGAGATCACGATCGTCGTCGAGGGCGCCGCCGAGCGCGGCCCGCAGGAACTGGACCCGGCCGAGCTGGTCCGCCGCGTGCGGGTCCGGGAGGAGGCGGGGGAGCGCCGCAAGGAGGCGATCGCGGCCGTGGCTGCGGAAGCAGGCCTACCCAAGCGCGAGGTCTTCGATGCGGTCGTAGCGGCAAAAAATGCCGCACAGTCGGACTGATCGTAAGGTAAAGGGCTAACCTGAAAAGCAAAGCTTGGGCATGGCAGCCGGGTCCTCAGGGCATGAAGCCGCCAAGTTTGCACCAATTCGCGGGTGAGGCTGCTGCGTCATCGCCGGGATGGGCGTTCTCTGGTTGTGGGACGTCCGGTCCCGGAGAGACTTGTCCAGCGGACAAGAGGAGCTGCCATGAGCGAGACCGCAGGAGCTTCGAGCGGTGCACAACCCGCGACGCGTACGCACACCATCCCCCAGCACAGTGCGCCGGCGTTCGAGGCGGCGCACGAGTCCTATGCCTTCGCCTGCATGCGGTGCGGGCACGGCTGGGAGCAGTCGTACGAAATACGGCACCACACCGACGCGGAAGGCCGGCCCTTCGTCCTGTACTACGCGGACGGTGAGCGCGTACCGTCCCCGCTGTCCCGCCCGACCTGCGTGAACTGTGGCGAGCACGTGGTGCGCATCATGCGCTCCGGGCAGGTGTCCGTCATCGCCGACGCCCTGCACCTGTCCGGACGCACCGTCGTACCCGCCACCATGCAGGCGGCCGCCGGACCGCTGCAGATCGGCGGTTCCCGCGAGCCGCGCGAGGCGAAGACCCGGCACGGGCGGCACCAGGCGGGGCGCGAGACGGACGAGCCGGAGCCCCGGGAGCACCACTGGCACCTCTCGGATCTGCTCAAGCCCTTCCACCGGAAGTGAGCTCCGCGGCACGCGCTCCCTAGAATCGCGTGCATGGCGGCACAGGCGACAGCATCGAACAGCGGCGGTCCGGAAGACGGCGGGCGGAAGAAGAGCGACGACAGGAACGTCCCCCCGCCGCCTCCGGCGCCGCTGAACGTGCCGGTCGCCGACTCCCACACCCACCTCGACATGCTCCCCCAGTCCACGCTGGGAGGCGCCCCCGGTAACAGCGTGGAGGACGCCCTCGCCAAGGCCGCGGCCGTCGGGGTCACCACGGTGATCCAGGTCGGCTGCGACCTGGCCGGTTCCCGCTGGGCGGCCGAGACGGCCGCCGCCCACGACGCCGTCTGGGCCACGGTGGCCCTGCACCCGAACGAGGCCGCCCGTATCGTCCTCGGCGACCCCGACGGCTGGTCGCGGCAGGGCGCCCGTGAGCCCGGCGGCGACGCCGCCCTGGACGCCGCGCTCGAGGAGATCGACCGCCTCGCCGCCCTCCCCCAGGTCAAGGGCGTCGGCGAGACCGGCCTCGACCGCTTCCGTACCGGCCCCGAGGGCACGGCGGCCCAGGAACGGTCCTTCCGGCGCCACATCGACATCGCCAAGCGCCACGGCAAGGCCCTGGTCATTCACGACCGCGACGCCCACGAGGACGTCCTGCGCATCCTGGAGGAGGAGGGCGCGCCCGGGACCGTCGTCTTCCACTGCTACTCCGGGGACGCCGCGATGGCCGAGGTGTGCGCGGCCGCCGGCTACTACATGTCGTTCGCCGGAAACATCACCTTCAAGAACGCCCAGCCGCTGCGCGACGCCCTCGCCGTCGCCCCCCTCGACCTGATCCTCGTCGAGACCGACGCACCCTTCCTGACACCGATGCCGTATCGCGGACGGCCCAATGCGCCTTACCTCATTCCGGTCACATTGCGCGCGATGGCCGAAGTGAAGGACATCGGCGAGGACGCCCTGGCCACGGCGGTCGCTGCGAATACCGCACGCGCTTTCGGGTACTGACCCCTTATTTCGCGACACCCTGTGACCATACGACTTTGGTGGGTGATGGCGGCTCCGCTACAGTCCCGGGCCTAGCCGGACCCATGGAGTGTCGTGAGTCATGCACAGGGCAGCCCCCACGCTGCACCCCGCGCCGCGACGGAGACGCCGCCGCCGTACGAGCCGTACGCGCGGCACGATCCGTACGGTTCCCACGAGCCGTACGCGCGGTACGAGCCGTACCAGACCTACGAGCCGCCCCACGAGCTGCCCTACGAGGCGTACGAGCCCTTCGGGCAGCCGCAGCTGCCCCGCCAGGCCGCCACCCCCGCCCGGCACGCCGACCCGCACGCCGGCCCCTACGCCGGCCCGCCGCCCCACGACGGGCCCCGCGACGGCAATCCCTACGCCGGCCCCTACGAGCCGCCCGGCCCCGTGGACGCCGGCCACGCCGGTGGCCGGGACACCGGTCAGGAGCCCGGCCGGGCGCCCGGTGCCCTGCCCGACACCGGCGGCCGGGCCGCCGCGCGCCGGGCCGCCGCGGAGGACCGCCGGGCCGCCGACCGGCGCAAGCGCACCACCGCCCGCGAGCGGACCGAGCCGCTGCGCCGGCTGCTCCCGCAGGCCCTCGTCGTGGCCTTCCTCGCCGGCGGCACCTCCGCCTTCATCGCCAGCGACAAGTCCGTCCAGCTCAGCGTCGACGGCAGGGCCCGCACACTGCACACCTTCGCCGACGACGTCGAGGAGCTGCTGGCCGACGAGGGCATGAAGGTCGGCGAGCACGACATCGTCGCCCCCGGCCCCCACCACGACCTGGCCTCCGGCGACCGCGTCATCATCCGCTACGGCCGCCCCGTCGCCCTCACCCTCGACGGCGAGCGCCGCCAGGTGTGGACCACCGCCCGCACCGTCGACGGCGCGCTGCGCCAGCTCGGCGTGCGCGCCGAGGGCGCCTACCTCTCCGCCTCCCGCTCCGCACGCATCGGGCGCCAGGGCTTCGACCTGCACGTACGCACCGAGCGCAGCGTCACCTTCATGGCCGACGGCCGTGAACGCACCGTCCGCACCAACGCCGCCACCGTCCGCGAGGCCATCGAACAGGCCGGCATCACCCTGCGCGGCCAGGACACCACCTCCATCGACCCCGGCAGCTTCCCGCGCGAGGGCCAGACGATCTCCGTCATGCGCATCACCGGCGGCCGGGAGGTCCGCGAGGAGCCCATCGGCTTCACCACCGAGCGCCGCGAGGACCCCACGCTCCACCAGGGCACCGAGGCCGTCGTACAGCGCGGCGAGAAGGGCGTCGAGCGCGTCACCTACGAGCTGCGGACCGTCAACGGGGTGCGGCAGAAGCCCAAGCGGATCTCCTCCGAGACCGTCAGGCAACCCCGCACCGAGATCGTGAAGGTCGGCACGAAGGCCCGGCCCACCTCCGTACAGGGCACGGACGGCCTGAATTGGTCCGGGCTCGCCCACTGCGAGGCCGGCGGGCGCCCCAACGCCGTCGACGCGTCCGGCACGTACGGCGGCCTGTACCAGTTCGACGTGCGCACCTGGCACTCCCTCGGCGGCAGCGGCCGGCCGCAGGATGCCTCCGCCCAGGAGCAGACCTTCCGGGCCAAGAAGCTGTACATCAGCCGGGGGGCGAGTCCGTGGCCCGTGTGCGGCCGTAAACTTCACGGGTGAGCTCCAGCCCCAGCACAGACGATTCCGGCGCCCTGCTCGGCCCGGCCGACATCCGCGAACTGGCCGCCGCCCTCGGGGTCCGCCCCACCAAGCAGCGCGGCCAGAACTTCGTGATCGACGCCAACACCGTCCGGCGCATCGTACGGACCGCACAAGTGCGGCCCGACGACGTCGTCGTCGAGGTCGGGCCGGGGCTCGGGTCGCTGACCCTGGCCCTGCTGGAGGCCGCCGACCGGGTCACGGCCGTCGAGATCGACGACGTCCTCGCTGCCGCTCTGCCCGCCACCATCGCCGCGCGCATGCCCGCCCGCGCCGACCGCTTCGCGCTCGTGCACAGCGACGCCATGCGCGTCACCGAGCTGCCGGGCCCGCCGCCCACCGCGCTCGTCGCCAACCTGCCGTACAACGTCGCCGTGCCGGTGCTGCTGCACATGCTGGAGCAGTTCCCCACCATCGAGCGCACGCTGGTGATGGTCCAGGCCGAGGTCGCCGACCGGCTCGCCGCCGCGCCCGGCAACAAGGTCTACGGCGTGCCCTCCGTCAAGGCCAACTGGTACGCCGAGGTCAAGCGGGCCGGTGCCATCGGCCGCAACGTCTTCTGGCCCGCCCCGAACGTCGACTCCGGCCTCGTCTCCCTCGTACGGCGCGACAAGCCCATCGAGACCACGGCCACGCGGGAAGAGGTCTTCGCCGTCGTGGACGCCGCCTTCGCCCAGCGCCGCAAGACGCTGCGCGCCGCACTGGCCGGCTGGGCCGGGTCCGCCGCCGCCGCCGAGGCCGCCCTGGTCGCGGCGGGCGTCTCGCCGCAGGCCCGGGGCGAGGCGCTGACCGTGCACGAGTTCGTCGCCATCGCCGAGCAGAAGGGCGCCACGCAGTGACCGCCGCCGTGACGGTTCGCGTACCCGCCAAGGTCAACGTCCAGCTCGCCGTCGGCCCGCTGCGGCCCGACGGCTTCCACGACCTGGCCAACGTCTTCCTCGCCGTCGGCCTGTACGACGAGGTCACGGTCGCCCCCGCCGACGAGCTGCGCATCACCTGCTCCGGACCCGACGCCGGCCAGGTCCCCCTGGACCGCACCAACCTCGCCGCCCGCGCCGCCCTCTCCCTCGCGGCCCGGCACGGGCGCGAGGCGAACGTTCACATCCACATCGCCAAGGACATCCCGGTGGCCGGCGGCATGGCCGGCGGCAGCGCGGACGGCGCGGGCGCCCTCCTCGCGTGCGACGCCCTGTGGGGCACCGGCGCCTCCCGCGAGGAACTGCTGGAGATCTGCGCCGAACTGGGCAGCGACGTCCCCTTCAGCCTCGTCGGCGGAGCCGCGCTCGGGCGCGGCCGCGGCGAACTGCTGACCCCGCTGGAGACCGGCGGGACCTTCCACTGGGTCTTCGCCGTCGCCGACGGTGGCCTGTCCACGCCCGCGGTGTACGCCGAGTGCGACCGGCTGCGCGGTGCGGGTGCGTCGGACATCGCGGACCCCGAGCCGTCGGCCGCGCTGCCGGCCGCCCTCGCGGCCGGTGACGCGGTGGCTCTCGCGGCCGCCGCGAGCAACGACCTGCAGGCCGCCGCCGTCTCCCTGCGGCCGTCGCTGGCCGCGACGCTGGCGGCAGGCTCGGGGGCGGGCGCCCTCGCGGCGATGGTCTCGGGTTCCGGCCCGACGACGGCCTTCCTGGTGGCCGGCCCGGAGGAGGCGGAGAAGGTCGCCGACGTGCTGCGGTCCTCCGGGACGTGCCGGGCGGTACGCGTCACCGCCGGCCCGGCAGCGGGTGCGACGGTGGTTTCTCTCCCCTGACCCGCCCTTTCACCGTTTCTTGTCCTCAATCGCCGGACGGGCTGCAATTGCAGCCCGTCCGGCGAGGACCGGGGTCCGGGGCGGAGCCCCGGTTACGGGAAGGGGCGGGACCGGGGAAAAGTACCCACCCCCGCCCTGGTGGGCAGCCGGCGCCGTGCGTCAGGGTGCGCGCATGGCCTCGAACACCAGCGCGCGAGATGTCGCGGCAGCGACACCCGCGACGCGCGACCGCTACATCGACCTCCTACGCGTCGCCTCCCTCGGCACCGTCGTCCTCGGCCACTGGCTGATGGCCGCCGTGACCGTGCGGGACGGCCGGGCCGAGGTCGGCAACCTCCTCGCCGTGGAGCCCCGGCTGCAGCTCCTGACCTGGGTGCTGCAGATCATGCCGGTGTTCTTCTTCGTCGGCGGCTTCTCGCACGCCCTGTCCTACCGCTCCCTGACGCGCCGGGCCGGTGGCCCCGCCTACGCCGCGTTCCTGCGGGCCAGGCTGCAGCGGCTGCTGCGGCCCACGATGGTCTTCATCGCCGTCTGGGGCGCCGGAGCCCTCGCCGTGCAACTCCTCGGCAGCGGCGGCACCTTGACGGACGTGGCCGCGCGGCTCGTCGCCCAGCCCCTGTGGTTCATCGGCATCTACCTGGCGATGGTCGCCTTCACCCCGCCGCTGCTGCGCCTCCACGAACGCTACGGCTGGGGCGCGTTCGCCGCACTTGCCGTGGCGGCGGGCACCGTTGACGTGCTGCGCTTCGCGGCCGGGGTGCCGTACGTGGAGTTCGCCGACTTCGCGTTCGTCTGGCTGGCCGTGCACCAGCTGGGGTTCCTGCGGGCGGACGGGCGGCTGCGGCGGCCGCGGGTCCCCGCCGCGCTGGCCGCCGCCGGCCTGGCCGGTGCCGCCGCGCTGGTGGCCTTGGGCCCGTACCCGCTGTCGATGGTCGGCATGCCGGGGGAGAAGGTCAGCAACATGGCGCCGCCGACCGCCGCCCTGCTGTGCCACGGCATGTGGCTGGTGGGCGCCGTCGAGCTGCTGCGCGGCCCCGGCGCCCGGCTCGTCGCCCGCCCGCGCGTATGGCGCGGCGTGGTCGCCGCGAACGGCATCGCCATGACCGCCTTCCTGTGGCACCTGACCGCCATGCTCGGCGTGTACGGGACGCTGCTCGCCCTCGACGTGCCCCTGGCCGCCCCCGCGGGCCCCGCGTGGTGGGCGCAGGCCCCGGTCCGTATCGCCGCCGCCGCGGCCCTCACGGCCGTGCTCGTCGCCGTCTTCCGCGGCGCGGAGCGGCCAGCGGCCGCCGGCAGGGCCGGCGCGGGCGCTCCCGGCGCCCGGCGGCTGTCCGGGCCGGCCGCGGCGCTGGGCGTCACGCTCGCCCTCTTCGGCGTCCTCGGCCTGTCGATGGTCGGCTTCGGCGGGCTCCTTCAGGGCCGCACGGCCGTCCTCGTCGCCGTGCGGATCACCGCACCGGCCGCGGTGCTCATGGCCGCGGGCGGCTGGCTCCTGGTGGAGACGGCGGGCGGAACGAGGCGCCGCGGGTAGCCGTGGGCAGCGCGGCCACCGCCCGGTCCGGGGCCCCGGCCGGCCATGGGATCCTGGAGTCAGTCCCATAGAGCAAGGAGCGGCATGGCAGCCAACCTGGTCAATCTGGAAGCCGTCGACAAGGTGTACGGCACCCGTGCACTGCTCGACGGCATCTCCCTCGGGGTGAACGAGGGCGACCGGATCGGCGTGGTCGGCCGCAACGGAGACGGCAAGACCACCCTCATCCGCATCCTCGCCAAGCTGGAGGACGCCGACAAGGGCCGCGTCACCCACGCCGGCCACATCCGGCTCGGCGTCCTCACCCAGCACGACTCCCTCGACCCGGCCGCCACCGTGCGGCACGAGGTCATCGGCGACATGGCCGACCACCAGTGGGCCGGCGACGCCAAGATCCGCGACGTGCTGACCGGCCTCTTCGGCGGGCTGGACCTGCCGGCGTTCCCACAGGGCCTGGACACCGTCATCGGCCCGCTGTCCGGCGGCGAGCGCCGCCGCATCGCGCTGGCGAAGCTGCTGATCGACGACCAGGACCTGATCATCCTGGACGAGCCCACCAACCACCTCGACGTCGAGGGCATCTCCTGGCTCGCGCAGCACCTGCAGACGCGCCGCTCGGCGCTGGTGTGCGTCACGCACGACCGGTGGTTCCTGGACCAGGTCTGCACCCGCATGTGGGACGTGCAGCGCGGCGCGGTGCACGAGTACGAGGGCGGCTACAGCGACTACGTCTTCGCGCGGGCCGAGCGGGAGCGGATCGCCGCGACCGAGGAGACCAAGCGGCAGAACCTGATGCGCAAGGAGCTGGCCTGGCTGCGGCGCGGTGCCCCCGCCCGTACGAGCAAGCCCCGCTTCCGCATCGAGGCGGCGAACGAGCTGATCGCGGACGTGCCGCCGCCGCGCGACAGTTCCGAGCTGATGAAGTTCGCCGGTTCGCGTCTGGGCAAGACCGTCTTCGAGCTGGAGGACGTGACCGTCCAGGCCGGCCCGAAGGCCCTGATCGAGCACCTGACCTGGCAGCTGGGCCCCGGCGACCGCATCGGCCTGGTCGGCGTCAACGGCTCGGGCAAGACCTCGCTGCTGCGCACCCTCGCCGAGGCGGCCCGTACGGACGGTGAGAAGCAGCCCGCGGCGGGCAAGGTCGTCGTCGGCAAGACCGTGAAGCTGGCCTACCTCTCGCAGGAGGTCGGCGAACTCGACCCCGCCAAGCGGGTCCTGGAGGCCGTGCAGCAGGTGCGCGACCGCGTGGACCTCGGCAAGGGCCGGGAGATGACGGCCGGGCAGCTGTGC
Organism: Streptomyces sp. NPDC026206; assembly: GCF_040638465.1. NCBI lineage: Bacteria > Bacillati > Actinomycetota > Actinomycetes > Kitasatosporales > Streptomycetaceae > Streptomyces > Streptomyces sp. NPDC026206. Next base: position 271,655 of record NZ_JBEZYL010000004.1, read on the forward strand.
GAGAAGTTCGGCTTCACCAAGGAGAAGCAGTGGACGCCCGTCGGCGACCTGTCCGGCGGTGAGCGGCGGCGGCTGCAGATCCTGCGGCTGCTGATGGACGAGCCCAACGTCCTCTTCCTGGACGAGCCGACGAACGACCTCGACATCGAGACACTGACGCAGCTGGAGGACCTGCTCGACGGCTGGCCCGGCTCGATGGTCGTCATCAGCCACGACCGGTACTTCGTCGAGCGCACCACCGACCGCGTCTTCGCGCTGCTCGGCGACCGCGCGCTGCGGATGCTGCCGCGCGGCCTGGACGAGTACCTGGAGCGCCGCCGGCGCGTCATCGAGGCGGAGACCCCCGCGGCCCCCGCCGTGGACGCGTCCGCCGCGAAGGCGAAGCTCGGCGCCGCCGACGCGCGTGCGGCGAAGAAGGAGCTGCAGAAGATCGAGCGCCGGCTCGACCGCATCAGCGAGCAGGAGAGCAAGCTGCACGAGCGGATCGCCGGGCAGGCGACCGACTTCGAGGCGGTCGCCAAGCTCGACGCCGAGCTGCGGGAACTGGCCGGTGAGCGCGAGGAGCTGGAGATGCGCTGGCTGGAGCTGGCCGAGGACGCCTGAGGCGGGGACGGTGGCGCCTGACGGATCGTAAGGCGTCATCAGGCGCAACAGTCTCGTCACGGGCCGGTCTCAGGTGGTGGATACGTCTGAGATCGGCCCTTGGGCTGTCAGCACCGGGTGGTACAAAGAACACCCGCTCGCCTGCCGCACACTGGCCGGATTCATGCGGATTCATGCCCTGGACCCGCGCGTAAAGAGGAAAGCTGATGTCACAGCCGCCGCAGCCACCCCAGCCACCGCAGGGCCCTCCGGCCCGGCCCGGCGGAGGCTTCGGCGCGCCCCAGGACCCGCCGCCCGGCTTCGGCGCCCCGCCGCCCGCCCAGCCCCCGGCTGCCGGGCCCGCGTACGGCTACCCGCAGACCCCGCCCCCGCCGCCGGGACAGCCCGGCCCCGCGTACGGCTACCCCCAGGCGCCGCCGCCCCCGCCGGGCGCGGCACCCCAGGCCCCGCCGCCGGGCGGCTACGGCTACCCGGCCCAGCCGGGACCGGGCGGCCCGGGGCAGCCGCACATGGCCACACAGGCCTTCGGCGCGGTCCAGCCGCCCCAGCCGCAGCAGTACGGCATGTACCCGCCCACCGCGCAGTTCCCCGGCGGTGCGCCCGGCGGTGACGGCGGCAGCGGCAAGTCCAAGCAGCGCCTGGCCATCATCGTCAGCGCCGTCGTGGCGTTGGCGCTGGTCGTCGGCGGCGGCGTCTGGTTCGCCACCCAGGGCGGCGGCAAGGACGACGAGGCCAAGAGCACGACCGGTGGCCAGGAGAGCGGCAAGCAGGGCGGTGGCACCGACGGCGGCAAGCCGGCGCCCCAGCCCGTCGACGGCAAGCTGCTGTTCAGCGTCGACCAGCCCAAGGCCGACGACCTCGTCAGCGTCAAGGGCCTGTGGGCCACGGACCAGGTCTTCGCCAAGGTCGACATGTACAAGATCGTCGGCTATGGCCTGTCCGGCGGGAAGAAGTGGGAGATCCCGCTCGACGGCGAGATCTGCTGGCCGTCCCAGCAGACCACCGCCGACGGCAAGACCGCGGTGCTCGTCAAGGCGGACAAGGCCGCCGCAGGCCAGTGCACCCAGGTCGTCGCCCTCGACCTGAACAAGGGCGAGAAGCTCTGGCAGAAGTCCGCCAAGGCCGGTGACCAGGACGTCCGCTTCGACGAGGTCACCATCGGCGGCGGCACCGTCGCCGCCGGCGGCACCAGCGGCGGCGCCGCCTGGTCGCTGGACGGCAAGGAGCTGTGGAAGCCCAAGCCCGGCGACGACTGCAGGGACGACGGCTACGGCGGCGGCACCAAGCTCGTCGCGGTCCGCCGCTGCGGCGATTACTCGCGGCCGCAGATGCAGGTGCAGACCCTCGACCCGGCCACGGGCGCACCCAAGTCGGTCTTCAAGGTGCCCGCCGGCATCCAGTACGTGCACGTCGCCTCCACCGACCCCCTGGTGATCGCGCTCGACGCCGGAGGCAGCAAGGGCAGCGGCGCCTCGGACTTCATGGCGATCGACGACAGCGCCAAGGAGGCCAGGCTGCTCTCCAAGATCTCCACGGAGAACGGCAAGTTCACGCCGAAGTGCCCCTCCACCGACGTCGAGGGCTGCATGAAACTGGCCATCACCAAGGACACCCTCTACCTCCCCTCCGAGGAGCACGCGAGCGGCAACGCCCAGCAGGTCGGCCGCGTCAACGAGGTGGTCGGCTTCGACCTGGCCACCGGCCAGTCCAAGGGCAAGGCCGAGGGCCTCCCCGGCTCCACGCTGATCCCGCTGGGCGCCGACAAGGACGGATACGCCATCGGCTACCAGGAACCCACCTACAAGGCGGGCGGCAAGGTGGTACGGATCGATCCCAAGTCGTTCAAGACCGATGTGCTGCTGAAGAATCCGGCCGCCACGGCCGACAGTGAGCGCACCCTCACGCCCGGCCTCCACCGGGGCGTGTGGTCCCAGGGGCGGCTCTATCTGGGCAGCAGCTACGCCCGCAAGCCCAGCTCCGTGAGCTTCGGCAAGGAGTACCTGACGATGGTCTTCGGCGGCAGCTGATAGTGATCGTTTGACGAGCGCTCCAGCCGCATCCCTGTCCGTCGCGCGTACATGCCTGAACGATCCGTTTCAGTCTCGAAGTACACGTGATTGGCAGGGATTTCGGCATTCCGGGGGACTTCTCACCGGTAAGGGGCGCGGAACGTCGAACAAGCGTGTAGCTTCCGGGGCAAGAGGGTGCCGGGGAGACCTGCGCGGGCGGCAGTGGGCGGCAGCGGGCGACAGGGGGTTAGCGCATGGGCGTGCGGCTCATGGTGGTCGACGACCACCGGCTGCTGGCCGAGGCCCTCGCCTCGGCACTGAAGTTGCGTGGCCACCGCGTGCTGGCCGCGGCGGCGCCCAGCGCCGGGGCGGCGGACCTGGTGATCAGCCGGGCCCCGGAGGTGTGCCTGCTGGGCACCGCGACCCCGGCCGAGCCGGGGGCCTTCGACCCGGTCGTACGCATCAAGCGGGACCGCCCGCAGGTCGCGGTCGTCGTTCTCGGACCGGTGCCGAGCCCGCTGGGCATCGCGGCCGCCTTCGCCGCGGGCGCCTCCGGGTACGTACGCCACAACGAGCGCATCGAGGGCGTCGAGCGGGCGATGATGAAGGCCCGGGCGGGCGAGGCCGCGGTGGACCCGCAGCTGCTGCAGGGGGCCTTCGCCGAGCTGCTCAACCCCGCCGCCCAGCCGGACGACGAGGGGGCCCGGCTGCTGCAGCTGCTGACCCCGCGCGAGGTCGAGGTCCTGGTCCGGGTCGCCGAGGGTGAGGACACCCGCCTGATCGCGGCCGGCATGGGGATAGCGCCCAGCACGGCCCGCACCCACGTCCAGCGCGTCCTGATGAAGCTGGGCGTGGGCTCCCGGCTGGAGGCGGCTGCGCTCGCGGCGCGCACGGGCCTGCTCGACCGGGCCGCGGGCAGCGCCTCGCTGCCGGACCGGGCCGGCCCGCCCCGTGGCCCGGGCGCGGTGGGCCCGCCGGGCGGCCCCCGGCCGACGGCCGGATGACTCTTCCGCCGCTCTTCACGCACTGTTGACCCCGATGTCGGGTCATGATTCCTTGTGTTCGGTTGTGTGCGGGGGTGTGTGAGGAGGGCGGCGTGAAGAAGACGGCGACGCGGCTCGCGGACGGCCGCGAGCTGTTCTACTACGACTCCCGTGACGACGCCGTGCGCGACACCGTCGACCAGCGGCCCCTCCAACGGCCCACGACCACCGGCGAGATCCGCCACGACCCGCTGCTCGGCGACAGCGTCGCCATCGCCTCCCACCGCCAGTCGCGCACGTACCACCCGCCGCCCGGACAGTGCCCGCTGTGCCCCTCCCGCGACGGCCGGCACACCGAGATCCCCGCCGCCGCGTACGAGGTCGTCGTCTTCGAGAACCGCTTCCCCTCGTTCACCGGCGACCACGGCCGCTGCGAGGTCGTCTGCTTCACCGACGACCACGACGCCTCCTTCGCCGCTCTCGACCCCGGCCGGGCCGCCCTCGTGCTCGCCGCCTGGACCGACCGGACCGCCGAACTGGCCGCCCTGCCCGGCGTCGAGCAGGTCTTCTGCTTCGAGAACCGCGGCCCGGAGACCGGCGTCACCCTCGGCCACCCGCACGGGCAGATCTACGCCTACCCCTTCGTCACCCCCCGCACCGAACGCATGCTCGCCTCGGCCGCCGCCCACCGCGACCGCGGCGGCGAGAGCAACCTCTTCGATCACACCGTCGCCCGCGAACGGGCCGACGGCCGCCGGATCGTCCTCGAGAGCGAGCACTGGACCGCCTTCGTGCCCTACGCCGCCCACTGGCCGTACGAGGTCCACCTCTACCCGCGGCGCAGGGTGCCCGACCTGCTCGCCCTCGACGACGGTGCCCGTGCCGACTTCCCCCACATCTACCTGGAAGTGCTGCGGCGCTTCGACCGGATCTTCGACGGGCGGGAAGGCGGGGAAGGGGGCACTGCGGGACGGCCGCCCACGCCGTACATCTCCGCCTGGCACCAGGCGCCCTTCCGCCACCCCCAACGGCATGAATTCGCCCTCCACATCGAAGTTTTCACTGTGCGCCGCACTGCCGGGAAGCTGAAGTTCCTGGCCGGTTCGGAATCCGGTATGAACGTGTTCATCAACGACGTGCCGCCCGAGGCCGCGGCCCGGCGACTGCGAGAGGTAGCGAGCGCATGAGCAGCACCACGAAATGCCTAGTCACCGGAGGCGCCGGCTACATCGGCAGCGTTGTCGCCGCCCATCTGCTGGCCGCCGGGCACGAAGTGGCCGTGCTCGACGACCTCTCCACCGGCCACCGCGACGCCGTCCCCGACGGCGCCCGCTTCATCGAGGGACGGATCCAGGACGCCCACCGGTGGCTGGACGGCTCCTACGGCGCCGTCCTGCACTTCGCCGCCTTCTCGCAGGTGGGGGAGTCCGTCGCCCGGCCGGAGACCTACTGGCGCAACAACGCCGGCGGCACGCTGGAGCTGCTCGCGGCCATGCGGGACGCGGGCGTGCGCAGGCTCGTCTTCTCCTCCACCGCCGCCACCTACGGCGAGCCCGCCACCGTCCCCATCACCGAGGACGCCCCCACCGCGCCCACCAACCCCTACGGCGCCACCAAGCTCGCCACCGACCACATGATCACCGGCGAGTGCGCGGCCCACGGCCTGGCCGCCGTCTCCCTGCGCTACTTCAACGTCGCCGGGGCGCACGGCCGCCACGGTGAGCGGCACGCGCCCGAGACCCACCTGATCCCGCTCATCCTCCAGGTCGCGCTGGGCGAGCGCGAGGCGATCTCCGTCTACGGCGACGACTACGCCACCCCCGACGGCACCTGCGTACGCGACTACATCCACGTCGCCGACCTCGCCGAGGCCCATCTCCTCGCCCTCGGCGCCGCCCGCCCCGGCGAGCACATCATCTGCAACCTCGGCAACGGCAACGGCTTCTCCGTCCGCGAGGTCATCGAGACCGCCCGCAAGGTCACCGGCCACCCCATCCCCGAGGTGCCCGCCGGGCGCAGGCCCGGCGACCCGGCCGTCCTCGTCGCCTCCGCCGCACGGGCCGGGCGCCTGCTCGGCTGGCAGCCGAACCGGCCCCACCTGGCCGGGATCATCGAGGACGCCTGGGACTTCGCACGCCGGGACGCCCGGGCCCGCACATGAGCACCGGGCGGGCCGCCCGGGTCTTCCGTGCCGTCCACGGCACCGCCTGCGAAGGGGTCTGGGCGGCACCCGGCCGCGTCAACCTCATCGGCGAGTACACCGACGTCAACGACGGCTTCGTCATGCCGTTCGCCCTGCCCCACCTGACCCGGGTGGCCGCCCGGGCCCGCACCGACGGCCGGCTGCGCCTGCACTCGGCCGCCGCGCCGGGCGCGGTCGTCGAGGCGGCCGCGGCGGAGCTCGTGCCGGGGGCGGCAGCGGGCTGGGCCGCGTACCCGGCGGGCGTCTTCTGGGCGCTGCGCGAGGCCGGTCACGCCGTCACCGGCGCCGACCTGCACATCGAGAGCGAGGTGCCCGCCGGAGCGGGGCTGTCGTCCTCCGCCGCCCTGGAGGTCGCCACGGCCCTCGCCCTGGACGGCCTGTACGGGCTGGGGCTCGCCCGGCCCGAGCTGGCACGGCTGGCACAGCGCGCCGAGAACGCCTTCGTGGGCGTCCCCTGCGGGGCCATGGACCAGATCGCGTCCGCGTGCTGCGCCGACGGGCACGTGCTGCGCCTGGACACCCGAGACCTGTCCCGGCGGCAGATCCCCCTGGACCCTGCGGCCCACGGCCTTCGCCTGCTGGTCGTCGACACGCGCGTCGGACACCAGGTGGGCGATGGTGCGTACGCGCGGCGGCGCGCGGGGTGCGAGTCGGCCGCGCGGGCGCTAGGGGTACGCGCCCTGCGGGACGTGCCGTACGCGCAACTGCCCGCCGCCCTGGAGGAATTGGCCGGCATCCCGGGCGCGGGGGAGCTGGGGGTGCTGGTGCGGCACGTCGTGGCGGAGAACCGCCGTGTCGAGGACGTGGCGGCCCTCCTGGACGCCGGTGACGCCCGGGCGGTGGGGCCGCTGCTGACGGCCGGGCACGCCTCGCTCCGCGACGACTTCGCCGTCTCGTGCCCGGAGCTGGACCTGGCGGTCGCGGCCGCGACCGGGGCGGGCGCGCTGGGCGCCCGGATGACCGGGGCGGGCTTCGGCGGTTCGGCGGTGGTGCTGGCCGAGGAGGCGGCGGCCGGGGCGGTGGAGAAGGCGGTCACCGGTGCTTTCGCCGCCGCCGGCCACCGCGCGCCGCACGTCTTCGCGGTAGCGCCGGGGGCGGGCGCGCGGCGGGTGGCCTAGTCGCCGGCGACGGCGCGAGCGGCGTGCCCGCCGACGGGGGTTCGTCAGGGGCCGGTCAGGGTTCGGTCAGGGGGAGGACCACATCGCGTCGTTCCGAGTCGCTCAGCGCCTCAATACCGAACACAAAGCACTCCTTAAACACCCGGGTCAGGCAGTTTTGCCAATCGGCTTCCGTTGCCGGACCCCGCCCGTACGCTGATGCACAGCGTCGGTGGGGGCCGACGCTGATCAGGGGGCGAGACAGGCAGGTACGACGCCCGGGGTGGGGTAGTTGTCAGGGCACGGCGGCGGCCGTGCGCGTGTGGCGGCCCCAGGTTCGGGCGCCGTACCCGCACTGCCCTTGCCTACCGGGATATGGGGGTGGTTGTGGCACGTATTCGGGTATTGGTGGTCGACGACCACCGCATCTTCGCCGAGTCGCTCGCCGCCGCCCTCGCGGCCGAGCAGGACGTGGACGTCTCGGCGGCCGGCAGCGGACCGGCGGCGCTGCGCGCACTGGAGCGCGCGGCGGCTGAGGGGCGGCGCTTCGACGTCCTGCTGATCGACGCCGACCTCGGCACGGTCGGCTCGGACGTCGTGCAGGTGCCGGGCCAGCTCCGTGGTCCGGGCCAGGACGGCTCGGGGCCGGGCGAGGGTGTGGTGGACGGCATCTCGCTGGTGGCCAGGGTGCGCTCGGGCCATCCGGGCGTACGGACCGTGGTGCTCGCCGAGCGCGACGACCCACGGCGGGCCGCGGCCGCGCTGCAGGCGGGTGCCGGCGGCTGGGTCGCCAAGGACTGCTCGCTCTCGCGCCTGCTGTCGGTCATACGGGGCGTGCTGCGGGACGAGACGCACCTGCCGCCCGCCCTGCTGACGGGCGTCCTGCGGGAGCTGACGGCCGCGCGCAAGCACCGCACGGAGAGCGAGCGCCTGGTGGAGTCGCTCACCCCGCGCGAGCGCGAGGTGCTGCGCTGCATGGTGGCCGGGCTCGGCCGCAAGGCCGTTGCCGAGCGGCTCTACCTCTCCCCGCACACCGTCCGCACCCACATGCAGAACGTCCTGGGCAAGCTCGGCGTGCACTCCACGCTGGCCGCCGTCGCGCTGGCCCGCCGGGCCGGGGTCGGCCCGGTGGACCTAGCCGGGGACGTTGTCGAACGGGGCGGTCAACTGGCGTAGCAGAGCGGCCAGTTCGCTGCGCTGGGCGGAGGACAGCTCGGCGAGGATGGCGTGCTCCTGGGCCAGCAGCCCGGCGAGTGCCTGGTCGGCGCGGTCCTGCCCTTCGGCGGTGAGGCGGACGAGCACACCGCGCCGGTCGGTGGGGTCGGGCTCGCGCTCGACCAGGCCCTTCTTGGCGAGCCTGTCGATGCGGTTGGTCATGGTGCCCGAAGTGACCAGGGTCTGGGTCAGCAGCTGCCCCGGCGAGAGCTGGTAGGGCGCCCCGGCGCGGCGCAGGGCGGTCAGGACGTCGAACTCCCACGGCTCGAGCTCGTGCTCGGCGAACGCGATCCGCCGGGCACGGTCGAGGTGCCGGGCGAGCCTGCTGACCCGGCTGAGCACCTCGAGTGGTTCCACGTCGAGGTCAGGGCGCTCCCGGCGCCATGCTGCGACCAGCCGATCGACCTCGTCCTCCATGACGATCAGTGTAGAGGGTGTGTCGACATGAAGTCTCTTGACGTCAAGATAAATGTGTGGAGATCCTGAGATGCCGACATCCGCAGGATCCGCCGGGAGGCCTCGCCATGCACGCCGCATCCACCCCCGCACCCACCTGGGACCCCCGGCAGTACCTCCGCCACTGCGGGCCCCGGACCCGACCCTTTCATGACCTGCTCGCCCGGGTCGGCGAGCTGCCCGCGCACCAACCCCAGGGCCGCGGGCCCGCCCGCATCGCCGACCTGGGCTGCGGCGCGGGCAATGCCACGGTGCTCCTCTCGGAGCGCTGGCCCACGGCCCGTATCACGGGCTTCGACAACTCCGCGGCGATGCTGCGCGAGGCGGAGTCCTACGCGGGCGAGACCATCGGCGGCGGTCGCCTGGACTTCGTCCACGCCGACCTCGCCCACTGGACGCCGGCCACGGAGGCCGGCCGGCGGTACGACCTGATCGTCTCCAACGCGGCCCTGCAATGGGTGCCGGGCCACACGGCCCTCTTCCCGGCCTGGCTGGACGCTCTCGCCGACGGCGGCACCTTCGCCTTCCAGGTACCCGGCAACTCCGGCGCTCCCAGCCACGCGCTGCTGCGCGAGCTGTGCGCCTCACCCCGCTGGCGGGCCCGCCTCGGCGAGGCGGGCCACCGGACGGTGGACGTCCTGAAGCCCGAGGAGTACCTGGAGCGGCTGACGGCACTCGGCTGCGAGGTGGACGCGTGGGAGACCACATACGTCCATGTGCTCCAGGGCGAGGACCCGGTCCTCGACTGGATCAAGGGCACGGGGCTGCGGCCGGTCCTGACCGGCCTCGCCGGTGATCCCGCGGCCACGGAGGAGTTCCTCGGCACCTACGCGGCGCTGCTGCGGGAGGCCTATCCGGCCGGGGCCGGGCGGGACGGCGTTTGCGTTCCGGCGGGTGTTCGTGGTGGCCCGCAGAACCGGCTGAAGCAGGCCCGGAACCGTGAGCCCCGCCGTCAGCTCTTGCGGTGTCCCACCAGGCGCGGCTTCGGCTCCAGGCCGTCCAGACCGTGCCAGGCCAGATTCACCAGATGGGCCGCGACCTCGGCCTTCTTCGGCTTGCGCACGTCCAGCCACCACTGGCCCGTCAGCGCCACCATGCCGACCAGCGCCTGCGCGTACAGCGGGGCCAGCTTCGGGTCGAAGCCACGGGCCTTGAACTCCAGGCCCAGAATGTCCTCGACCTGGGTCGCGATGTCGCTGATCAAAGAGGCGAACGTGCCCGTCGACTGCGCGACGGGAGAGTCACGGACCAGGATGCGGAAGCCGTCCGTGGACTTCTCGATGTAGTCCAGCAGGGCGAACGCCGCCTGCTCCAGCAGCTCCCTGGGGTGCCCCGCCGTCAGAGCGCCCGTGACCATGCCGAGCAACTGCCGCATCTCCCGGTCCACGACCACCGCGTACAGCCCCTCCTTGCCGCCGAAGTGCTCGTAGACCACCGGCTTGGAGACCCCGGCCTTCGCCGCGATCTCCTCCACCGACGTGCCCTCGAACCCCCGCTCGGCAAAGAGCGTGCGACCGATGTCCAGCAACTGCTCACGGCGCTCCGCGCCGGTCATCCGCACCCGGCGGGGCCGCGCGCGCCTGCCCCCCGCCGTAGGGGGCAGGTCCTTGTCACCGGTGGTACTGCTCTCGATCGCCACGCTGTCAATCATGCCTTCCCCGGCTACCGCCGGGGGCACCCCTCGGACTGCCGCCGGGACTCGATACGTTCCGCGTCCGGCCAGCGCACGTCGTACGCCCAGCCCGCCTTCTCGAACCAGCGGATGATCCGGGCACTGGAATCCAGCTGCCCCTTCAGCACGCCGTGACGCGCCGACGTCGGGTCGGCGTGGTGGAGGTTGTGCCAGGACTCACCGCACGAGAGCACCGCCAGCCACCACACGTTGCCCGAACGGTCCCGCGACTTGAACGGACGCTTGCCGACGGCGTGGCAGATCGAATTGATCGACCACGTCACATGGTGCAGGAGCGCCACCCGAACCAGCGAACCCCAGAAGAACGCCGTCACGGCGCCCTGCCACGACCACGTCACCAGCCCGCCGACCAGCGGCGGCAGCAGCAGCGAGACCGACGTCCACAGCACGAACTGCCGCGACACCGCCCGGACCGCCGAATCCTTGATCAGATCCGGCGCGTACTTCTGCTGCGGCGTCTGCTCCTCATCGAACATCCAGCCCACATGGGCCCACCACAGCCCCTTCATCAGCGCCGGCACACTCTCGCCGTACCGCCACGGCGAATGCGGGTCACCCTTCGCGTCGGAGAACTTGTGGTGCTTGCGATGGTCGGCCACCCAGCGCACCAGCGGCCCCTCCACCGCCAGCGAGCCCATGACCGCCAAAGCGATCCGCAGCGGCCGCTTCGCCTTGAACGCACCATGCGTGAAGTAACGGTGGAAGCCGATCGTGATGCCGTGGCAGCCGATGTAGTACATCGCCACCAACAGCCCCAGATCCAGCCAGCTCACGCCCCAGCCCCAGGCCAAGGGAACGGCCGCGAGCAGCGCGACGAACGGCACGGCGATGAAGAGCAGCAGCGTGATCTGCTCGACCGAACGCTTGCTGTCGCTGCCCAGCGTGCCGGCGGGCAGCACAGTCTCCTGGGCCTTCGGCGCATCTTCGATCACGTCGGGGCTTGCAGTCATGGATTCCCTCATGGGGCTCGGAGCATGGCTACGGTTCCGTAACCTACGGCTTCGTAAGTATGGCAGGGCGCACCAGGTGGGCAAGAGGCTGTGGACAACCGCGCGTCGTGCGGAGACCTATGCTGGGGACGTCGGACAGCGCGGTCCGCCACCCCTCCAGACGTGCTCAGAAACACTGCAAGGAGCCGCACCTGTGAGCAGTGCCGACCACATCACCGTCGCCGCCGGAAACCCGCAGCTCAGCGAGGACGACGCCGCCGCACAGCGCAGCGCCGCCCTGCGCGCCGACATCCGCCGCCTCGGCGACATCCTCGGCGAGACCCTCGTCCGCCAGGAGGGTGAGGAGCTCCTCGCCCTCGTCGAACGGGTACGCGCCCTGACCCGTACGGACGGCGTGGCCGCCGCCGAGCTGCTCGGCGCCACGGACCCGGAGACCGCCGCCAAGCTCGTACGGGCCTTCTCCACCTACTTCCACCTGGCCAACGTCACCGAGCAGGTCCACCGCGGCCGCGAACTGCGCGCCAAGCGCGACGACGAGGGCTCGATCCTCGCCCGCACCGCCGACCAGCTCAAGGAAGCCGACCCCGAGCACCTGCGGCATGCCGTCCAGCACCTCGGCGTGCGCCCGGTCTTCACCGCGCACCCCACCGAGGCCGCCCGGCGCAGCGTCCTCAACAAGCTCCGCCGCATCGCCGAGCTCCTGGACACCCTCGGCAGCGGCGACAGCCGCCGCACCGACGTACGCCTGGCCGAGAACATCGACCTGCTCTGGCAGACCGACGAGCTGCGCGTGGCCCGCCCCGAGCCCACCGACGAGGCCCGCAACGCCATCTACTACCTCGACGAACTGCACGCGAACGCCGTCGGCGACGTCCTGGAGGACCTCGCCGCCGAGCTCGACCGCGTCGGCGTCCCCCTTCCGGCCGACACCCGTCCGCTGACCTTCGGCACCTGGATCGGCGGCGACCGCGACGGCAACCCGAACGTCACCCCCCAGGTCACCTGGGACGTGCTGATACTGCAGCACGAGCACGGCATCACCGACGCCCTCGAACTGATCGACGTCCTGCGCGGGGCCCTGTCGAACTCCATCCGCAACAGCGGAGCCACCGAGGAGCTGCTGACCTCCCTGCAGCGCGACCTCGAACTCCTGCCCGAGATCAGCCCCCGTTACAAGCGGCTGAACGCGGAGGAGCCCTACCGGCTCAAGGCCACCTGCATCCGCCAGAAGCTCGTCAACACCCGCGAGCGCCTGGCCAAGGGCACCACACACCAGGACGGCCGCGACTACCTGGGCACAGGCGAGCTGCTGGCCGACCTCCAGCTCATCCAGGACTCGCTGCGCGCCCACCGCGGACGGCTCATCGCCGACGGCCGGCTGGAGCGCGTCCTGCGCACCCTCGCCGCCTTCGGCCTGCACCTGGCCACCCTGGACGTCCGCGAGCACGCCGACGCCCACCACAACGCCCTCGGCCAGCTCTTCGACCGCCTCGGCGAGGAGTCCTGGCGCTACGCCGACATGCCCCGCGACTACCGCCGCCGGCTGCTCGCCAAGGAACTGCGCTCACGCCGCCCGCTCGCACCCAGCCCCGCTCCCCTGGATGCCGGGGGTGCGAAGACGCTGGGGGTGTTCCATACGATCCGTGAGGCGTTGGAGCGGTTCGGGCCGGAGGTGGTGGAGTCCTACATCATCTCGATGTGCCAGGGCGCCGATGATGTGTTCGCGGCTGCGGTGCTGGCCCGTGAGGCGGGTCTGGTGGATCTGCACGCGGGGTGGGCGAAGATCGGGATCGTGCCGCTGCTGGAGACCACGGACGAGCTCAAGGAAGCCGACCGCATCCTCGACGAGATGCTCGCCGACCCCTCCTACCGCCGCCTGGTCGCCCTGCGCGGTGATGTCCAGGAAGTCATGCTGGGCTATTCGGACTCCTCGAAGTTCGGGGGGATCACCACCTCGCAGTGGGAGATCCACCGTGCCCAGCGCCGTCTGCGTGACGTCGCCCACCGCTACGGGGTGCGGCTGCGGCTCTTCCACGGCCGGGGCGGGACCGTGGGGCGGGGCGGCGGCCCCACCCACGACGCGATCCTCGCCCAGCCCTGGGGCACCCTGGAGGGCGAGATCAAGGTCACCGAGCAGGGCGAGGTCATCTCCGACAAGTACCTCATCCCCGCTCTCGCCCGCGAGAACCTCGAACTGAGCGTGGCCGCGACCTTGCAGGCCTCCGCCCTGCACACCGCCCCCCGCCAGTCCGATGAGGCACTCGCCCGCTGGGACGCGGCCATGGACACCGTCTCCGACGCCGCCCACGGCGCCTACCGGCGCCTGGTCGAGGACCCGGACCTGCCCGCCTACTTCTTCGCCTCCACCCCCGTCGACCAGCTCGCGGAGCTGCACCTGGGCTCACGCCCCTCCCGGCGCCCGGACTCCGGGGCGGGCCTGGACGGACTACGGGCCATCCCGTGGGTGTTCGGCTGGACCCAGTCCCGCCAGATCGTCCCCGGCTGGTACGGCGTCGGCTCCGGCCTCAAGGCCGCCCGCGAAGCAGGCCTGGAGACGGTCCTGGACGAAATGCACACCCGCTGGCACTTCTTCCAGAACTTCCTCTCCAACGTCGAGATGACCCTGGCCAAGACCGACCTGCGCATCGCCCAGCACTACGTCGACACCCTCGTACCCGACGAGCTCCGGCACGTCTTCGACACCATCAAGACCGAACACGCCCTCACCGTCCAGGAAGTCCTGCGCATCACCGGCGAAACCCAGCTCCTGGACTCCAGCCCCGTCCTGCGCCAGACCTTCCACATCCGCGACGCCTACCTCGACCCGATCTCCTACCTCCAGGTCACCCTCCTGGCCCGGCAACGCCAGGCCACCGCACGCGGCGAGGAACCCGACCCCCTGCTGTCACGGGCACTCCTCCTGACCGTCAACGGTGTCGCCGCCGGCCTGCGCAACACCGGCTGACCGCCGGGGCTCCGCCCCGGACCCCGGTCCTCAATCGCCGGACGGGCCGGCGATCCAGCCCGTCCGGCGATTGAGGACAAAAGGGGCGGGGGTCTACGCGTTGTACGTGGTCTGCGCCCGCTCCAGACCATCGACGATCAGCGTCTCGACCGCGTCCGCGGCCCGGTCCACCTCGAAGGCCAGCTCCTTGCGCTCGGTGGACGAGAAGTCCTTGAGCACGAAGTCCGCCACCTGCATCCGGCCCGGCGGCCGCCCGATGCCGAAGCGCACCCGGCAGTAGTCCGGCCCCATCGCCTTCGTGATGGACTTCAGGCCGTTGTGGCCGTTGTCACCGCCGCCCAGCTTCAGCCGCAGCTGCCCGAAGTCGATGTCCAGCTCGTCGTGCACCGCCACGATCCGCTCGACCGGCACCTTGTAGAAGTCGCGCAGCGCGGCCGTCGGCCCGCCCGACAGATTCATGAACGACATCGGCTTGGCGACGACCACCCGGCGGCCCGACGGACCGGGCGCGCCCAGCCTGCCCTCCACGACCTGGGCCCGCGCCTTGTGCGCCTTGAACTTCGCCCGCATCCGTTCGGCGAGCAGGTCGGCCACCATGAAGCCCACGTTGTGGCGGTTGCCCGCGTACTCGGGGCCGGGGTTGCCGAGGCCCACGATCAGCCAGGGGCTCGAGTCGTCCGTCATCTGCATATCTCCTTCATAGCCAACCGCCGCCCCGCTCCAGTGGAGCAGGACGGCGGTCGCAAAGAAAAACCGGAGTTATCCGGAGTACCGGGGATCCGAGGATCAGGCCTCGGTGCCCTCGGCACCGGCCGCAGCCTCGACCGAACCGGCGACGACGTGCAGGACGACGGTCTCGCCGTCGACGGCCAGCGCGGCACCGGCCGGCAGGACGATGTCCTTGGCGAGGACGGAGGCACCGGCCTCGAGGCCCGCGATGGAGACGGTGACGGACTCGGGGATGTGCGTGGCCTCAGCCTCGACCGGCAGGGCGGTCAGGGTGTGCTCGAGCAGGTTGCCGCCCGGGGCCAGGTCGCCCTCGGTCTGAACGCGGATCTCGACCGTGACGGTCTCGCCGCGCTCGACGACCAGCAGGTCGACGTGCTCGATGAAGCCCTTGAGGGCGTCACGCTGGACCTGCTTGGGGATGACGAGCTCGGTGCGGCCCTCGATGTCCAGGGAGAGCAGGACGTTCGGGGTCTTCAGCGCCATCATCAGGTCGTGGCCCGGCAGGGACACGTGGACCGGCTCGCCGCCGTGACCGTAGATGACGGCCGGAACCTGGGCCTCGCGGCGGATGCGGCGGGCAGCGCCCTTGCCGAAGTCGGTACGGGCGGCGGCGGTGAGCTTGACCTCAGCCATGGTGCACTCCTCGTGAGCAGTCAATGGGGCGGTTACCCGGCCCACGACAGGCCTGCTACGAAGAGCGCGTCGATAACGGACCGCCGCACACCGCGCTTCGTGAAAAGCGGTGCGGCCTCCCTCGCCGAGCAACTCGATGAGTCTACCCGGTGGGGAGGCCGCTCCGAAATCGATCAGCACGCCTGCATGATCGTTACATCAGCCGGGCCCGGCTCAGCCCGGTTCGTTCAGCCCAGTTCGTCGAAGAGGCTCGTGACCGAACCGTCCTCGAACACCTCGCGCACGGCCCGCGCGATCGTCGGCGCGATGGACAGCACCGTGATCTTGTCGAGCTCCAGCTCGTTCGGGGTGGGCAGGGTGTCGGTGAAGACGAACTCGCTCACCTTCGAGTTCTTCAGCCGGTCCGCGGCCGGACCGGAGAGCACACCGTGCGTGGCCGTCACGATGACGTCCGCGGCACCGTGTGCGAACAGCGCTTCGGCTGCGGCGCAGATCGTGCCACCGGTGTCGATCATGTCGTCGACGAGCACGCAGACACGGCCCTTTACGTCACCGACGACCTCATGAACCGTGACCTGGTTGGCCACGTCCTTGTCGCGACGCTTGTGGACGATCGCCAGCGGCGCACCCAGACGGTCGCACCAGCGGTCGGCGACCCGCACCCGGCCGGCGTCGGGGGAGACGATGGTCAGCTTGTCGCGGTCCACCTTCGCGCCCACGTAGTCGGCGAGGATCGGCAGCGCGAACAGGTGGTCCACCGGGCCGTCGAAGAAGCCCTGGATCTGGTCCGTGTGCAGGTCGACCGTGAGAATGCGGTCGGCACCCGCGGTCTTCATCAGGTCCGCGATCAGGCGGGCCGAGATGGGCTCACGGCCACGGTGCTTCTTGTCCTGACGGGCATAGCCGTAGAACGGCAGGATCACGGTGATGCTCCGGGCGGAGGCCCGCTTCAGAGCATCGAGCATGATCAGCTGCTCCATGACCCACTTGTTGATGGGAGCCGTGTGGCTCTGCATCAGGAAGCAGTCGGCGCCGCGCGCCGACTCCTGGAAGCGGACATAGATCTCGCCATTGGCGAAGTCGAAGGCCTTGGTCGGGACCAGGCCGACGCCCAGCTGGTACGCGACCTCCTCGGCAAGCTCGGGGTGGGCGCGGCCGGAAAAGAGCATCAGCTTCTTCTCGCCGGTCGTCTTGAACCCGGTCACAGCACAGTCTCCTTGGATGTCGCTTTGAGTGCGCTTATCACGGTACGCCCCAGACGGCGTCCCGCGTCACGGTCACTGCTCGCCGTCGGGCTCCTGGCGAGCTGCGGAAGCGGCCTGTGCGGCGGCACTTCCCGGGCGCTTACGAGCAACCCAACCCTCGATATTCCGCTGCTGGCCACGGGCGACAGCGAGCGAACCCGGGGGCACATCCTTGGTGATGACCGAGCCGGCTGCGGTGTACGCGCCGTCCCCGATCGTGACCGGAGCCACAAACATGTTGTCCGATCCGGTGCGGCAGTGCGAGCCGATCGTCGTGTGGTGCTTGTTCACACCGTCGTAGTTCACGAAGACACTCGCAGCGCCGATGTTGGTGTGGTCGCCGATCGTGGCGTCGCCCACGTACGACAGATGCGGCACCTTCGTGCCCTCGCCGATCTCGGCGTTCTTCATCTCGACGTACGCGCCGGCCTTCGACCTGGCACCCAGCCGCGTACCCGGCCGCAGATAGGCGTACGGGCCCACGAGCGCACCCTCACCGATCAGCGCGGAATCCGCCACGGTGTTGTCCACCCGGGCACCGGCGGCCACCGTGGTGTCCGTCAGGCGGCTGTTCGGGCCGACCTCGCAGCCGGTGGCCAGGTGCGTGGCACCGAGCAGCTGCGTGCCCGGCTGCACGAGCGCGTCCGGCTCGAACGTCACCGTCACGTCCACCCACGTCGTCGCCGGGTCCACGACCGTCACGCCGCTCATCATCGCGGCGTGCAGCAGCCGCTCGTTGAGCAGCCTGCGGGCCTCGGCGAGCTGCACCCGGTTGTTGATGCCCAGGATCTCCCGGTGGTCGCCCGCCACGGCGGCCCCCACCCGGTGCCCGGCCTCGCGCAGAATGCCCAGGACGTCGGTGAGGTACTCCTCGCCCTGGCTGTTGTCGGTACGGACCTTGCCGAGCGCGTCCGCCAGCAGCTGCGCATCGAAGGCGAACACCCCGGAGTTGATCTCCCGGATGGCGCGCTGCGCTTCGGTGGCGTCCTTGTGCTCGACGATCGCGGTCACCGCACCCGTGGCCTCGTCGCGCACGATGCGGCCGTAGCCGGTGGAGTCCGGCACCTCGGCGGTGAGCACGGTCACGGCGTTGCCGTCGGCGGCGTGGGTACCGGAGAGCCGCCGGAGCGTCTCGCCGGTGAGCAGCGGGGTGTCGCCGCAGACGACCACCACGGTGCCGTCGAGGGCGATGCCGTTGTCCGACAGCTCCTCCAGGCCCATGCGCACGGCATGGCCGGTGCCGTTCTGCTCGTACTGGACGGCGGTGCGGACGCCGGGGTCGATCTCGGCCAGATGCGCGGAGACCTGCTCGCGGGCGTGCCCGACGATGACCACGAGGTGCTCGGGGTCCAGCTCGCGGGAGGCGGCGACGACGTGTCCGACGAGGGAGCGGCCGCTGATCGCGTGCAGGACCTTGGGGGTGGCCGACTTCATGCGGGTGCCCTCACCCGCTGCGAGGACGACGACGGCTGCCGGGCGGTTGGCGCTCACGGGTGTGCCCTTCGGCTTCGAGGGGGTGGACACCCGCAGGATACCGGGGCGTAAGAGGGGGGAAACGCGCAAGGGTCCTGACCTGGTGGTCAGGACCCTCTGCATTCGAACTTTGAGCTCCCGGGGAAGGAATCGAACCCTCATTCAATGGACCAAAACCATTTGTCCTGCCTTTAGACGACCCGGGATAGTTCGTCCGTTATGTCCGATTCTCTTGATCGGACTGACATGCAGAGACCACTATGCCGTACCACCAGCCTTCAATGCGACGGTACAGGTCGGCTCCCTTCAGGACGCGGACCACGAGGCATCCTCGATAGTCCTCGCCGGTGTTCTTGCGGACGGTCTTCGGATTGTGCTTCTTGAGGCTCGTCTTGCCGAAGCTGCCGACGTCGGGGCCGACGTGTTCTGCCCAAAAGCGCTCCGCCCCGGCGACATCGGCGGACTCGTGGATCAAGAGGTGGAATTTGAGGCGACTCTGATCGACGCCGAGGAGGCGCAGCCAGGCCAGGTAGAGGCTGATCATGTCCGGGTCGCTATTGACGAAGGTGACCCGCTCGCTAGGCCGGTGCGACTTGCTCTTTGTGCCCTCGGACCAGTACAGGGCGACACCCGCGATGAACAGGTCGCGATCGGAGAGTGTGCCGATCTCTTTCGCTGCGGTGGATTTCGCTTGTCGGCGTTCCAGGTCGAGCGCCTGCCGGATCGGCTCCCAGCGGGCCTCGGCCATCGCGCGGCAGTGCTCCCTTATGCGTCGCTCGGGTTTCGGCAGATCCCGCACCCACAGCGACACCGAGCTCTTCGCCACCCCCAGCTCGGCGACGATCTCGTCGTACGTCTTCCCTGCCAGTCGCAGCTCGCGGGCGCGGGCCCGCATGTCTGTCTTCGCTTGGACCATGAGGACAGCCTCTGGGCCTGCCGGGGGCGGAGGCTTCGAATCCGCGACCGATTCAATAGTTCGAGCGAAATGTGTCGCTTTCGGGTGCGGCACGCGCTGTCGTACGAGCAGGAAAACCGGTGGCACCCGCCCGTAGTCTGGGTGGTATGACCACAACGGGGGCAATCGCGGAGGAGGGCGCGCGGGGCGCGCCCATGGGGCCGTGGTGGTGGGCGCGGCGGCGCGGTCTGGTGCTGGATGTGGTGCTGGCTCTGGCGTCGGCGCTGGAGTGTGTGCTGGAGGGGATCTCCTTCGCGCACGACGTGGGGATGCCGGCCGTGCTCGGGGGGCTCATAGGCGCGCCGGCGGGTGCCTCGCTGGTGCTGCGGCGGCGGTGGCCGGTCGCTGTGGTGCTGGTGTCGATCGCGACCACGCCGGCTGAGATGGGGTTCCTGCTCGGCATCGTCGGGCTGTACACGCTTGCTGCTTCGGAGGTGCCGCGCCGGATCATCGTGGTGCTCGCGGGGGCGTCGCTGGCGGGCACGCTGGTGGTGGCCATCGCCCGCTTCCATCAGGACACGGCGGAGGACGGTTACCACCCCGGGCTCTGGGCGATGATCACGTTCTCCGTGGTGATGGCCCTGGGGCTGACGGCGCCGCCGGTGCTGCTGGGGTTGTACGTGGGCGCCCGGCGCCGCCTGGTGGAGAGCTTGCGGGAGCGGGCGGACGGGCTGGAGCGCGAGCTGTCGCTGCTGGCGGACCGGGCCGAGGAGCGGGCCGTGTGGGCCCGTAACGAGGAGCGGACCCGTATCGCCCGGGAGATGCACGACGTGGTGGCGCACCGGGTGTCGTTGATGGTGGTGCACGCGGCGGCGCTGCAGGCGGTGGCGCTGAAGGACCCGGAGAAGGCGTCGAGGAACGCGGGGCTGGTCGGTGACATGGGCCGGCAGGCGCTCACGGAGTTGCGCGAGATGCTGGGGGTGCTGCGCACGGCGCCGGAGGGTGCGGGGCGGGGTGCCGGCGGGCCGGCGTCCTCGGCGGTGCAGTCCGAGCGGCTGGCGGCCGTGGCGGTGGCGGCTTCGGCGCGGGTGCGGGTGCCGTCGGGCGGTGACGGGGCGGAGCACGGGGACGGGGCGGAGCACGGGGACGGCGGGCCGTGCCTGGAGGGGCTGGAGGATCTCGTCGGGCAGTCCCGTGCGGCCGGAATGGCCGTGGAGCTGTCGGTGAGCGGTGACGGGCGTTCGTATGCGCCGGACGTGGAGCAGACCGCGTACCGGGTGGTGCAGGAGGCGCTGACCAACGTCCACAAGCATGCTCCGGGCGCGAAGGCGCTGGTGCGGCTGGCGCACCGGGGGGCCGAGGTGGCGCTGCAGGTGGAGAACGGTCCGTCGGCCGGTGACGCGGGCGCGGGCCCGGGGCTGCCGAGCGGTGGCAATGGACTGGTCGGCATGCGCGAGCGGGTGGGTGCGCTGGGCGGTGTCTTCGTGTGCGGGCCGACGGACGCCGGTGGGTTCCGCGTCTCGGCGGTGATACCCGACCGGCGCTGAGCGTGCGGTGGGTGGGGGCAGGGTTCGCGGTGTCCTGCGCTATGTGTGCGCCGGGCCGGTGGCGGAGAGGCGTGAGGGCCGGGTTCCGGTGACGAGGGTGCCGATGGCGTGGTCGATGTCGGAGCCGAGGTACCAGTCGCCGGTGTGGTCGAGGCTGTAGACGCGCCCGTGTGCGTCGATGACGAGGAGCGCCTGGTCGTCCAGTTCCTGGCCGAGGGGGCAGACGTCGGCGCCGAGGGCGCGGCCGAGGTCGGCGACGGTGCGGGCGAGGTGGAGGCCGTGCAGGGGGTCGATGTGGAAGGGGGTGGGGGCGATGTGCCGGCCGGGGCCGGTGGAGCTGATGTGGAGTCCGCCGAATTCGGCCCATGCCTCGACGGCGGCGGGGAAGACGGTGTGCCGGTGGCCGGCGGGTGAGGTGTGGGCGCGCAGGGTGTCGGCCCAGTTCTCGGCGGTTTTGATGTCCCAGCGGCCGGGTTGCCAGCCGGCTTCGCGCAGGGCGGCGTCCACGTTGACGGGGAAGCGGGTGGCTGCGGTGCGGTCGAATGCGCGCATGGGTGGCGGTCAGTTCCTGCCGTTGGTCGGGGCGCCGGGGTCGACGGTCCGTACGCCGAAGTGGGTCAGGAGCGCGGTGCAGGAGCGGCAGGGAGGGGCGTAGGCGCCGTGGCGGGGGTCGCCGTCCTCGCGGATGTGGCGGGCGGTCAGTTTTGCCTGCTTCAGGGCGCGGCGGGCCTCGCTGTGGGTGAGGGGTTTGCGGGCGGCGCGTTTGCTGCGGCCGGCTTCGAAGCCGGTGAGGTAGCGCGTCAGGAGTACGGTCTCGGGGCAGCGGCCGGTGAAGCGTTCGCGTCGTTCGCTGGTGAGGGTGTCGAGGAAGTCCTGGACCAGAGGGTGAAGTCTGGGCGGTTGGTCTGATTTGCCCGCTGTGCAGGTGAGGGTTTCGCCGCGGACGGACAGGGCGGCTGCCACGGCGGGCAGGATGCCGTCGCGGCGGTGGAGCAGTACGGGCGGCCGGTCGGCGTCCTCGGTGGAGCTCCAGGTGAGCCGGGGGTCGCCGGGCGTGCCGGTGCCCTCCTCGGCGGCTCGGCGGTCCTTCGTTGTGTGCATGGCGGTGTTCCCTCCCGTGCAATCCCCCTGTTGCGGGGATCAGCCTGCCAAATGGGATGGCGGGTGCGGAAGGCAGGTCGGTGTTGCGTGCGCCAGGTGTGTCGAATGATCACTGTGGGGTCACGAGTTGTCGCGGGACGACGTCAGGACGACATCCGTTGGTACGGGTTCGTACGCACCTGCAAGCGTGTGCGCTGACGGTCGGTGGGCGGGGGCGGGCCCGTGCCGGAGGTGCCTTTCTTGCGGCACCGCATAGGCTGTCGGTCACGAGTGTTCCCGGCGTCCGCCGCATGTCCGGGTCTTCAGTGGTCCTGTAGGAGACACAGTCAGCAGGGGGCTTCAGCCATGACGACAGGTCGGCTCGGGCTGGGGGTACCCCCCGGCCCTCAGGCCGGGGAACAAGCCGCGCCGCCGAACGCGGCTTACGCCGGGCAGGTCGTGCACTTCCCGGACCCGGTGCGGCGTGGCCGCTACCCCAAGGGGGTGCGGATCGACGACGAGGGTTATCCGGACTTCTCGCCCTACGCCCGTGCGGCCGCGGAGATCGAGGAGCCGCCGGAGGGCTTCGGCGTCGACGAGCTGCGGCTGACCGACTACGTGTCGGCCAACGCCGCCCAGCACGCGGCCGGGCACGAGCTGTGGGCCAGCCTGTCGCCGGTGGCGACGCCGCACGGCTGGACGTGGCATCACGTGGCCCGTACGCGCCGACTGGAGCTGGTTCCCGCGGAGGTCAAGGCGCTGCTGCGGCACCACGGCGGGCTGTCGACGGCCGCGGTGGACCACGACAAGCGCGGCACGCGTCCGCTGCAGGAGACCCGGCCGGTGCACTTCGCGCTGCCGCAGCGGGACCTGGCGGTCACCGAGGAGCAGGTCCAGGGCGTCGAGGAGGACCTCGGCTACCGGCTGCCCGGTGCGTACCGGGCCTTCCTGAAGGCGGCGGGCGGCTGCGCGCCGGTGGGCGCCGCGCTCGACGCGGAGCTGGGGCTGCTGCTGGACCAGCCGTTCTTCACGGTGCGCGACGAGGCGGCGGTCAACGACCTCGTCTACGTCAACAAGTGCCTGCGCGACCACTTCACCAAGGACTACCTGGGTGTCGGCTTCGTGCAGGGCGGTGTCCTCGCGGTCAAGGTGCGCGGCGAGGCCATCGGTTCGGTGTGGTTCTGCCCGTACGACGACGCCCGGGACCGGGACGGCTGGACGGTGACGGAGCGCGTGGAGCGGCTGCTGCTGCCCTGCGGCGAGGACTTCGACGCGTTCCTGTCGCGGCTGGCCGGCGGCCCGCCGGAGCTGGAGACCGTGGCGAACCTGATGGTGGACGGCGGCTTCGCGTACGCCGTCGCGGTGGAGGGGTGAGCGGCGCAGTGGTGACATTCGCGCAGGCGCAGGAGCGCGCGGAGCGCTGGGTCAACGGCGATGTGCCGTCCTATCTCCAACGCGACGTGCAGGTACGGGAGTTCGACCTGGGTTTCGTGGCCTGGGCCGAGGGCCGCGAGGGCGGTCCCACGGGCGACGGCGGCCGGGTCCGGCTGGTTATCGCGCGGGACAGCGGTGAGACGACGCTGTGGCCGGGACTGCCGGTGGGTGAAGTGATCCGGCGGTACGAAGAGGAGTACGGGGCCGTGGACGAACCGGTAGCGGATGCGGTGCCGCCACGGCGGGTGGACCTGGAGGCGACGTCCTTCCTGCTGAGTCCGCCGCAGTGGCTGCAGGACGCGGCGGACGCGATCGGCATCCCCGACCGCAGGACGGGATCCCCGGCGCCGGAGAGTGCGGATCCTGCTGCGGCGCCGACCGGTGCGGATCCTGCTGCGGCACCCGGGCCTGCGTCCTCGCCCGAACCCGAGGCCGAGCCCGAGCCCGCGCCCGAGCCGTGGGCCGGCGCGGATGTGGGGGAGGCGGGCGGTGACGACCGTTCCGTCGGCCTGCCCGCCACCGTTCTGGCCCCGGCCCTGTCGGGCTCGGACCTCGACGACACCCCGCCGCCGGGGGTCCGCCCGGAGGCGAAGACCGAGCTGATGCCGCAGGGCAGTGCGCTGCCGCGGACGACGATCGCCCCGGCGATCGACGCCCCGGAGGCGCCGGACGCGCCGGACGCGCCGGCTGGCCGGTACGTACGGACGCAGCTGATCTCCCAGCTGGACGAGGCCGGCTTCGGAGCCGGCGCTCCGGGCGCGGCCCAGGGCGCTCCCGGCGCCCCGCAGGCCCCCGGCGACGGTGCGCACGCCGCCGCCACGATGCTGGCGGGCCCCGGCGACCACGGTGCGGCTCCCATGCCGCCGGCGCCTGGTCAGCCCCCGGCGTTCCCGGGCGCTCCGGTCCTGCCGCAGGGCCGGCCCGGCGCCCAGCCCCCCGGCCATCCCGGCGCCCCGCAGCCCCCCGGTCAGCCGGGTGCCCAGGCCCCCGGCGCCTCCGACTTCCGGGGTGCTCCCGGCGTGCCACATGCCCCGGGTGCCCAGGGGCAGCCGCAGGGCCCGGGTGCCCCGGGTGCCCCGGGTGCCCCGGGTGCCTCGGCTCAGCATGCGCAGGGTCCCGGTGCCCCGGGCGTTCCTGGCGTGCCGCACGCCGCGGGTGCTCCGGCTCAGCCGCAGGGCCCCGGTGCGGGTGCTCCCGGCATACCGCATGCTCCGGGTGCTCCGGGGCAGCCGCAGGGCCTTCACGCTCCGGGTCCGGGTCAGCCGCAGGGCCCGGGTGCCCCGGGTGCCCCGGGTCAGCATGCGCAGGGTCCCGGTGCCCCGGGTGTTCCCGGCGTGCCGCATGCCCCGGGTGCCCCCGGTGTGCCTGGTCCGGGTCAGCCCGGCGCCCAGCTGCCGGGTGCGGCCGGTGCCTCCGGCATGCCGCAGGTCCCCGGTCAGCCGGGTGCCCAGGCCCCCGGCGCCTCCGACTTCCCCGGCGCTCCCGGCGTACCGCATGCTCCGGGTGCTCCGGGGCAGCCGCAGGGTCCCGGTGCCCCGGGTCAGCATGCGCAGGGTCCCGGTGCCCCGGGCGTTCCCGGCGTGCCGCATGCCCCGGGTGTGCCTGGTCCGGGTCAGCGCGGCGCCCAGCCGCCGGGTGCCCCCGGCATGCCGCAGGCCCCCGGTGCCCCCGGTGCCCCCGGTGCCCCTGCCTTCCCGGGTGCCCCGGGCGCCCCCGGGCAGCCCCAGGCCCCCGGCGCTCCCGGCGCCCCAGGCGCTCCCGGCCGTCCGCCCGTGCCCGGTGCCCCGCAGGGCCCCGGCGGTGTGCACGCGGCAGCGACGATGCTCGCCAGCCCCGGCACCGCCGGTGCGCCAGGCGCTCCCGGTGCCCCCGCCTTCCCCGGCACACCCCGCCCGCCCGGCACCCCCGGTGCGGCGACTCCGCCGTCCGCCCCGGGAGCCCCGCAGGGCCCAGGTGGGGTGCACGCCGCGGCCACGATGCTGGCCGGCCCCGGCGTCGGCGCGCCCGGCGCTCCGCAGCCGCCGCAGGGTCCCGTGCCCTCCTACGGCTACCCGCAGGCGGCGCCCAGCGGTGTGCCCACGGTCGGGCCCGGCTACATGGCCGTGCTCCGTTACCGGGCGCAGGACGGGTCCGAGCAGCAGCTCATCCGGCGCAGCGCGCCGGGGACGCCGCATCCGGAGTGGCAGATCCTGCATGAGCTGCGTGCCATGAACGTGCCGCCGCAGCAGGTGCTGGAGCTGCACACGGAGCTGGAGTCGTGCGATCTGCCGGGCGGGTACTGCGCGCGGATGATCCGTGAGTCGTGGCCGCAGGTGAGGATCAGTCACACGGCCGCGTACGGGCGGGACCACGTCACCCGGCAGCAGGGCGTGCGGCACCTGGTGGAGCATCAGGGTGAGCTGCACCAGGTGGCGGACGGCCCCGCGCGGCCGGCGCCGAACCGGGTGCCGTTGCCGCACGCGGGCCAGGTGCGGCCGGCGCCGCCGGTGGGGCCCGATGTGATCGGGCGGGAACTCGCCGAGGCGTTCGGCCCGCAGGGCGTGTTCCGGTTCGACCAGCGTGCGGTCTCGCGTCAGGGCGTGCCGGACGTGGTCGCGCAGACGCTCGTGTGGGCGGGGCTGCCGGTGGACTTCGGCCCGTTCTTCTGGGGCCAGGCGCAGGCCGGCCGTCCCGTGCCGACGCTGGCGGAGCTGGCGGCCGAGCGGGGCGTGCGCCCGGCGTCGGACGCCGGTTCGTACCTCGTCATGGGCAGCGACTACGGCCGCCAGCTGTGCGTGCAGTACGGCACGGCGCACATCGTGGCCGTGCCCGTGGAGGCCGGCCCGGACGGTCACCCCGTGCCACCGCAGTTCGTCAACACGAGCCTGCCTCAGTTCGTTCGCTCTTTGGCGCTGCTCGGAAAGATGTGGCGCTGGCGGTACGGGCTGACGCCGGAGCAGGCCGGGCGCTGGACCGTGGACTTTCAGGACCAGCTGGCCGCACTGGACCCGGCGGCCCTGTCGTCGCCGGAGAACTGGTGGGCCGTATTGCTGGAGCAGATGTGGGACGGTCTCTTCTAGCGGCCGGCCGAGGCGTGCGTGGACGGCGCAGGGTAGCCCCGGCCCCGTCCACGGGAGGGCCGGGGTCGGGCGCCCTGTGCCCTGCGCCGCGGAGTGTCGCGTCATGGGCGCTCCGCTTGTCCGGGAATGATGTACGCCAGACCTGTCGCATACCGGATTTCCGGATATAAGGGGCTACAAGGATGAGTTCATCGGTGTCTCCTGACGGTTTCGCTGTCGTACGGGGCCGCGGTTACCGGCCGGAGCAGGTCGACAGCACGATGGCGGAGTGCGCCCGGCAGCGGGATTCCGCCTGGGAGCGGGCCGCACGGCTGACCGTCCTCGCGCGCGAGATGGAGGACGAGGGCCGGCGTCTCGTCCAGGTGGTGGCGAAGCTTCCGCCGCAGACGTACGAAACCCTGGGCCCCCGCGCGCAGGGCCTGGTGACCACCGCCGAGCTGGAGGCCGGGGGGCTGCGGGAGCGCGCCGAGGCCGAGGTGGCCGCGGTGCAGGAGGCCTCCCAGACGTACACCCGTCAGCTCCGCGACGCGGCCCACGAGTACGCGGTGGCGGTACGGGCCGAGGCGGAGGAGTGGGCGCGGCAGGCGCTGCTCGCCGCCCAGACGGTCGCCGACGGGCTGCGGTCGAGCGTGAGCCATGAGGTCAAGGAGCGGCGCGAGGACTCCCTCGCCGCGCTGAAGGACATGAAGCAGCGCTGCGCGCACGTGCTGGCCGAGCAGGAGAAGGAGCACTCCGAGCGCTGGGACGCGGCGGGCCGTGAGATCGCCGAGCGCGAGGCGGCGATGGACGCGCGCGTGGCGGCGCTGGAGGAGTACGCGCGTACCGCTCTCGGTGAGGCGCGGCGGCGCTACGCCGACACGGAGGAGGCCGCCCGGCACGGCCAGGAGGACGCCGAGGCGCAGGCGGCGGCGGTGATCGCGCAGGCCCGGGTGCGCGAGGAGCGGATCGCGCGGGACACCGAGCGGGTGCTGCGCGAGCACGAGGAGCGGCGTGAGGAGCTCAAGTCGCACATGGCGCACGTCCGGCACAGCCTGGCGGCCCTGACGGGCAAGCCGGTGGCCGAGGACGCGGACGCCGGCTGACGGGACGCCGGCCGGGCGGCGCTGCCCCGCCCGCGCAGGGCGGGCGGGACAGCGCGTGGCTCATGCGTTCACTGGGCCGGCTTGGGAGCCGCCGGTGTGGCGGTCCCGGTGGGCTCCGGCGTGGCGGGTGCCGCGACGGTCAGTTCCAGGGTGAGGGTCTTGCCGTCGGCGGTGGCCAGCTGCAGGACGAACGTGCCGGTCCGCTCGTCGGTGAACAGCTCCGGCAGGGTGACCAGGCCGTCCTTGTCGGTCTTGGGGAGGGCGAGCGTGCGCAGCGGCTTGCCCTCCGTGTCCTTGAAGTACGGGCCGGTCTTCGCGGCCGTCTTGCCGTCGGCGTCGAGCACGGTGGCCGTGACCGGGGTGTCGCTGACGGGCTTGCCCTTGCCGAGTGCCTTGATCTGGATCTTCTGCGTGAAGGAGCCCTTCGGCGCGGCCTTGAGGGCGCCGTCGCCGACGCGCACGAGGGTGTCCGCGCGTGGGGCGGGGGCGGTCTTGACGGTCGCGTCGAAGTCGACGGCGATGTCGCGGCCCTCGACGGTGGCGTGGACGGTGAACGGGCCGGGCCAGTCGCCCGCGAGGATCCGCGGAGCGGTGGCGGTGCCGTCCTTCTCGGTGGGCACGGAGACGGAGCGGGCGCCGCCCGGGAAGCGCGCCTTGGTGTGCTGCCCGATGATCTCGAACCGCACACGGGTGCGGTCCGGGGCCGCCTTGCCGGCACCGTCGAGGGCCCGCACGCGCGGCTGCTCGGCGAAGTACTCGTTCGCCGTGGCCTCCAGGGTCTGCTCGCCGACGCGTTCGAGGCGGGTGACCGGGGCCGGGGCGGGCGGGGTGGTCCCGCCGCCGTTGGTCCCGCCGCCCGGCTTGCCTGAATTGCCGGGCTTGCTCGGTTCGGTGGGCTTGGGGGAGGGCTTGCCGGACGGGCCCGGCGTGCTGCCTCCCGCGGGCTTGCCCGGCTTGGTGGTGCCGGGGTTCGCCGGCCAGGACGGCGAGGGCGTGGGAGAGCTCCCCGAGGGGGTGCCCGGCCGGGAGGGCGCGGGGTCGGGCACCGCGCCGACGTTGCTGCTCTTGTACGTACGCATCCAGGCGAGCACGGCGTTGACGTACTCGCGGGACTGGTTGTAGCTGAGGATCGCCTTGTCGAGGTCGCCCGGCTTGTTCAGGTCCTTGCCGCCCGCGCACAGGTAGCGGGCGGTGCCGGCCGCGGCGTCGAAGATGTTGTTCGGGTCCTTGACCCCGTCGCCGTTGCCGTCCTCCCCGAAGCTCTCCCACGTGGACGGGATGAACTGGGTGGGGCCGACGGCCCGGTCGTACTCCCGGTCGCCGTCCCAGCGGCCGCCGTCGGTGTCCTTGATGACGGCGAACTGGCCGCCCGTCAGCCGCGGCCCGAGGATCTGTCTCGCCGTCGACCCGTCCGAACGCAGCCCGTAGGCCGCGGCGTGCTCGGACTCCACCTTGCCGATGCCGGCGACGAGCTGCCAGGGAATGTGGCAGGAGGGGTAGCGCTCCTGCGCGAGCTTCTCGGCGTTCTTGTAGGCGGCGAGGGCGGTCGCGGGAATGCCCGTGGCGCCGTCCGGGGTGTCCCCGGGGGTGGCGTTGGGATCGGGCCTGCCCGTGGCACCCGGGCGGGGCACCAGGTCGGGCAGGGTCAGGTTGGGCACGCCGTGCGGCCGGCTCTGCGGGTTGTCCGTGCCGGGCGAGGGGTCGCCCTGCCCGGTGTGGTGCGGCGGGCTGGCGCCCGCCGCTGCCGTGGTCAGGCCGGCGACGAGCAGAGCAGCGCACAGTCCCTGCCGGGAGACGCTCGCAGCGCGAGTTCGAAGTATCTTCACGGAGGCTGCTTCCTTGGGGAGACCTGCGGCCGTACGAAGGGGGTCGCACGTCAGCCCCCCTCGGCCATAGACCCGAACACTAATTCCCTCAAGCCTCAAATGTCTTGCCCGGGGACAGGCTTCACGGATTCTCCGCCGTTCGTTACCCCACTGGGGGCGCTTCCTGCGCTGTTGTGCGTATCCGACCCCGAGACGCCGCCCTCCGTCGCGGCCCCGTCCCCTAGGGGTCCCTCCGTACGTTCCCCTCCCCCCGGTTCGTACCGCAGCAGGAGGAGCGGGGCTCGGACGCCGCCTAGATTCCTTATGGACGGCCGGGGGGCCGGGGTGGGGTTTGCCCCACCCCGAAGACACGGACGGGCACCATCGTGGCCGCCGCCCCGTCCCGGCAGGCTTGAACCCGTTACTCAGCAGCACAGCTACTCAGCAGCACCACACCCATAGGAGAGACCCACCGTGACAACGGCTGTATCGATTCCCAGGGCCGGGGGCAGCGGAACGCATGCGGCCGTCGCGGCGAAGGCACGTCAGGTCCTGAAGGCCTACGGCTCGGGGGAGACCCGCGTCGTCGCCCTCGACCACGTGGACGTGGACATCGCCCGCGGGCAGTTCACGGCCATCATGGGTCCCTCCGGCTCCGGCAAGTCGACGTTGATGCACTGTCTGGCGGGCCTCGACACCGTCACCTCGGGACAGATATTCATCGACGAGACCGAGATCACCGGGCTCAAGGACAAGAAGCTCACGCGGCTGCGCCGGGACCGGATCGGCTTCATCTTCCAGGCGTTCAACCTGCTGCCGACGCTCAACGCCATCGAGAACATCACGCTCCCCATGGACATCGCCGGCCGCAAGCCCGACCGGGCCTGGCTGGAGCAGGTCGTGGAGACCGTGGGCCTGGCGGGCCGCCTCAAGCACCGCCCCAACCAGCTCTCCGGCGGCCAGCAGCAGCGCGTCGCCGTGGCGCGCGCCCTCGCCGCCCGCCCCGAGATCATCTTCGGTGACGAGCCGACCGGGAACCTGGACTCGCGCTCCGGCGCCGAGGTGCTCGGCTTCCTGCGGCGCTCGGTGGACGAACTGGGCCAGACCATCGTGATGGTGACGCACGACGCGGTCGCCGCCTCCTACGCGGACCGGGTGCTCTACCTGGCCGACGGACGGATCGTGGACGAGATGCACAGCCCGACGGCGGACATGGTGTTCGAGCGCATGCTGCGTTTCGCGCCGGCGGGCAACCCCCGCACCCCCGCCGGCTCCGACGCCCGCGGGCGGGTGTCGTGACCGTCCTCAAGACCTCCCTGCGCAACTTCTTCGCGCACAAGGGACGCATGGCGCTGTCCGCCGTAGCCGTCCTGCTGTCGGTGGCGTTCGTCTGCGGCACGCTCGTCTTCACCGACACCATGAACGCCACGTTCGACAAGCTCTTCGCCTCCACCGCCTCCGACGTCGCCGTCTCACCCCAGAAGAAGGACGACGCCCAGGAGACCGGAAAGCCGCGCACCCTCCCCGGTTCGCTCCAGGGCCGCCTGGCGAAGGTGCCGGGCGTCGCCAAGGTCGAGGGGCACGCCACCAGTCAGCAGATCACTGTCGCGGACGCGAAGAACAAGAGCATCAGCCCCAGTTCCGGCGCCCCCACCGTGGGCACCAACTGGGACGAGAGCCAGAAGAAGTCCGTCGAGATCACCAGCGGCCACGAGCCGCACGGCGCGGGCGAGACCGTCCTGGACGCCGACACCGCGGACAAGCACGGCCTGAAGACCGGCGACCGGCTCCGCGTCATGGCCACGCCGGGCGACTTCACCGTCCGCATCGTCGGCATCGCCACGTACAGGACGACCAACCCCGGCGCGGCCGTCCTCTACTTCGACACGCCCACCGCGCAGGCCAGGCTGCTCGGCAGCGCCGGCGAGTACAGCGGCTACGGGCTGACCGCCGCCTCCGGCGTCAGCGACGAGCAGCTGAAGAAGGACGTCACCGCCGCCGTGGGCACGGACTACGCCGTGCGCACCGCGGCCGAGACCAAGGCCGAGAACAAGAAGGACGTCGGCTCCTTCCTCGACGTCATGAAGTACGCGCTGCTCGGCTTCGCCGGCATCGCCGTCCTCGTCGGCATCTTCCTCATCGTCAACACCTTCTCCATGCTGGTCGCCCAGCGCACCCGCGAGATCGGCCTCATGCGGGCCATCGGCTCCAGCCGCAAGCAGGTCAACCGCTCGGTGCTGGCCGAGGCCCTGATGCTGGGTGTCGTCGGCTCGGTGCTGGGCATCGCAGGCGGCATCGGGCTGGCGGTCGGCCTGATGGAGCTCATGGGCGCCACCGGCATGAAGCTCGACACCTCCGAGCTGACGATCAAGCCCACCACGCCCGTCGTGGGCCTGGCGATCGGCGTCGTCGTCACCGTGCTGGCCGCCTACCTGCCCGCCCGCCGGGCCGGGCGGATCTCCCCGATGGCCGCCCTGCGCGACGCCGGCAACCCCGCCGACGGCAGCGCCGGCAAGGTACGGGCCGCCATCGGCCTGCTGCTGACCGGTGCGGGCGCCGCGGCCCTGCTGGCCGCCGCGAACTCCTCCGACGCCTCGGCCGGCTCGGGGATGCTGGGCCTGGGCGTGCTGCTGACCCTCATCGGCTTCGTGGTCGTCGGCCCGCTGCTGGCCGGGTTCGTCGTCCGCGTCATCAGCGCCGCCGTCCTGCGGGTCTTCGGCCCCGTCGGCCGCCTCGCCGAGCGCAACGCGCTGCGCAACCCGCGCCGTACGGGCGCCACGGCCTCGGCCCTGATGATCGGCCTCGCGCTGGTCGCCGCCCTGTCCGTGGTGGGCTCCTCCATGGTCGCCTCGGCCACGGACCAGCTCGACAAGTCGGTGGGCGCGGACTTCATCATCCAGAGCGAGAACGGCCAGCCGCTCAGCCCGGCCCAGGCCAGGGCCATCCGCTCGGCCGGCGGCGTCGCGCACGTCACCGCCATCACCGGCGTCCATGCCAAGCTGACCCTCCCGGACGGCAGGACCGTCACCGAGTCGATCAACGCCTCCGACCCCACCTACGGCGACGACCTGCGCACCGAGACCGTCCAGGGCACCTTCGCGGACGCCTACGGCAAGGACGCCATGTCGGTGCCGGAAGGCTTCGCCAAGGACCACAAGATCAAGCTCGGCGACCGGCTGACCGTCGCGATGACCGACGGCCGTCGGGCAGAGCTCGAGGTCAAGGCCATCACCTCGGACGACACCAGCCTCAACCAGGGCGCGCTGTTCACCAACATCGCCACGGCCCGGCAGTACCTGCCGGCCGACAGGATGCCGCTGGACGTGATGATGTTCGCCAAGGCCGCCGACGGTAAGGCCGAGGCGGCGGCCGCCTCCCTCAAGGCGGCGGTCGCGGACTACCCGCAGATCAAGGTCCGTGACCAGGCCGACTACAAGGAGCTCGTCAAGGGCCAGGTCGACCAGCTGCTCAACATGATCTACGGCCTGCTGGCCCTGGCGATCATCGTCGCGGTGCTGGGCGTCGTGAACACCCTCGCCCTCTCCGTCGTCGAGCGCACCCGCGAGATCGGCCTCATGCGCGCCATCGGCCTCTCCCGCCGCCAGATGCGCCGCATGATCCGCCTCGAGTCGGTCGTCATCGCCCTCTTCGGCGCCCTGCTGGGCCTCGGCCTGGGCATGGCCTGGGGTGCGACGTCCCAGAAGCTGCTGGCCCTGCAGGGCCTGGGCGTCCTGGACATCCCCTGGCCGACGATCACCGCCGTCTTCATCGGCTCCGCGGTGGTGGGCCTGCTCGCGGCCCTGGTCCCGGCGTTCCGGGCGGGCCGGATGAACGTCCTGAACGCGATCGCGACGGACTGACGGTCGCGGTCCTTCGACGCCGGTCCGGGCGCGCCACGGGGGTGCGTGCCCGGACCGGGGCTTTCCCCCGCCCGGGCCGCACATGCGGCCCGGGCGGCGATCGAGGACACCGCGCGCAGCGCGGCCCGGCGGGTGCCGGTCCGCCGTCGTAACCTGGAGACCCCGGCCCGTACGCACGTGTCGGGCGCTTCGTGTTGTCCGCTGGTCCACCCCCGGGACGGGAAAACTCTCCATGAGCCTGCACGGTCTGCTCGACGCCGTCGTCAACGATCCGGCGCTCGCCGAAGCGGTGAGGGCCGCGGCCGACGGGAACCGGCCGCACGTCGACCTCGTCGGCCCGCCCGCCGCCCGCCCCTTCGCCATCGCCGCGCTCGCCCGCTCCGCCGGGCGGCCCGTCCTCGCCGTGACCGCGACCGGCCGGGAGGCCGAGGACCTGGCAGCGGCGCTGCGCTCGCTGCTGCCCCCCGACGGCGTCGTGGACTACCCCTCCTGGGAGACGCTGCCGCACGAGCGGCTCTCGCCGCGCTCGGACACCGTCGGCCGGCGCCTGGCCGTGCTGCGCCGGCTGGCGCACCCCAGCAAGGACGACCCGGCCGCCGGCCCCGTCAGCGTCGTGGTGGCGCCCGTACGGTCGGTGCTGCAGCCGCAGGTCAAGGGGCTCGGCGAGCTGGAGCCCGTCTCCCTGCGCAGCGGGCGGAGCGCAGATCTGGGCGAGGTCACCGAGGCCCTGGCGGCGGCCGCCTACGCCCGGGTCGAACTGGTGGAGAAGCGCGGCGAGTTCGCGGTGCGCGGTGGCATCCTCGATGTGTTCCCGCCGACCGAGGAGCACCCGCTGCGGGTCGAGTTCTGGGGCGACGACGTCGAGGAGATCCGCTACTTCAAGGTCGCCGACCAGCGGTCCCTGGAGGTCTCCGAGCACGGCCTGTGGGCCCCGCCCTGCCGTGAGCTGCTGCTGACCGACAGCGTGCGGGAGCGGGCCGCGGCCCTGGCCGAGCAGCACCCGGAGCTGGGCGAGCTGCTCGGCAGGATCGCGGAGGGCATCGCGGTCGAGGGCATGGAGTCCCTCGCACCCGTCCTGGTGGACGACATGGAGCTGCTGCTGGACGTGCTGCCCGCCGGCAGCATGGCGGTGGTGTGCGACCCGGAGCGGGTCCGGACCAGGGCCGCCGACCTCGTCGCCACGAGCCAGGAGTTCCTGCAGGCGTCCTGGGCAGCCTCCGCCGGCGGCGGCGAGGCGCCCATCGACGTGGACGCCGCCTCCCTGCGGGGCATCGCCGACGTCCGCGACCGGGCCCGCGAGCTCGGCATGATGTGGTGGTCCATCAGCCCCTTCGCCGCCGACGAGGAGGAGCTGGACGGCGACACCCTCAAGCTCGGCATGCACGCCCCCGAGACCTACCGGGGTGACACCGCCCGCGCCCTGGCCGACACCAAGGGCTGGGTGGCCGACGGCTGGCGCACCGTCTTCCTCACCGAGGGCCACGGCCCCGCCGCCCGTACCGTCGAGGTGCTCGGCGGCGAGGGCATCCCCGCCCGCCTCGACGCGGACCTGGCAGGGCTGACCCCCTCCGTCGTACACGTGACCTGCGCGAGCGTCGACAACGGCTTCGTCGACCCCGGCCTGAGGATCGCCGTACTGACGGAGACCGACCTGTCCGGGCAGAAGTCGGCCAGCAAGGACCTGGGCCGGATGCCGGTCCGCCGCCGCAAGACCATCGACCCGCTGACCCTGCAGGCCGGCGACTACATCGTCCACGAGCAGCACGGCGTGGGCCGCTACATCGAGATGGTCCAGCGCACCGTGCAGGGCGCCACCCGCGAGTACCTGCTCGTCGAGTACGCCCCCGCCAAGCGCGGCCAGCCCGGCGACCGCCTGTACATCCCCACCGACCAGCTGGAGCAGGTCACCAAGTACGTCGGTGGCGAGGCCCCCACCCTGCACCGCCTGGGCGGCGCGGACTGGACGAAGACCAAGGCGCGCGCGAAGAAGGCCGTCAAGGAGATCGCCGCCGATCTGATCAAGCTCTACTCCGCTCGGATGGCCGCCCCCGGCCACACCTTCGCGCCCGACACCCCCTGGCAGCGGGAGCTGGAGGACGCCTTCCCCTACGCCGAGACCCCGGACCAGCTCACCACCATCGCCGAGGTCAAGGAGGACATGGAGAAGTCCGTCCCCATGGACCGCCTGGTCTGCGGCGACGTCGGCTACGGCAAGACGGAGATCGCGGTCCGCGCGGCCTTCAAGGCGGTGCAGGACGGCAAGCAGGTCGCCGTTCTGGTGCCGACCACGCTGCTGGTGCAGCAGCACTTCGGGACGTTCTCCGAGCGGTACTCCCAGTTCCCGGTCGCGGTGAAGGCGCTGTCCCGCTTCCAGACGGACACCGAGGCCAAGAACGTCCTGGAGGGGCTGCGCGAGGGCTCGGTCGACATCGTGATCGGTACCCACCGCCTCTTCTCCTCCGAGACGAAGTTCAAGGACCTGGGCCTGGTCATCGTCGACGAGGAGCAGCGCTTCGGCGTCGAGCACAAGGAGCAGCTGAAGAAGCTGCGCGCCAACGTCGACGTGCTGACGATGTCCGCCACGCCCATTCCCCGCACCCTGGAGATGGCGGTGACCGGCATCCGCGAGATGTCGACGATCACCACGCCGCCGGAGGAGCGCCACCCGGTGCTGACCTTCGTCGGCCCGTACGACCAGAAGCAGATCGGCGCCGCGATCCGCCGTGAGCTGCTGCGCGAGGGCCAGGTCTTCTACATCCACAACCGGGTCGAGTCCATCGACCGGGCGGCGGCGAAGCTGCGCGAGATCGTCCCCGAGGCGCGCATCGCCACGGCGCACGGACAGATGGGGGAGAGCGCGCTCGAACAGGTCGTCGTCGACTTCTGGGAGAAGAAGTTCGACGTGCTGGTCTCGACGACGATCGTCGAGTCGGGCATCGACATCTCCAACGCCAACACCCTCATCGTCGAGCGCGGCGACAACTTCGGCCTCTCCCAGCTGCACCAGCTGCGCGGCCGCGTGGGCCGCAGCCGCGAGCGCGGCTACGCCTACTTCCTGTACCCGCCGGAGAAGCCGCTCACCGAGACGGCCCACGAGCGCCTGGCCACCATCGCCCAGCACACGGAGATGGGCGCGGGCATGTACGTGGCGATGAAGGACCTGGAGATCCGCGGCGCGGGCAATCTGCTCGGCGGCGAGCAGTCCGGGCACATCGCGGGCGTCGGCTTCGACCTCTACATCCGCATGGTCGGCGAGGCGGTCGCCGACTACCGGGCCTCCGTCGAGGGCGGCGCGCAGGAGGAGGCACCGCTCGAAGTCAAGATCGAGCTGCCGGTCGACGCGCACGTCCCGCACGACTACGCGCCGGGTGAGCGGCTGCGCCTGCAGGCCTACCGTGCCATCGCCTCCGCCACCAGCGAGCAGGACATCAAGGCCGTCCGCGAGGAGCTCACCGACCGCTACGGCAAGCTGCCGGAGCCGGTGGAGAACCTGCTGCTGGTCGCGGGCCTGCGGATGCTCGCCCGCGCCTGCGGGGTCTCGGATATCACCCTCCAGGGCCCCAACGTGCGCTTCGGCCCCGTCGAGCTGCGCGAGTCCCAGGAGCTGCGGCTCAAGCGGCTCCACCCGCGTACGGTCATGAAGCCGGCCACCCGGCAGATCCTGGTGCCGCGCCCGGCGACCCGCCCCATCGGCGGCAAGCCGCTGGTCGGCCGGGAACTGCTGGCGTGGACGGGCGAGTTCCTCACCACCATCCTGGGCTGAGGCCCGGGCGGCGGGAGCGGCGGCTACGGCACCCTGTGGAGCACCGCGTAGCCGCCGCCGGTGCCGAGGACGGCGTAGCGCGCGCCGGGGTGCATCCGGTGCGCGTCGCCGGCCAGGTCGGCGGCGGTCCTGCCGTCGGCCAGGTGCAGCGCGACGTAGTCGGGGGTGACCCCGCGGGTGTCGCCTATCCATAGGACGCGGCAGCGGGCCACGAGCCGGCTTATCGGGCCGACGTCGGCCTCGACGGTCGCGTTGTCGGGGATGCGGTCCAGGAGCTGTTCGGCGGCCTCGACGCTCGGCGGTACCCGGTAGGTGTCGGGCAGGGTCAGGCTGTACAGGGGCAGTGACGCGGTCATGGCCAGGGCCGCGGCGGCGACGGCCGCGGGCAGCTGGTGGGCGTAGGAGCGCAGCCAGGGGCGGCGGCTGTGCCGGGCCCGGGCGAGCGCGTCGGTCAGCGCGATGAAGACGACGGGCATCAGGACGGCGCTGTAGTGCCAGTCGGTGCCCCAGTAGTGGTCGTCGTGCGAGACGAAGCGCCAGCCCAGGGTCGGCAGGGCGGCCAGCAGCACCGGTGAGCGCAGGGCCAGCAGCCCGGTGGTGGGCAGCAGCACCCACGCCAGGGTGCGCAGCGCGGTGTCGACGGGGATGACGGGGGCGGGGCCGGTGCCGCCGCTCAGCTTGTTCCAGTAGTCGTAGCCGCCGCCGCTGTTGAAGCCCGGGATGACCAGCCAGAGGGTCACCGCGGTGGCGGCGAGCCCGAAGGCCACCAGGGCGGCGGCCGGGGCCGTCGCCCGCGCCCGGCGCCCGGAGCCGCGCTGCCGCACGAGTATCAGGACGCCGATGGCCGCGGCCGTGATCCCCAGGTCCTCCTTGACCAGCACCAGCGGCGCGGCCCAGAGCACCGCGGCCCGCGCGCGGCCGCGCACCACGGCCTCCAGGGAGAAGGCCAGCAGCGGCATGGCGAAGGCGATTTCGTGGAAGTCGAAGTCGACCGCGCGCTGCACTCCCCACGACAGCCCGTAGGCGGCCCCGATCGCGAGCCCCCGCGGCCGCCCGAGGAGGTGCGCGGCGAGCCGGGTGACCGGCACGGCGGACAGGGCGAAGAGCGCGGCCTGTACGACGAGGAGCGTCACCGGGGTGGGGAAGACGCGGTAGAGCGGGGCGATCAGCGCGGTGACGGGGCTGAAGTGGTCCCCGAGGATGTTGGTGCCGGGGCCCTTGAGGTCGGCTATGGGCGCCTGGAGGCGTGAGTAGGCCCGTATGGCCTGTTCGAAGATGCCCAGGTCCCACGACATGGTCAGCATCCGCCGGTGCCGGCTGAGCGAGAGCGCGGTGTAGAGGACGAACAGGACGCCGCCCACCCAGTACGGGTCCAGGCGCGGGGCGCGCAGCCGGGCGCCCCGGGTGCGCCGCACGGGCGCGGCTTCGGCCCTGCTCCGGCCCTGGGCGGCGACGGAGGTGGTGGCCGAGTCCATGGGCGGTCCCTCTTCGCGGTGGTGGTCTGTGGGGGTTCGGTCTTGAAGTATGCGTCCTTCATCCTGATCGTTACGACGGGCCCGGCCGCGGGAGGCGGTGCCCGCGTGCCCCGGCGCCCCGTGAATCGTTGGCCGAATCAGTGGCTTGGGCCACGCGGACTCCCTACCATCGGTCAACGCCGGGTCGTCGCCCGCCCGTCACCCGACCACCGCCCCCGCGTGGGGGCCCTCGCCCCGTACCTGTTTGATCGCGATCTTCGCCGGGAGGCTTCATGATCCGCCGCAGGACAGCGCTCTCCTTCTCCGCCGCCGCTCTGCTCGCCGCGGCGCCCGCTCTCACCGCGTGCGGCTCCGCACCGCACCCGGGGGCCGCGGCCGTCGTGGGCAGGGACCGGATCACCGTGTCGCAGCTGCAGAACCAGGTGGCGGACGTGCGCGAGGCGCAGCGCTCCTCGCCGGAGGGCGCGCAGCTGCTGGCGGGCAGCGCACAGCTCGGCCAGGACACACTGATCCGGATGATCCAGTACCGGATCATCGAGAAGGCCGGCGAGGACAACGGCGTGGAGGTCACGCGCCGTGAGCTGCAGCAGCGGCGCGGGCAGGTCGAGCGGGTGCTCGGCGGCCCGCAGGCCGTCGAGGACCGCTTCCTCGCGGCCGGCATCGCGCCCGGGCAGATCGACCAGGAGCTGATGATCGGGCTCGTCCGCACGAAGCTGGAGGACAAGCTCGGCAAGGCCCGCACCGGCGAGGTCCTGATGAAGACCTCCGACTCGCTGCGCGTGGACGTCAATCCGCGCTACGGCACCTGGGACGCCAAGCGCGGCACCGCCCGCGCCGCGCTGGAGCCGTGGCTGCGGCCGGCGACGCCGGGCCCCGAGGCGGCGTGAGCCGGTGCGTGGTCGGGAGCGAGCGTGATGGCGGCCTGCCTGGGCGACGACGCATTGGGGGCGTAGTTGCGCGCGGCCGCCTGCGCCGTGCTGGGGCCGTAGCTGCGTTCGGCGGCGCCGGGCCCTGAGCCGGTGTGAGCCGGTGCGTGGGCGGTCGTGCGTGGTTCGGAGCGAGCGTGATGGCGGCCTGTCTGGCCGACGACGCATTGGGGGCGGAGCCGCGCGCGGCCGCCTGCGCCGCGCTGGGGCCGTGGCTGCGGCCGGTGGTGCCGGGCCCCGAGGCGGCGTGAGCCCGTGCGCGGGCGGTCGTGCGTGACGGCGGCCTGCCTGGCCGAGGCATGCGGGCGTAGCCGCGCGGCACCGCCCGCGCCGCGCTGGAGCCGTGGCTGCGGCCGGCGGCGCCGGGCCCCGAGGCGGCGTGAGTCCGTGGGTGGTTCGGAGCGAGCGTGACGGCGGCCTGCCTGGCCGAGGCATTGCGGGCCTGGTCGCGCGCGGCCGCCTGCGCCGGGTCCCGAGCCGACGTGAGCCCGTGCTCGGGCGGTCGCCTAGGCTCGACCGCGTGAACGACTCCTTCGGCCGCATCGTCCTGCTCACCACCAGCCACCGGGTCGCCCCCGGCCTGCTGTCCTGGCCCGCGTGGCAGATGCTGCGCGGCGCCGGCCGGGTCCTGTGCGCCGATGCCGGCCACCCGCAGCTGCCGTATCTGCGGGAAGCCGGCGTCGAGGTGGAGCACGCCTCGCCCACCGCCCGCGAGCTCGTCGACTACTGCGCGGACGGGCAGCGCACCGCCGTCGTGATCACCTCCGCCGAGGGCGAGTCCGCCCTCACCGACGGCCTGGCCCGGCTGGCCGGCTCCGGCCGTGAGCCGATGCCCGCGCTGGAGCTGCTGCCGGGCTCCTACGACCTGCCCGGCGCCCGCCTGCTCGACCTGGTCCAGGTCATGGACCGGATCCGGGCCGCCTGCCCCTGGACCGGCATCCGCACCCACGAGGACCTGGCCAAGTACGGCCTGGAGGAGATGTACGAGCTGCTGGAGGCCATCGAGACCGGCGACCGGGAGGCGCTGCGCGAGGAGCTCGGCGACGTGCTGCTCCAGGTCGTCTTCCACGCCCGCATCGCCCAGGACGACCCGGACGAGCCGTTCTCCGTCGACGACGTCGCGGGCGGCATCGTCGACAAGCTCATCCACCGCCACCCGCACGTCTTCGGCGAGGAGTCCGCCGAGACGCCCGAGGACGTCAAGGCCCACTGGACGCGCACGAAGGCCGCCGAGAAGCGCCGCGACTCCGTCACCGAGGGCGTCCCCCTCGGCCAGCCCGCCCTCGCCCTCGCCGCGAAGCTCGCCTCCCGGGTCCGTGCCGGGGGACTCGACGTCGCCCTGCCGGCCGGGGAGGGCGTCGGCTACGAGCTGCTGGCCCTGGCCGTACGGGCGGAAGCGGCCGGCACCGAGCCGGAGACGGCCCTGCGGGCCGCCGCCCGTACCTACCGGGACGCCATCCGGGCCGCGGAGGAGGCCGCCGGGGAGTAGGGGCCGCGGGCCGCGCCACTCGTTCGGCCCACGCGCAGTCTTGACCGGGCGCCCGGGGGGTACCCGACATCCATGCGCACTGACCACTTGGACCTCGCCCTTCCGCACTGGGTCGGCGGCACCGCCCCCTTCATCGTGGGGCTGTGCGTCTGCGGCCTGCTGCTCGCCGCCTTCGTGTACGGGCAGCGGTGGCGCGACAGGGAGCCGCCGCCCCCGGCGCAGCCGCAGCGCCGCCAGGGCTCCTGGCAGACGCGGGAGGAATACGACAGGGGCCCCGCCTCCCCCGACCACGGCCCCGGGCACAACGACGACGAGGACAAGGCGGTCGGCTACGTCGTCGAGCACCGGGAGTCGGACCCGCTGCAGTCCGAGGCCAACGGTGAGCGCGTGCTGCCGCACGAGATCAACAATCCCGGCAGCCACTCCGAGGAGCAGTCCGAGGAGCGCAAGAAGTGGGACCCGGGCAGCAGCGGCTCCTTCGGCAGCGGCGGCAGCGGGCACCACTAGCGGGCCGCGAGCGGCGGCAGCGGGCACCACTGGCGGGCCGCGACCAGCGGCGGCGGGCATCACTAGCGGGCCGCGGGCAGCGGCGCGGGTACCACTGGCGGGCCGCGGGCAGCGGCGGCGGGCATCACTAGCGGGCCGCGGGCAGCGGCGCGGGCACCACCAGCGGGCCGCGACCAGCGGCAGCAGGCACCACTGGCGGGCCGCGACCAGCGGCAGCAGGCATCACTAGCGGGCCGCGGGCAGCGGCGCGGGTGCCACCAGCGGGCCGCGACCAGCGGCAGCAGGCACCACTGGCGGGCCGCGGGTAGCGTCGGGGCGTGCACGACACGAACGACCGTATGAACACGCCCCCCGCCCCGCCGCTCTTCACCTGGGAATTCGCCACCGACCCCTACCCCGCGTACGCCTGGCTGCGCGAGCACGCCCCGGTGCACCGCACCGCCCTGCCCAGCGGCGTCGAGGCCTGGCTGGTCACCCGGTACGCCGACGCCCGCCAGGCGCTCGCCGACCAGCGGCTGTCGAAGAACCCCGTGCACCACTCCGAGAGCGCCCACGGCAAGGGCAAGGTGGGCATCCCCGGCGAGCGCAGCGCCAATTTGATGACGCACCTGCTCAACATCGACCCACCGGACCACACCAGGCTGCGCCGCCTGGTCTCCAAGGCGTTCACCCCGCGCCGGGTCGCGGAGTTCGCGCCCCGGGTGCAGGAGCTGACCGACCGGCTCATCGACGACATCGCCGGCAAGCAGGGCGTGGAGAGGGGGACGGCCGACCTCATCCACGAGTTCGCCTTTCCCCTCCCCATCTACGCCATCTGCGACCTGCTCGGGGTGCCGGCCGAGGACCAGGACGACTTCCGCGACTGGGCGGGGATGATGATCCGCCACGGCGGCGGGCCGCGCGGCGGAGTGGCCCGCGCGGTGAAGCGGATGCGCACCTATCTCGCGGAACTGATCCACCGCAAGCGGGAGAATCCCGGTGATGACCTCATCTCGGGACTCATCAGGGCGAGTGACCACGGCGAACACCTGACGGAGAACGAGGCCGCGGCCATGGCCTTCATCCTCCTCTTCGCCGGTTTTGAAACAACTGTGAACCTGATCGGTAACGGAACCTACGCGCTGCTGCGCAATCCCGGGCAGCGCGAGCGGCTCCAACGCGCCCTGCACGAGGGCGACGAGAGCCTGCTGGCCACGGGCGTGGAAGAGCTCCTGCGCTACGACGGCCCGGTGGAGCTCGCCACATGGCGGTTCGCCACCCAGGACCTGACCCTGGGCGGACAGCGCATCGCCGAGGGCGACCCCGTGCTCGTCGTCCTCGCCGCCGCGGACCGCGACCCCGAGCGGTTCGCCGACCCCGACACCCTCGACCTCGCCCGGCGCGACAACCAGCACCTGGGCTACGGGCACGGCATCCACTACTGCCTCGGCGCACCCCTGGCGCGCCTGGAGGGCCAGACCGCGCTGGCGACGCTGCTGCGCCGCCTCCCCGACCTCCGGCTGGCCGCCGACCCGGCGGACCTGCGGTGGCGCGGGGGGCTGATTATGCGTGGATTGCGCACTCTGCCCGTCGAGTTCACCCCCCGGACGCCGTAGCAAATGACGCCATGTCAACCGGAGTGACCTTCGCGTGACCTCGGCTACACCGGCTTGTGACTGCCCGGAGCCGTCGCTATGTTCGACGACCACATCGGCCGCCACTCGAGAGGACATCGCATGCGCTTCGGAAACGGAAGACATCGCCGCCCCCGTCAGGTACCCGCCATCGTGCTCGCGGCGGGGGTGACGGGGGCGGGCATCGCGATGCCGCTGATGGCGGCCACCGGAGCGTCCGCAGCGGACGCAGGCACCTGGGACAAGGTCGCCCAGTGCGAGAGCGGAAGAATGTGGAGCGCCAACGCCGGCAACGGATTCTTCGGCGGACTGCAGCTCACCCAGGAGATGTGGGAGCAGAGCGGCGGCATCTCCTACGCCCCCCGCCCCGACCTCGCCAGCAGGGCCCAGCAGATAGCCGTCGCCGAACGGATCCTGGCCGCCCAGGGCCCCGACGCCTGGCGCAGTTGCGCCGTCAGTTCGGGCCTGTCCAAGGACGCCCCGGCGCCGGACGTGAACCCCGGCCGGATCCAGAGCCCCGAGCCGGAGGCGACCACGCCCGCGCCCGAGCGCACCACCCCCGCCACGCCCGGGCACACGACCCCCGCGCCGGACGACCGTGCCCCCGGCTCCGCCGGGCCCACGCCCGGCGCGTCCCCCTCGCCCGGCACGCCGGCACCCTCCGCCGACCCGTCCGGGATCCCGTCGGCCATCCCGTCCACGGGCTCCTCGGCCCCCGCGAGCGGCACGCCCGGCCAGTCCGGTGACAAGGACCGCAAGGACCCGTCGGCCGAACCCTCCAACGGCCCCGCCACCCCGTCCGGTACGCCCTCGGGCACGCCCGCCGAGCCCGCGCCCGGCGCCACGCCCGCGCCCGGTGACGCGAGCGGGGAGGCCGGTACGGGCAAGCACCGCGCCGAGCCGCCGCGTTCCGGCGAGACGCAGCGCCCCTCGCGCGACGGCGGCGACGGACGCACGGGCGTCCCGGCCGCGGACGGCTACACCGTGCAGCCCGGTGACAACCTGTCAGCCATCGCGCAGGACCACTCGGTCACCGGTGGCTGGCAGACGCTCTATCAGAAGAACGAAAAAGTTGTCGGATCCGATCCGGACCTCATCCAGCCTGGTCAGCGACTCGACGTCCGTAAATAGCAGGGAGGTTCGGGCCGAATGTCCGTTCCAGTCGAAAGTGAGACATGGCTCTCGTTGACTGGACGCTGGACGGGACGCATCCGTTCTCCTCAAACCCCCTCTCACCTGCGGAAACAGGAGGTTCCTGCGGGTAACTTCAAGCAACTGTGGCTGAAAAGTGGGGTTTGAACCCGTCGGCCGCCTGTGTTTAACGTCGTCACCGCTCGTCATCGCGAGCACCGCGGTCGTCACGCCGAATCCTGCCGGCGACCGGGGGAGTCGTCGCGCAAGCGCCGTTGGCAGGAGCGGGGGAACCAAGGTAAGCCGCCGGAACGGCCGACGGTCTCGCGACCGGAGGACGGAACGGCTCGGGGTGAAGCCCGGAGCGCAGCCGCGCACCGGGCCGGGCAAACTCACAGCCCGAACCCGACAGCTCACCTCGTAGGCGTCGGTGAGGAAACCGACTCATGTCCAAGGGCAAGCACCGTCGTCCGTCCAAGGCCGTCCGCATCGTCACGCTCGCCGGCGTCACCGGCGTCGCCGTGGCAGCCCCGCTGATGGTCGCGACCTCCGCCAACGCCGCCTCCGTCTCCACCTGGGACAAGGTCGCCCAGTGCGAGTCCACCGGGAACTGGCACATCAACACCGGCAACGGCTACTACGGTGGCCTGCAGTTCTCGCAGTCCTCCTGGAAGGCCGCCGGCGGCACCCA
The DNA here is from genome assembly GCF_040638465.1 of Streptomyces sp. NPDC026206. Taxonomy (NCBI): domain Bacteria; kingdom Bacillati; phylum Actinomycetota; class Actinomycetes; order Kitasatosporales; family Streptomycetaceae; genus Streptomyces; species Streptomyces sp. NPDC026206. The sequence goes on from NZ_JBEZYL010000004.1 coordinate 316,265, forward strand.
GTACGCCGCGCGTGCCGACCTCGCCACCAAGGCCCAGCAGATCGCCACCGCCGAGCGCCTCCTGGCCATGCAGGGCCCGGGCGCCTGGGGCTGCGCGGGTGCCGGCGGCCTGAGCTCCGGTGGCGCGAAGGCCGACGTCGACACCTCCGGTTCCGGTTCCGGCGCCGTGTCGAAGAAGTCCTCGAAGTCCTCGCAGTCCGCCCCCGCGAGCGGGAACTCCGCCGGCAGCCGCGCCGACCGTGCCGAGCGCCCCGCCGCGCCCAAGCACGCCAAGCCGGCGCAGGAGTCCGAAGAGGCCCCGGCGGCCCCGAAGCAGAGCGCGCCCAAGCACGCCGCTCCGAAGACCGTCAAGCAGGGCGACGGCGAGTACGAGGTCAAGGAGGGCGACACCCTCGGCTCGATCGCCACGGCCAAGAAGGTCGACGGCGGCTGGCAGAAGCTGTTCGACCGCAACAAGGACATCATCGACAACGCAGATCTGATCTTCCCGGGTCAGAAGCTGCACCTCAGCTGATCACCGGCTGAGCGAGTCCGCTCATCCGCGAGTCCGCTCATCCGCGGGACCGCCCCGCTCCGATGCGTCTTCCCCCCCGAGCCGCATCGGAGCGGGGCTCCGCCGTTTCCCGGGGCACTGCCGGGCGGCGGCCCCGGGCGGCGTTCCCATTGAGCGAACACATCGTCCATTCATCCCGTGATCTCGGCTTTTGTGCCAATTTTCGGTCCGGCAACCGGTCCAAGGGCGGGCGCAGCCTCCGGGGCCCGTTAGGCTCGTGCTGCAGAACTCCAGACACACCACGAAGGAGACCCTCGTGCCGTCCATCGACGTCGTCGTAGCTCGCGAGATCCTCGACTCGCGAGGCAACCCCACGGTCGAGGTCGAGGTCGGCCTCGACGACGGCTCCACGGGCCGTGCCGCCGTGCCGTCCGGCGCCTCCACCGGCGCCTTCGAGGCCATCGAGCTCCGTGACGGTGACCCGAACCGCTACCTGGGCAAGGGCGTCGAGAAGGCCGTTCTCGCCGTCATCGAGCAGATCGGCCCGGAGCTCGTCGGCTACGACGCCACCGAGCAGCGCCTGATCGACCAGGCGATGTTCGACCTGGACGCCACCGACAACAAGGGCTCGCTCGGCGCCAACGCCATCCTGGGCGTCTCCCTCGCCGTCGCGCACGCCGCCTCCGAGGCGTCCGACCTGCCGCTCTTCCGTTACCTGGGCGGCCCGAACGCGCACCTGCTGCCCGTTCCGATGATGAACATCCTCAACGGCGGCTCGCACGCCGACTCCAACGTGGACATCCAGGAGTTCATGATCGCGCCGATCGGCGCGGAGTCCTTCTCCGAGGCGCTGCGCTGGGGCACCGAGGTCTACCACACCCTCAAGAAGGTCCTGAAGAACCGCGGCCTGTCCACCGGCCTCGGCGACGAGGGCGGCTTCGCCCCGAACCTGGGCTCCAACCGCGAGGCCCTGGACCTGATCCTCGAGGCCATCAAGGAGGCCGGTTACACCCCCGGCCAGGACGTGGCCCTCGCGCTCGACGTCGCCGCCTCCGAGTTCTACAAGGACGGCAAGTACCTCTTCGAGGGCAAGGAGCGCTCCGCCGCCGAGATGACCGAGTACTACGCGGAGCTCGTCGACGTGTACCCGCTCGTCTCCATCGAGGACCCGCTGTTCGAGGACGACTGGGACGGCTGGAACGCCATCACCGAGAAGCTGGGCGACAAGGTCCAGCTCGTGGGCGACGACCTGTTCGTCACCAACCCCGAGCGCCTGGCCCGCGGCATCGAGGAGAACTCCGCCAACGCCCTGCTCGTCAAGGTCAACCAGATCGGCTCGCTGACCGAGACCCTGGACGCCGTCGAGCTGGCGCAGCGCAGCGGCTTCAAGTGCATGATGTCCCACCGCTCCGGCGAGACCGAGGACGTCACCATCGCCGACCTGGCCGTCGCCACCAACTGCGGCCAGATCAAGACCGGTGCCCCGGCCCGCTCCGAGCGCGTCGCCAAGTACAACCAGCTGCTGCGCATCGAGGAGATCCTCGACGACGCCGCGGTCTACGCCGGCCGCAGCGCGTTCCCGCGGTTTCGCTCCGCGAACCAGTAAGCACTGCAAGGGCTGAGCCTCAAGGGCTGACCTTCTCGCCAGTCGCCGTACGTCCCCGGCCGCGGTCCCGTACCGTGTCCGGGGACGTATCGTTCGTGAGTACGCCATGACTCGGCCGACTTCGGGGAGGCGACGTGGGCGCGGACCGGTTCTCCACCGCGACCAGGCTCAAGGCGCTGGGGACGGCGCTCGTGCAGGGGCCGGCCGCGGCCCGGGTCTACCGTGCCCGGCCGCAGCGGCGCAGCCGGCTCACCGGCCGTGCGGCGCTGCTCGCGCTCGTCGTCTGCTCCCTCGTCGTCGCCCTCGCCTACCCCATGCGCCAGTGGGTCACCCAGCGCTCGGACATCGCCGACCAGCGGCGCCTGACCGAGCACGCGCGGGCGCAGGTCAAGCGGCTGCGCGACGAGAAGGCACGGCTGGAGGACCCGGCGTACGTCGAGCAGCAGGCGCGTCAGCACCTGCACTTCGTACGCCCCGGCGAAATCGGCTACAGCGTGGTGGACGGCAGCGGCGTCACCAGACCCCGCAAGGACGAGGGCGCCGCCGACCGCCCCTGGTACAGCAACCTCTGGGACGGCGTGGACACCTCCGACGACCACCGCTGATCCCGCACATTCTTTCTATAAGACCGAGCGAGCACGAGCGAGCACATGGACACCCCTCCTCCGAAGACCGAGCCCACCGAGCCGACGGACGCGGACATCGCCGCGTTCAAGGAGCAGCTGGGGCGGGAGCCGCGCGGCCTGCGCGCCATCGCGCACCGCTGCCCCTGCGGTCAGCCGGACGTGGTCGAGACGGCCCCCCGGCTGCCGGACGGCACGCCGTTCCCGACGACGTACTACCTGACCTGCCCGCGTGCCTCGTCCGCGATCGGCACGCTGGAGGGCTCGGGCCTGATGAAGGAGATGCAGGACCGGCTGGCGACCGACCCGGAACTGGCCGCCGCCTACCGGGCCGCGCACGAGGACTACATCGCGCGCCGCGACGCGATCGAGGTCCTGCAGGGCTTCCCGAGCGCGGGCGGCATGCCCGACCGGGTCAAGTGCCTGCACGTGCTGGTCGGGCACTCGCTGGTGGCCGGCCCGGGCGTGAACCCCTTCGGCGACGAGGCGCTGGCGCTGCTGCCGGAGTGGTGGGCCAAGGGCCCGTGCGTGAGCCCGTGCGCCGACTCCGGCGAGGGATGCGCATGACGCGCGTCGCCGCCGTCGACTGCGGCACGAACTCCATCCGGCTGCTCGTCGCCGACGCCGACCCCGCCACCGGAGAACTCAAGGAGCTCGACCGGCGGATGACGATCGTCCGGCTCGGCCAGGACGTGGACCGCACGGGACGGCTGGCGCCGCAGGCGCTGGAGCGCACCTTCGCCGCGTGCCGGGAGTACGCCGAGGTCATCGAGGCGCACGGCGTGCGGCGCGTGCGCTTCGTGGCGACCTCCGCCTCGCGGGACGCGGAGAACCGCGAGGACTTCGTGCGGGGCGTCGTCGGGATCCTGGGCGTGGAGCCCGAGGTGATCAGCGGTGACCAGGAGGCGGAGTTCTCCTTCACCGGCGCCACCAAGGAGCTCACCGGGCGGCACGATCTGGCCAAGCCGTTCCTCGTCGTGGACATCGGCGGTGGCTCGACCGAGTTCGTGGTCGGCGAGGAGCACGTGCGGGCCGCCCGCAGCGTGGACGTGGGCTGCGTACGCATGACGGAACGTCATCTGGTGGTGGACGGCGAGGTCACCGACCCCCCGTCGGCCGCGCAGGTGGCGGCGATACGGGCCGACATCGAGGCCGCGCTGGACCTGGCCGGGCAGACCGTGCCGCTGACCGAGGCCCGCACGCTCGTCGGCCTGGCCGGCTCGGTCACCACGGTCGCGGCGATCGCCCTGGGCCTGCCGGAATACGACTCCGCGGCCATCCACCACGCACGGATCTCCCTGGAGCAGGTCCGGGAGATCACCCACCGGCTGATCTCCTCCACCCACGAGCAGCGCGCCGCGATCCCGGTGATGCACCCGGGACGGGTCGACGTCATCGCCGCGGGGGCGCTCGTCCTGCTGTGCGTGATGGAGCGGACGGGTGCCCAGGAGGTCGTCGTCAGCGAGCACGACATTCTCGACGGCATCGCGTGGAGCGTTGCGTAAAGGGACGTTCCGGGCAGGTGAAGGGGATTGCGGACCCCGAGCCGGGGAATGTTCGTGAAATCCTTCACATGAAAAAGCGGTCACGAGATCCCGGAATGAGGCCTTCAGGCCCTCTTCCGGGCGCCGCACGGCCCTCGCGCCCGGAAACCGTCCAGTTTCTGGCGTGTTAAAGACCCGCTTATGCGGGTCTCCCGCCGACTGTGGTCCAGTCGTCCCGCACGCCGCAAGCCCAGTTCAGCGGGGGTGATCAACGCCCGGCCGGGCGGCTTGGTTCCACGACGGCGCTATGGCGTCGGTCACGGGGGCGGCGGAGTGTAGCAGACAGGCCCACGCTCCTTGTGAAGGGGCTCACGAGCACCCCTCCCGAGAGTGCTGGATACTCGAAACATGAGCACCACGGAGCGTCCACGGATCCTCGTAGTAGGCGGCGGTTACGTCGGCCTGTACGCGGCGCGCCGCATCCTGAAGAAGATGCGGTACGCGGAGGCGACCGTCACGGTCGTCGACCCGCGCTCGTACATGACGTACCAGCCCTTCCTCCCCGAAGCAGCCGCCGGCAGCATCTCCCCTCGCCACGTCGTGGTGCCGCTGCGCCGCGTGCTCCCGAAGGCGGAGGTCCTGACCGGCCGTGTCACCACCATCGACCAGGACCGCAAGGTAGCCACCATCGCGCCGCTCGTCGGCGAGGCGTACGAGCTGCCCTTCGACTACCTGGTCATCGCGCTCGGCGCGGTCTCCCGTACCTTCCCGATCCCCGGCCTGGCCGAGAACGGCATCGGCATGAAGGGCATCGAGGAGGCCATCGGCCTGCGCAACCACGTACTCGAGCAGCTCGACAAGGCCGACTCGACCAAGGACGAGGAGATCCGCCGCAAGGCGCTCACCTTCGTCTTCATCGGCGGTGGCTTCGCAGGCGCGGAGACCATCGGCGAGGTCGAGGACATGGCGCGCGACGCCGCCAAGTACTACCCGAACGTCAAGCGCGAGGACATGCGCTTCGTCCTCGTCGACGCCGCCGACAAGATCCTCCCCGAGGTCGGTCCCAAGCTCGGCGAGTACGGCAAGAAGCACCTCGAGAGCCGTGGCGTCGAGATCTACCTCTCGACCTCCATGGACTCCTGCGTCGACGGTCACGTCGTGCTGAAGAACGGCCTCGAGGTCGACTCCAACACCATCGTGTGGACCGCGGGCGTCAAGCCCAACCCGGCGCTGGCCCGCTACGGCCTGCCGCTCGGCCCGCGCGGTCACGTCGACACCTCCGAGACCCTCCAGGTCCAGGGCACCGACTACATCTGGGCCGCGGGCGACAACGCCCAGGTCCCGGACGTCGCCTCCCGCAAGGCCGGCAACGAGAACGCCTGGTGCCCGCCGAACGCCCAGCACGCGCTGCGCCAGGCCAAGGTCCTCGGCGACAACGTGATCTCCGGGATGCGTGGCTTCCCGCAGAAGACCTACGCGCACTCCAACAAGGGTGCGGTGGCGGGCCTCGGCCTCCACAAGGGCGTCGCGATGATCGTCATGGGCAAGATGAAGATCAAGCTCAAGGGCCGTCTCGCCTGGTACATGCACCGTGGCTACCACGGCATGGCCATGCCGACCTTCAACCGGAAGATCCGCGTCCTTGCGGACTGGACCCTCGGCCTGTTCCTCAAGCGCGAGGTCGTCTCCCTGCGCGCCATGGAGAACCCGCGCGAGGAGTTCTACGAGGCCGCGAAGCCGGCCCCGCAGGCCGCCGCCAAGTCCGACGCGGGCACGGCCCAGAAGGCCAAGGCCTCGTAAGCAAGACCGCTGTGTGAAGGGCGTCCACCAATCCGTGGGGTGGGCGCCCTTCGCGTTGCCGTTGACCTAATCTGGACCAAGAGGGATCACAGCACGGCCCGTTGGTGTTCAGGTGTCAGGTGGAACTATCTCCTGACACTTCATCATGGAGGTGTGCGACATGGCCGAGGCCGCTCGACGGCTCACCGCACTCGCGCAACAGGTCCTGGGGACCCCGCTCCCGGTCCGGCTGCGCGCCTGGGACCGCAGCGAGTCGTCGGGCCCGCCCGGCACTCCCGGCTCCCCCGGCACCCCCGTCCTGGTCATCCGCCGCCGCCGGGCCCTGCGCCGCATGCTGTGGAAGCCGGGCGAGCTCGGACTGGCCCGCGCCTGGGTCGCCGGTGACATCGACATCGAGGGCGACCTCTACCAGGCCCTGGACCTGCTCGCCGGGCACCTGTGGGAGCGCGAGGAGGACACCGCCCGGCGCAGCGGCCCGGCCGCCCTCGTCCACGCCCTCCGCGACCCCGTGCTGCGCGCCGCGGGCCGCGAACTGCTCCGGCTCGCCGGGCCCTGGCCGCCGCCCGCACCGCCGCGCGAGGAGGCCCGTACCGGCGGCGGACCCCTGCACACCGTGCGCCGCGACAAGCGGGCCATCAGCCACCACTACGACGTCGGCAACACCTTCTACGAGCGCGTCCTGGGCCCCTCGATGGTCTACTCCTGCGCCTACTGGCCCGGCCCGGACGCCACCCTGGAGGACGCCCAGCACGCCAAGCTCGGCCTCGTCTGCCGCAAGCTGGCCCTCGCCCCCGGACAGCGGCTGCTGGACGTCGGCTGCGGCTGGGGCTCGATGGTGCTGCACGCCGCCCGGGAGTACGGGGTGCACGCGGTCGGCATCACCCTCTCCGGGGAACAGGCCGTCTACGCCCGCAAACGGGTCGCAGAGGCCGGTCTGGCGGACCGCGTGGAGATCAGGGTCCAGGACTACCGCGAGGTCCGCGACGGGCCGTACGACGCCCTGTGCTCCATCGGCATGGCCGAGCACGTCGGATCCGAGCGCTACGCCGAGTACGCCCACGAGCTGCACTGCCTGCTCCGGCCCGGCGGCCGGCTGCTCAACCACCAGATCGCCCGCCGCCCCCTGGCGGACGAAGCGGACTACCGCGTGGACGAGTTCATCGACCGCTACGTCTTCCCCGACGGCGAACTGGCCCCCCTCGGCCGGACCGTGACCCAGCTGGAGGCCGCCGGGTTCGAGGTCCGGGACGTGGAGGCGCTGCGCGAGCACTACGCCCTGACGCTGCGCCAGTGGGTGGCCAACCTGGAGACGCACTGGGAGGAGGCCGTGCGCCTGACCTCACCGGGCCGGGCCCGGGTGTGGCGGCTCTACATGGCCGCCTGCGCGCTGTCCTTCGAGCGCAACCGCCTAGGGGTCAATCAAGTACTGGCCGTGCGCACGCCGGAGACCGGCGCGGCGGGCATGCCGCTGCGCACGCGCGACTGGCGCTGAGCGCACGCGAAGGGGCCCGGTCCGCGTGGACCGGGCCCCTCCTTCTTGCTTGCCGCCGGGTTACTCCGCCTTGATGGCGGACAGCATGTTGAGCTTCGCCGCCCGGCGCGCGGGCCACAGCGCGGCCAGCACGCCCACCACGGCGGCCAGCAGCAGGAAGACGCCCATCCGGCCCCAGGGGAGCACCAGCTCGTAGGTGCTGAGGCCCTTGCGGATGAGGTCACCGGCCGCCCAGCCGAAGAACACGCCCAGGCCCACGCCCATCACGCCGCCGAACAGCGAGATGACCAGCGACTCCAGCCGCACCATCCGCTTGATGCCCTTGCGGTCCAGGCCGATGGCGCGCAGCATCCCGATCTCCTGGGAGCGCTCGAAGACCGACATGGCCAGGGTGTTGATGACACCGAGCACCGCGACGACCACGGCCATGGCCAGCAGCCCGTAGAGCATGTTCAGCAGCAGGCCGATGACCTTGGCGATGCCGTCGGACACGTCCTTCTTGTCCTGGACCTGGATGGCCGGGTTGTCACCGAGGGCCTTGCGCAGGTTCTCCTTGGCGGAGTCGTCGGCACCGGTCTTGGTCCTGACCATCACCTGGCGGTCGGTGATCTCGCGCTGGTGCGGGGCGAGGGTGTTCACGTCGACCATGAGGCCGCGCATCAGGTCGTTGCCCTTGTAGACGCCCGAGACCGTCAGCTTGCCCTGCTTGCCGTCCTCATAGGTGGTGGTGAAGGACGAGCCGAGCTTCCAGTGGTGGGTGCGGGCGGTCGCGTCGTCGACGACGACCTTGTCGCCGGAGAGCCCGTTGAACGAGCCGGCCGTGAAGTCGACCTTCGTCAGCTGCCCGATGGTCCTGCCGTTGACGCCGGTGAGCGTCTCGTGGTCGCCGTCGATGCGCGAGGGAGAACTGCGCAGCGGGCTGGTGGCGGTGACGCCGGGGTGCGCGGCCAGCGTCTTCTCCACGTCGGGGGAGAGCGGGGTCATGCTGGCCATGGAGACGATGTAGTCGGCCTTGATGGAGTCCGTGGCCATCTTGTCGATGGCCTTCTGGACGCTGCCGGCGATCACGGTCAGGCCGGTGATCAGCGTCAGGCCGATCATCAGCGCGGAGGCGGTCGCGGCGGTGCGGCGCGGGTTGCGGACCGCGTTCTGCCGGGCCAGCTTGCCGGGCATCCCGAACAGGCGCAGGACGGGCGCCGAGGCGGCGATCACCGGGCGCGACAGCAGCGGCGTCAGCACGAAGACGCCGATGAGGACCAGGGCCGCGCCCATGCCCATCGTGCTCGAGCTGGAGGCGCCCAGGACGAGGGCGGCGCCGGCCGCGGTGAGGACGCCGCCGATGGAGTTGCGCACGACCAGCGAGCGGGTGGTGGCCACGGCGTGCACGCTGTTCATCGCGGCGACCGGCGGGATCCTCGCGGCCCGCCGGCCGGGCAGCCAGGCGGCGAGCATGGTGACGACGATGCCGACGCCCATCGAGACCAGGACCGTGTTCGCGGAGACGACCAGCGGGCCGTCGGGGACGGTGGCGCCGGTGCCGTTCATCAGGGCGCGCAGCCCGGAACCGATGCCGATGCCCGTGACCAGGCCGGCGACGCCGGCGATGGTGCCCACGACGAACGCCTCGATGAGCACCGAGCGGGTGACCTGGCGGCGGCTGGCGCCGACCGCGCGCATCAGCGCCAGCTCCTTGGTGCGCTGGGCCACCAGCATGGTGAAGGTGTTGGCGATGATGAAGATGCCGACGAACAGCGAGATGCCGGCGAAGACCAGCAGGGCGGTCCGCATGCCGTCCATGTTCTTGGAGATCAGCTCGGCCTCGTCATCGGCCAGCTGCTGGCCGGTGGTCGCCTCGGCGTCCTTGGGCAGCACCTTCTCGACCGCGGTCTTGAGCGCGGCCTGGGACGTGCCGGGCGCGGCCTTCACGTCGATCCGGCTGAACTCGCCGGGCTTGGCGTAGAGCTTCTGCGCGGTCGGGGTCTCGAAGAGGGCGAGGCTGCCACCGGCGGCGACGTTGCCGTCGTCGGTGGTGAAGATGCCCGCGACCTTCTGCTGCAGCACGGGGCCGTCGACGGAGATCCGGACGGTGTCGCCGACCTTGTAGCCGGCGCGCTCGGCGGTCCTGGCGTCGAGCGCGATCTCGCCGGCGTCCCTGGGCGCGCGGCCGTCCTTCATCGGGTAGCGGGCGTCCTTGCCGTCGCTGCCCGGGTAGTAGTTCGCGCCGGAGGAGGAGAAGCCCTCGCCTATGAGCTTGCCGTGCTTGTCGGCGATCGCGGCGAAGCCGTTGACGGAACCGGTGGCGGAGGCGGCGCCGGGCACCTTGCCGGCCCGGTCCAGCAGGTTCTGGGTGAGCTGCGGGGCCGCGCCCGGGTTGCTCCGGTCGCTGTCCTGCTTGTGGGGCTGGACGGCGACGTCGACGCCCGTGTAGCCCTTCTGGGAGCTCTTCTGGTAGGCGTCGGAGATGGTCGAGGTGAAGACCAGGGTGCCGGAGACGAAGGCGACGCCGAGCATGACGGCGAGCACGGTCATCAGCAGCCTGGCCTTGTGCGCGAGCACATTGCGCAGGGCAGTGCGGAACATTGAGGTCAGTCCTGAGGATCGAATCCGGCGGGGATCAGCTCGTGCGGCCCTTGGCGTCGAAGCGCTTCATCCGGTCCAGGACGGCGTCGGCGGTGGGCTCGCGCAGCTCGTCGACGATGCGGCCGTCGGCGAGGAAGACGACACGGTCGGCGTAGGAGGCGGCGACCGGGTCGTGGGTGACCATGACGACGGTCTGGCCGAGCTCGCGCACCGAGTTGCGCAGGAAGCCGAGGACCTCGGCGCCGGAGCGGGAGTCGAGGTTGCCGGTGGGCTCGTCGGCGAACATGATCTCGGGGCGGCCGGCCAGGGCGCGGGCCACGGCCACGCGCTGCTGCTGGCCGCCGGAGAGCTGGTTGGGGCGGTGCTTGAGGCGCCCGGAGAGGCCGACGGTGTCGACCACCATGTCCAGCCACTGCTTGTCGGGCTTGCGGCCGGCGATGTCCATGGGGAGCGTGATGTTCTCCAGGGCGTTCAGCGTCGGCAGCAGGTTGAACGCCTGGAAGATGAAGCCGATCCTGTCGCGGCGCAGCCGGGTGAGCTTCTTGTCGTTCAGCCCGGTCAGCTCGACGTCGCCGATGCGGGCCGAGCCGCCGGAGACGGAGTCGAGGCCGGCCATGCAGTGCATCAGCGTCGACTTGCCGGAGCCGGAGGGGCCCATGATCGCGGTGAACTCGGCCTGCCGGAATTCCACGGAGACGGCATCCAGGGCGACCACCTGGGTCTCGCCCTGTCCGTAGACCTTGGTGAGATCCGTGGCGCGGGCTGCCACCGCAGCGGTGCGGACGGCGGCCGGGGCGCCGAAGGGGGTGGTGGTCACAGGGGAGCACTCCTGTCGGGACGGACGGTTCAGGGACGTACTCCATGGTCCGCTGCGGCACCCCCCTCCCGGATCCGCCGTAGCTCCGGTTCCGGGGACATGCTCGGGAGGTACGGGCCGGGTGCGCTCTCATCCCTGGGTAGGAGAGCACCCCTCACCCAGAGCGACGAGATTGCGACAATTCCGCTGGGTTTCGGGGGCGGGGTGATGAACGGCGGAGATCAGCCCCTGGCATGTGCCAATGGCGTCATCCCTGCACTGATGGGCCCTCAGTTGCCAATAAAATAAGACAACCTCGGGTCAGGGTTCCGCTGTTTGGGGGTCGCTCCCCGGCTAGGCTCGTCCTGCTCTCTTCGAGGGGAGGAACGCGCGCCTCCCCGCTGTGCTGCCCGAGAGCCCCGCCCGGATGGTGGAATGCAGACACGGCGAGCTTAAACCTCGCTGGCCCTTCGGGCCGTGCCGGTTCAAGTCCGGCTCCGGGCACCTCCTTGCCGTGGCAGCGGCCCGCCTGACGGCTCTTGGCGCTTCCTTGGCGCACTTCCCGTCTTTTCCTCGCTCTTCACGGAACCGGCTGCCCACGGTTTGCGTTGTCCGGTACGGAGGCAGGAGAAGAAAAGATCGTCCCGAAGCAGGAGAGCCATTCTTTTGCCTACCCATTACCCTTGAGGCCAAGGCCGCGCAGGGTGGCCATGGAGGAGTGAGATGAGGAGCAGCAACCCGGTCTTCTCGCGACGGGGGTTCAGCCGCGGTAACAGCGGCTACGCGGGCTTCGGCGCGGCGCCGCAGGCCGGGGCCGCGGCCCAGGGCAACCCGTACGCGACCAACCCGTACGCCGAGCCCACCAACCCCTACGCGGCGAATCCGTACGCGCAGGGCGGGCCGGATCTCCAGCAGGGCTACCCGCAGGCCCCGGCACAGACCGACCGGATGACGATGGACGACGTCGTCGCCCGCACCGGCATCACGCTGGGCACGGTCGTCGTCGCCGCCGGCGCGGCATGGGCGCTCTCGCTGCCCGTCGCGGTCGGCTTCGTCGCCGGCATCGTGGCGATGGTGCTGGGCCTGGTCCAGTCGTTCAAGGCCAAGCCGTCGCCCGCGCTGATCCTGGCCTACGCGGTCTTCGAGGGTCTCTTCCTCGGCGTGATCAGCCAGGCGTACAACAACATCGCGAGCGGCGCCCCGATGCAGGCGGTGCTGGGCACCATGGCCGTCTTCGCGGGCGTGCTCATCGCGTACCGGACCCGGATCATCCGGGTCGACCGGCGGTTCACCCGCTTCGTGATCGGTGCCGCGATCGGCTTCCTGCTGCTGATGGTGGCGAACTCCCTGTTCGCCGTCTTCGGCGGCGGTGACGGTCTGGGCTTCCGCAGCGGCGGCCTGGGCATCGCGGTCGGCGTCGTCGGCGTCCTGCTGGGCGCGGCGTTCCTGGCGCTGGACTTCAAGCAGATTGAGGACGGCGTCCGCTACGGCGCCCCCCGTGAGGAGTCCTGGCTGGCGGCCTTCGGCCTGACGCTGTCGCTCGTGTGGATCTACACGGAGATCCTGCGGATCATCGCGATCCTGAATAACGACTAGCGGGCGACTGGCGGTCGTTTCACTGCCGCGTGGATTTATCCACGACAGGGCCCGGGAAGGCTTTGCCTTCCCGGGCCCTGTCCCGTTTTCCGGGCGCGCCCGCTACCGAAGCTTCCGCGCCGCCCGTTGGAGGTCGTACTCGTGGACGATCGCCTTTGCGTGGCCGTAAGCGAGATTGTGCTCTCCGCGCAGCCAGCTGACCTTCTCCTCCAAGCGGGAGAGGGCGGGGCCTTCATCGACCGTGCGCAGCCAGTCGGCGACTTCACGGCCCGTGCAGTGAGGGATTCGGGAGAGCAGGTTCCGGTGGGTCTCGTCGGAGAAGACGTGGGACATCGGCGCCTCCGGACGCGTCGAATGATGGTCCTTCATGTCACCGTGCCCGAGTGTTCAAGCATTGGCAACAGTCGGTGGACGGCGCATAGGCTCGTGGCGTGGATGACGTGACGCCTCTTCTGGCCGCTGTGGACACCTTCGCCGACCGGCTGCGGGCCCTGCCGCAGTCCCGACTGAGCCGCGGGGCGGCCGCGGAAGCGCTGGCTCTGGCCCGAGAGTTGGCTGTATGGACCCAGCGGATCGAGGAGCCGGGGGCGCCGGCGGTACGGGAGATGCCGGAGGCGGGGATGTTCGCGGTGGCCGACCAAGTGGCGGTGGCGGGTCACGATTTGGCCGAAGCGCTGATCGCCTCCGGCGAGGTGCCGGGGAACGTGGCCAAGGCGGTGGAGCTGGTGACGGCCGCGGCGCGGCGCTGCGGGCTGTAGGGGCCGGGGTGGTGTTCTCGTGCCGCCCGGCCCCTTCCGTCCGCTCTACAGCGACGCTATGACCCTGTCCGCCAGGACGTAGACGGTGTCGGTCCCGCACTGGAACGTCAGGGCGTACGCGCCGGCGAGGCCCGAGCCGCCCAGCAGGACCGGGGCCTCTCCGGCCCGCAGCGCCTGGGCGAGGCGCTCCGCGGTCTCGCGGTGCCCGGGGGTCATGCAGACGGTGGTGCCGTCGGCGAAGACGTAGACGTCGAGGGTGCCCAGCGGGCCGGGGCGGACGTCCGCCAGCGGGACGCGGGCGTCGGCGAGGTCGTCCAGGCACTCGACGGTGCGCTCGTGGTCGGTGACGGCGGAGGCCGCGGGGGTGAAGTCCGGGTGCGAGGGGTGGCGGCGGCGCGCGGCGGCCAGCTCGGGGGAGTCCGCGGCCTCGGACTCGTGGTCGGCCAGCGGGTCGAGAGCGGTGAAGTCGGCCTGGCGGGGCAGGTACGGTCCGCCGTACAGGCTCTCGGCGAGCGGCTCGTCGACCGGGCCGCCCAGCAGTGACGGGGTGTCGGCGCCGGTGAGGTCCCGGGCCTCCTGCGCGGCCCAGAACGCACGCGCCTCGGCAAGCTCCCGCTCCCGCTCCTCCGCGAGCGCGTCCGCGACGGCTTCACGTATCTCGGCGACCGGTGCGGTGCGTGCGGGCGGCACCGGCGCATGCGTTCCGCGGAGCGGGGCGGCGGTCGCCAGGTCGGCGCGCAGGGCCGCGATCTGGCGGCGCAGGCCGCGCGTGCTGTGCAGGGCGGCGGCGCCCGCGGCCGTGGCGGTGGCAGCGGCCAGCAGCAGGGCAAGAGACATGGCGCTCACTGACGTACTCCCGGTTGCTAAGGATCCCCCGAATTCCTACCTCAGCTTCGCGCACGTCTTTGAGGCCCCACAGTGCAAAACGTCATGAACCAGGCGGGACCTTCGGCCTGGACGTTGTCTCTTCAACCACTCTGACCTGGGGAAACGAATCTCCCCCGGGACGTTGGTCACATCCTGGGGGAGTTTCGGTCACGTTTCGGCAAGGTGGCCGATGGTTGCTGTTGGCAGTTGCCCCTGCTCAGCTCAACTCAGCTCAGCCGCTCGATCACCATCGCCATGCCCTGGCCGCCGCCCACGCACATCGTCTCCAGGCCGAACTGCTTGTCGTGGAACTGGAGGGAGTTGATCAGCGTGCCCGTGATGCGGGCGCCGGTCATGCCGAAGGGGTGGCCGACGGCGATGGCGCCGCCGTTGACGTTGAGCCGGTCCAGGTCGATGCCCAGGTCGCGGTAGGAGGGGATGACCTGCGCGGCGAAGGCCTCGTTGATCTCGACCAGGTCGATGTCGCCGATGCCCAGGCCGGCCCGTCGCAGCGCCTGATTGCTGGCCTCCACCGGGCCGTAGCCCATGATCTCGGGGGAGAGCGCCGAGACGCCCGTCGAGACGATCCGGGCCAGCGGGGTCAGGCCCAGCTCGCGCGCCTTGGTGTCGGACATGATCACGACGGCGGCGGCGCCGTCGTTGAGTGGGCAGCAGTTGGCCGCGGTGATCAGGCCGTCCGGGCGGAAGGCGGGCTTGAGGCCCGCCACGCCCTCCAGCGTGACGCCCGCGCGGGGGCCGTCGTCCTGCGAGACGACCGTGCCGTCGGGGAGGGCCACCGGGGTGATCTCGCGCTCCCAGAAGCCCTTGGCGAGGGCCTGCTCGGCGAGGTTCTGCGACCGTACGCCGAACTCGTCCATGTCCTGGCGGGTGACGCCCTTCAGGCGGGCCAGGTTCTCGGCGGTCTGGCCCATCGCGATGTAGGCGTCCGGCACCAGGCCGTCCTCGCGCGGGTCGCGCCAGCCTTCGCCGCCCTGCTCGGCGCGGGTGGCCGTGCGGGCCTCGGCGTCGGCGAAGAGCGGGTTGTGGGTGCCGGGCATGCCGTCGGAGGAGCCGTTGACCGAACGGGAGACCATCTCGACGCCCGCCGAGATGAAGACGTCGCCCTCGCCCGCCTTGATCGCGTGCAGCGCCATCCGCGAGGTCTGCAGCGACGAGGCGCAGTAGCGGGTGACGGTGGTGGCGGGCAGGTGGTCCATGCCCATCTGCACGGCCACGATGCGGCCCAGGTTGTGGCCCTGCTCGCCGCCGGGGAGGCCGCAGCCGAGCATCAGGTCGTCGATGTCGCGCGGGTCGAGCCCGGGGACCTTGGCGAGCGCCGCCTGGATGATCGTGGCGGTGAGGTCGTCGGGCCGCAGGTCCTTCAGGGACCCCTTGAAGGCGCGACCGATCGGCGAGCGGGCGGTTGAGACGATCACGGCTTCGGGCATCACGGCTCCAGGGGCGCGGAAGGGCATACTCTCCGGACTCTCCGGGAAGTTACCCGCACGTAGGGCTCCGGTCACGCACTCGTGGCTGTGATGCGGGCCTCTTTTCTAAGCGGGCGCTCAGTCGTCTGTCCTACAGGCTACGCCCCGTCCTCGCCCGGAAGTGGTTCACCACGGCCTCGGTGTGCGCCGGCAGCCGCCGCCGCTTGCGGTGCTTCAGCAGCGCCCAGCGGCCACGGGCCGTGGGCGTGACCTCGGTGCCACCCTCGGCCGCCGCCTCCGCCGCCGCCCGGGCCACCGGCAGGATGCCCTCGCGGCGGGCCGCGTCGGGCCGCTCGTCCTCCGGCCACAGGCCCAGCGCCGCGCACAGCGTGGGCAGCACGGCCATGGCGGCGGTGGCGTAGCCCTCGGCGGAGGGGTGGTAGTTGTCCGGGCCGAACAGCTCGCGCGGGTTCGCCGCGAACTCCGGGCCCAGCAGGTCGCCGAGCGAGACCGTGCGGCCGCCCGCCTCCAGCACCCCTATCGTCTGCGCGGCCGCCAGCTGGCGGCTCAGCCGCCGCGCCAGCCAGCGCAGCGGCTGGTACACCGGCTCGATCGTGCCCAGGTCCGGGCAGGTGCCCACCACCACCTCGCACCCCGCGTCCCGCAGCCGGCGCACCGCCTCCGACAGCAGCCGGACCGAGCGCGCCGCCGGCATCCGGTGGGTGACGTCGTTGGCACCGATCATGATCACGCAGACGTCGGGGTTGCGGTCCGGGTCGGACAGGATCTGGGTGACCTGCCGCTCCAGGTCGAAGGACTGCGCGCCGGACAGCGCCACGGTGCGCAGGTCCACCGGCCGCTCCGCGACCGCGGCGAGCCCCGACGCCAGCAGCGCCCCGGGCGTCTGGCGGGGGCGGTGCACGCCCTGTCCGGCGGCCGTGGAGTCGCCCAGCACGCCCAGCAGCAGGGGCGGCCGGCCCAGCCGGTGCACGAACCCCGAGCCGTAGCGGCCGTCCGCGTGCGGCGGTGTGTCCTGGTGGCCGCCGACCACCCGCTTGGCCAGCGCCACCTCGGTGAGCAGCAGGCCGAGCGCCGCCCCGCCCAGCAGTCCGGCCCCGCCGCCCCCGTACGCCGCCGCGGCCGCGATCCGCCGCGCCACCCTCGCCCTCCGCACGGACATGGCCGGCCTCCTCGGCTCCCACGAAACCCGTTAATAAGCCGTTTTACAAACACTTCATCAAAGGTTCACGAAACCCGTGCACCCTTGTCCGGGCGCGCTATCAGCAGGTTGCCCCGAGCAACGCCGCCCGCAACGCGCCACTAGTGCAGTCGGACGCGCAATAGGCTGGGCATACGGGTACGCGACGACCGCTAGTGCCCCCTGACCGCGGAGATCACCGTGCAGTATCACGATTCGATGATTGAGCTCGTCGGCAACACCCCGCTCGTGAAGCTCAACAGCGTGACCGATGGCATCGAGGCCACCGTGCTTGCCAAGGTCGAGTACTTCAACCCCGGCGGTTCCGTGAAGGACCGGATCGCCCTGCGGATGATCGAAGCCGCGGAGAAGTCCGGGGAGCTCAAGCCGGGCGGCACCATTGTCGAGCCGACCTCCGGCAACACGGGCGTCGGCCTTGCCATCGTGGCCCAGCAGAAGGGCTACAAGTGCATCTTCGTGTGCCCGGACAAGGTCTCCACTGACAAGATCAACGTGCTGCGCGCGTACGGCGCCGAGGTCGTCGTCTGCCCGACCGCCGTCGACCCGGAGCACCCGGACTCGTACTACAACGTCTCCGACAAGCTCGTGCGCGAGACGCCCAATGCCTGGAAGCCCGACCAGTACAGCAACCCCAACAACCCGCTGTCGCACTACCACTCCACCGGCCCGGAGATCTGGGAGCAGACGGAGGGGAAGATCACCCACTTCGTGGCGGGCGTGGGCACCGGCGGCACCATCAGCGGCACCGGCCGCTACCTGAAGGAGATCAGCGACGGCCGGGTCAAGGTCATCGGCTCGGACCCCGAGGGCTCGGTCTACAGCGGCGGTTCGGGCCGTCCGTACCTGATCGAGGGCGTCGGTGAGGACTTCTGGCCGAGCGCCTACGACGGCACGGTGACCGACGAGATCATCGCGGTCTCCGACAAGGACGCCTTCCAGATGACGCGCCGCCTCGCCAAGGAGGAGGGCCTGCTCGTCGGCGGCTCCTGCGGCATGGCGGTCGTCAGCGCCCTGCGCGCCGCCGAGGGCCTCGGCCCGGACGACGTGGTCGTCGTCCTGCTGCCGGACAGCGGCCGCGGCTACCTGAGCAAGATCTTCAATGACGAGTGGATGGCGGACTACGGCTTCCTGGAGGAGGCCGGCGACTCCGCGCGCGTCGCCGACGTCCTGCTCCGCAAGGACGGCGGCCTGCCCTCGCTGGTGCACATGCACCCCGAGGAAACCGTCGGCGAGGCGATCCAGGTGCTGCGCGAGTACGGCGTCTCGCAGATGCCCATCGTCAAGCCGGGCGCCGGTCACCCCGACGTCATGGCCGCCGAGGTCATCGGCTCGGTCGTCGAACGCGACCTGCTGGACGCGCTGTTCGCCCAGCGCGCCTCGCTCGACGACCCGCTGGAGAAGCACATGAGCCTGCCGCTGCCGCAGGTCGGCTCCGGCGAGCCGGTCGCGGACCTGATGGCCGTGCTCGGCAGCGCGGACGCCGCGATCGTGATCGTCGAGGGCAAGCCGACGGGCGTCGTCAGCCGCCAGGACCTGCTGGCCTTCCTCGCCGAGGGCGGCAACGGCGCGGCGAAGTAGCCGTTCAGGAGCAGCCGTCCAACCGCCCTGCTCCGCGCGGAAGCTGACGGTCCGTAAAAGGCACGGGAGCGTCACGCGCGCGCAGCATGCGCTTAACACGGGTCCGGCATAGTGAGGGATGCCGGTCAAGGGGAACTCCCCCGGCCGGCATCCCGAATGCGGCGGCAGGAACCTCCGGAGCGGCTCCCGGACTTCCAGGGCCGCCCGGACGCGGCCCCGGCCCCGGCACCCCCGGATCCGGTCCGTGTCCTGTGCGGGGACCGCCGCCGTCCCGACCCCGGCCCCGGCCGGGGTGCGGCGGCCCCCGCCGCTCCACCGCCCGGACGGGCGCTACCGCTCCTCACCGGGGATGCGGCGCCACGGCAACCGCCCCGCGGCCTGGGCCGCGTTGACCCCCACGATCCCCGCCCAGGTCACCAGCAGTCCCGGCAGGTGGGCATTGACCGCGCCGATCGCCGACAGCGGGACGGCGAGCACCAGCGACACCGCGGCGAAGCCGAAGCGCTCGCCGAAGCCGCCCGCCACCGGGCCGCCACCGGGCCACGCGCCGCGGGCCGCGTCCATCTGCCGCTCGGCCAGCTGCCGGCGCACCTGCCGGTCCGCCGAGGCGTCCAGCCTCTGCTCCATGCGGTGCTCCACCTTCTCCATGAAGGAGTCGATGAGCTCCGCCTCGTACTCCGCGCCCAGCTCCTTGCGGGTCTGCCAGGTCGCGTCGAGGTCCTTCTTCAGATCGGGGTCCCGGGCCATCATGCCTACGACGGTACGGTCGCCCAGGGCCCGCGTCGGTGGGGCCAGCACCCGTATCCGCAGAGGGGAAGGCCCCCGGTCGCCGAGGGCCCCCTGGAAGGAGCACAACCGTGAGCGACGCACGCACGGCCGCCGGGCCGCCGGACAACGACGAAGACCGAACCCCCGCCCCGCGCGGGCAGGCGGACGGGCGGGCGCACGAGCCCCTGCTGTCGTCCCTCGCCGCGCCGGACGCAGGTGACCGCCCGGACGCCCTGACCGTCGCCGGCCGGTCCTTCTCCCGCGAGGAACTCCTGGGCGCGGCAGGCGCGGTGGCGGCCCGGATCGCCGGGGCCTCCTCCGTGGCCGTGCGGGCCGAGGCCGCGCCGGAGACCGTGGTCGCGGTCGTCGGCGCCCTGCTCGCCGGGGTGCCCGTCGTGCCGCTGCCGCCGGACGCCGGGCCCGCCGAGCGTGAGCACATCCTGCGCGACTCCGGCGCCGAACTGGTGCTCGGCCAGGACGTGCCCGTGGACATGCGGGAGAGGGGAGCGTGGTCCGCGCCGGAGCCGGGTCCCGGGGCGACCGCGTTCGTGCTCTACACCTCCGGTACGACCGGGGCGCCCAAGGGCGCGCTGATCCCGCGCGGGGCCGTCGCGGCGGGCTTGGACGGGCTCGCCGAGGCCTGGCAGTGGACGGCGGAGGACACCCTCGTGCACGGGCTGCCGCTCTTCCACGTCCACGGCCTCGTCCTGGGCGTGCTGGGCGCGCTGCGCACCGGATGCCGGCTGGTGCACACCGGCCGGCCCACCCCCACGGCGTACGCGGCAGCCGGCGGCAGCCTCTACTTCGGGGTGCCGACCGTGTGGTCGCGCGTCGTGCGCGAGCCGGAGGCCGCGCGGGCGCTCGGCGGTGCGCGGCTGCTGGTGTCGGGCAGCGCGGCGCTGCCCGCGCCCGTCTTCCGCGACCTCCAGGCGCTCACCGGACAGCGGCCCGTCGAGCGCTACGGCATGACCGAGACCCTGATCACCCTCTCCACCCGGGCGGACGGCGAACGCCGCCAGGGCTCGGTGGGCCTGCCGCTGCGGGGCGTACGGACCCGGGTCGTGGAGAGCGGGGAGGAAGGCGGCATCGGGGAGCTGGAGGTCACCGGGCCGACGCTGTTCTCCGGCTACCTGGGCCGGCCGGAGGCGACGGCGGCCTCGTACACGGACGACGGCTGGTTCCGTACGGGCGACATCGCGGCCGTCGACGCCGACGGCACGCACCGCATCGTGGGCCGCGCCTCCACCGACCTGATCAAGTCCGGCGGGTACCGCATCGGCGCGGGCGAGGTCGAGAACGCGCTGCTGGACCACCCGGCGGTCGGCGAGGCCGCCGTCGTCGGGGTGGCGCACGAGGACCTGGGGCAGGAGGTCGTCGCCTATGTGGTGGCCGACGGCGTGAGCGAACGGGAGCTGATCGACTTCGTGGCCGGCCACCTGTCCGTCCACAAACGGCCGCGGCGCATCCGTTTCATGGACGCCCTGCCGCGCAATGCCATGGGCAAGCCGCAGAAGAAGCTGCTCCCGCCGCTGTGAGCGTGCTTCTTCCCTCGCGTACCCTGCATAATTCCATGCAGGGTACGGGTGGAATGAATGACCGAGGAGGGCCATGAGCGAGACCGGGGGCGAACCGGAAGCCATCGCGCGGCTGCAGAAGCTCTTCGAGGGGCACCGGCTGACGCCCACTCAGCGCCGTATCGCGCACTGCATGGTGCGGCGCGCCGCCGACGCGCCGTTCCTCTCCAGCGTGGAGCTCGCCGACCTCGCCGGGGTCAGCCAGCCCTCCGTCACCCGCTTCGCGGTCGCCCTCGGCTTCGACGGCTACCCCGCGCTGCGCCGGCACCTGCGCGATGTGGTCCCCGCCGTCGAGGCGCCGTCGGACAGCTCGTTCAACGAGTACCAGCAGGCCGTCCACGCCGAGATCGACAACCTGCGCCACCTCGCCTCGCTGCTCTCCGACCCGGCCCCCGTCGCCCGCGCGGGCCGGCTGCTGGCCGCGTCGCGGCCGCTGCCCGTCCTCGGCCTGCGCGCCGCCGCCGCACAGGCGGGCGGCTTCGCCTACTTCGCGCGCAAGGTCCACCCCGACGTGCGGCTGCTCGACGAGGGCGGCACGCTGCTCGTCGACCGCGTCGACGCGGCCGTACGGGCGGGCGCGAGCGCACTGCTGTGCTTCGCGCTGCCGCGCCACCCGCGCGAGGTCGTCGACGCCCTGGAGTACGCGCGCGGCGCGGGCCTGACGACCGTCACGGTCGCCGACTCCACCTTCGCCCCCGTCGCCCGCCACAGCGACCTGCTGCTGCCGGCCGCCGTCGGCACGGGCCTCGCCTTCGACACCGCGTGCGCGCCCATGCTGCTGGGGCGGGTGCTGCTGGAGGCGATGTGCGACGCGCTGCCGGACGCGCAGGCGCGGCTGGAGGAGTTCGACGCGCATGCGACGGCGCGGGGGCTGTTCGTCGAGTGAGCCGCCGTCACCCGGACCGGTGGGCGTGGCGCATCCGCCGCTTGCGAGTGCGGGGCGAACGCGCCCAGCAGGCCGGTCAGTGCGGACACGGCCTGCGCAGGAGCCGACTCACGGGTGATACCTGGGTATGACCTTCAGTGGACCAGTGGCGCCCGGCGCCGTTCTCAGCCGGTCCTCATATTCGTTGGCTAACCTGCCGGGCGCGAGTCGGGAGACGGGACACAAGGAGGTCTGACGTGGGGCGCGGAGCATATGCGCTGGCGCGGGTCGCCGTGATCGTACGGGCGACGGCCGTCCGCCTGTGGTGGCTGGGCGTGCCGGCCGCGGGCATCGCAGCCGTGGTGCCGGGGCTGACCGGGCGCCGGACGGGCCTGGCGGCCGGAGCGGCGCTGTTCGTCGTGGCGGGCGCCGTGGCCTTCGCCGTGCGGCGCGGGCGGTACAGGGAACTGGCGGGCGGCGCGGCGCGCGCGGGACGGTCCGTCTTCCTCCAGGACCGTGCTGTGACCGCACGGAACTGGTCGCGCGCCCGGCGCTGGTGGCTGACGGCCGCCTTCCTCGCCGCCGCCGGCTCCTCCTTCGCGGTGCCGGCCGCGGCGGGCCTGGCCATGGCCGGGCTCGGCGCGGGCCTGTGGGCGAAGGCCCTGTGGCTGGGCGGCCTGGAGCGCCGCGGCGAGGCGCTGCTGTGGGTGCGCACGGAATGGGCGCAGGGCAGCCCCGCCGCGGGGTCCGTCCCCGGCTATCTGACCACCGGCCTCGCCGCGGGCGACGCCCTGCCGGGAGGCGCCAGGCGCCGGCGCGGTGCGACGCCGCGGAGCGGGGCGGCGGTCAGCGCAGCGCGCTGAGGTCCGCGGCGTGGGGGCCGCCACCGCTCTCCGCGACGAGCTCGTCCACGGTCTGCGGCGGTCGTACGGTGGCGAAGCGCACCTCCTGTTGGTGCGCGGCGTAGCCGTAAACCCCCGGCCGGGGGAGTGTGTTGTACGCGTAGTGGTGCGAGAAGTAGTACGCGCCGGTGTCGAGCAGCGCGATGTGGTCCCCGGCCTCGATGCGGGGCAGGAGGCGGTTGGCCGCGGCCAGATCGCCCGCGAAGCAGCACGGCCCCGCCACGTCCTGAGGCAGCGGATCCGCCTCCTTCGGCCGCCCCTCGGCGTCGAACACCGCCACCCGCAGCGGCCACGACTCGGGGGCGAAGACCGTGCGCACCGCCACCTGGGCGCCCGCGTGGGTCACCGCGATCCGCCGGCCGCCGGCCGACTTGGTGTACTCCACGCGGGCCAGGATCGTGCCGCTCTTGGCCAGCAGCGACCGGCCGAACTCGGTCACCAGGCCGTAGCCCCCGTCGAACAGCCCCGGGACGGTGGCGGACAGCAGCCGCGCGTAGTCGCGGTGCGTGGGAGCGACGTCGTCGGAGGCGAAGTTGACCGGCAGGCCGCCGCCGATGTCGATGGTGTCGATCCGCTGCCCGCCACCGGTGGCCCGGTGGGCCCGGTTGACCTCCTCCGCCAGTTCGTGGATCTCCCGCACCCCGGCGGCCATCAGCTCCAGCGGGCAGCCCTGCGAGCCGACGTGGGCGTGGATCCGGGTCAGCCACGGCCGCTCGGCGTACGCGCGGAGGAGCCATGCGCGTGCTCCCTCGTCGCGCAGTGCCACCCCGAACTTGGAGGTGTCCGTGGCGGTGCTCAGGGCACCGATGCTGCCGCCGCCGACCTGCGGGTTCACGCGCAGCCCGACCGGTGATGTGCTGGGCGCCCCGCCCAGGAGGGCGTCCAGCCGCGTCAGCTCCTCCCGGCTGTCGGCGTTGACGGTGATCCCGGCCGCCAGCGCCTCGCGCAGCTCGGCGGTGGTCTTCGCCGGCGAGTCCAGCACCGTGCGCCCGGCCGGCACGCCGGCCGCCCGTGCCAGCGCCAGCTCCCCGGGGCTCGCGACCTCGGCGCCCAGCCCCTCGGCGGCGAGCAGCCGCAGCACGGGCACCAGCGGTGCCGCCTTCACGGCGAAGGCGTGCAGGACGCCCTGCGCTCCGCCCGCGCCCGCGAAGGCATCCCGCAGCGCCCCCGCGGCCTCCCGGATGCCCCGCACGTCCAGCAGCCCCACCACGGGCCGGTCCGCGCTCACCACGCCCTGCCGGACAGCGGCCCGCACGGCCGCCCGGCGCCGGGCGGCGCTCGCGGTGCCGCAGCGCTCACCGTCGTCGAGGCCCATGTACCTACTCCACCACTGCGGGAGGCCGCCTGCCACGGACTTCGCGAGGCCGGATCCTGCGGGATGCCGGAGGCTTCCGTCCCGCCGGGACCGATGTGAGCCCCGCCGACCTGTTGACTAGCGGTATTCAGCGGCTCAAACTGTGCAATGTTCCATTCAAAGCCAGGGAGGCAGGGCCCATGTCAGGAGCGCGACCCGTGCGAGCGCCGCGAGGCACCGAGCTGAGCACCCGGGGATGGCAGCAGGAAGCCGCGCTGCGGATGCTGCAGAACAACCTCGACCCCGAGGTCGCCGAGCACCCCGACAAGCTCGTCGTCTACGGCGGCACGGGCAAGGCCGCCCGCGACTGGCGCTCCTTCGACGCGATGGTCCGCACCCTGC
Source organism: Streptomyces sp. NPDC026206 (assembly GCF_040638465.1). Taxonomy (NCBI): domain Bacteria; kingdom Bacillati; phylum Actinomycetota; class Actinomycetes; order Kitasatosporales; family Streptomycetaceae; genus Streptomyces; species Streptomyces sp. NPDC026206. The sequence continues at coordinate 340,389 of NZ_JBEZYL010000004.1, forward strand.
AGACGCTGAAGCAGGACGAGACCATGCTGGTCCAGTCCGGCCGGCCGGTCGGCGTGATGCAGACCCACGAGTGGGCGCCGCGCGTCCTGATCGCCAACTCCAACCTCGTCGGTGACTGGGCCAACTGGGAGGAGTTCCGCCGCCTGGAGGCCCTCGGCCTGACCATGTACGGGCAGATGACGGCCGGCTCCTGGATCTACATCGGCACGCAGGGCATCCTGCAGGGCACATACGAGACCTTCGCCGCCGTCGCCGCGAAGAAGTTCGGCGGCACCCTGGCCGGGACGATCACCCTCACCGCCGGCCTCGGCGGCATGGGCGGCGCCCAGCCGCTCGCCGTCACCATGAACGACGGCGTCGCGATCTGTATCGACTGCGACCCGCGCGCCATCGAGCGCCGCATCGAGCACCGCTACCTGGACGTCAAGGCCGACTCCCTCGACCACGCGCTCCAGCTGGCCGTCGAGGCCCGCGACGCGCGCCGCCCGCTGTCCATCGGCGTCCTCGGCAACGCGGCCGAGCTCGTCCCGCAGCTGCTCGCCATGAACGCCCCCATCGACATCGTCACGGACCAGACCTCCGCCCACGACCCGCTGGCCTACCTGCCGACCGGCGTCGACTTCGACGACATGGCCTCCTACGCCGCCGAGAAGCCCGCCGACTTCACGCTCCGGGCGCGTGAGTCGATGGCGCGGCACGTCGAGGCCATGGTCGGCTTCCAGGACGCGGGCGCCGAGGTCTTCGACTACGGCAACTCCATCCGAGGCGAGGCCCAGCTGGCCGGCTACACGCGCGCCTTCGACTTCCCCGGCTTCGTACCGGCGTACATCCGCCCCCTCTTCTGCGAGGGCAAGGGCCCCTTCCGCTGGGCGGCCCTCTCCGGCGACCCGGCCGACATCCACAAGACCGACAAGGCGATGCTCGAACTCTTCCCCGAGAACGAGTCCCTCGCCCGCTGGCTCAAGATGGCCGGGGAGCGGGTCCACTTCCAGGGCCTGCCCGCCCGGATCTGCTGGCTCGGCTACGGCGAGCGCGACAAGGCGGGCGAGCGCTTCAACGACATGGTCGCCGACGGCACGCTCGCCGCGCCGCTGGTCATCGGCCGCGACCACCTCGACTGCGGCTCGGTCGCCTCTCCCTACCGCGAGACGGAGGCCATGCTGGACGGTTCCGACGCGATTGCGGACTGGCCGCTGCTGAACGCGATGGTCAACGTGGCCTCCGGCGCGTCCTGGGTCTCCCTGCACCACGGCGGGGGCGTCGGCATGGGCCGCTCGATCCACGCGGGCCAGGTCACGGTGGCCGACGGCACGGCGCTGGCCGGCGAGAAGATCCGCCGGGTGCTGACGAACGACCCGGGCATGGGCGTCATCCGGCACGTGGATGCCGGGTACGACATCGCGGAGTCGGTCGCCGCCGAGCGCGATGTCCGCATCCCGATGCGCGAGGGCGACGCGTCGTGACCGAGGAATCCTCGCCCCACCCCGCCCCTTCCCTCCCCCAGCTACCGCTGGGAGGTGCCCCCGTCCGGGGCTCCGCCCCGGACCCCGGTACTCGATCGCCGCACGGGCTGAATACAGCCCGTCCCCCGGTTCCGGGAAGGGGCGGGGCAGGGGAGCAGCCCGCCGCAGGCGCGACCTTTCACGAGATGTGGCGGGACCTTCTCCCCATCGGCCGCAGCTCCGAAAGCCGCGGATACCGCCGCTTCGCCTGGAACGGCGCCGACGCCGACTGCCGCGCGTGGTTCCGGGCGCAGGCGGAGAGCCGCGGCCTGGCCTACGAACTCGACCGCAACGGCAACCAGTGGGCCTGGCTCGGCGACCCCGCCGCCGGTGACGCCGTCGTCACCGGCTCCCACCTGGACTCCGTCCCCGACGGCGGCGCCTTCGACGGACCGCTGGGCGTCGTGTCGTCCTTCGCGGCGCTCGACGAACTCCGCTCGCGCGGCGCGAAGCCGGCCCGGCCCTTGGCCATCGTCAACTTCGGCGACGAGGAAGGCGCCCGCTTCGGCCTCGCCTGCGTCGGCTCCCGCCTGACCGCCGGGCAGCTCACCGTGGACAAGGCGCATGCGCTCCGCGACGCCGACGGGATCTCCCTGCCCCGGGCCATGGAGCGCGCCGGCTACGACCCGGACGCCATCGGAGCCGACCCCGAGCGCCTCGCCCGCATCGGCGCGTTCGTGGAACTGCACGTCGAGCAGGGCCGCGCCCTCGCCGGGACGGACCACGCGGTCGGCGTCGCCTCCGCGATCTGGCCGCACGGCCGCTGGCGGTTCGACTTCCACGGCGAGGCCAACCACGCCGGCACCACCCGCATCGAGGACCGCCGCGACCCGATGCTGACCTACGCCAACACCGTGCTGGCCGCCCGCAAGAAGGCCCGCCTCGCCGGCGCCCTGGCCACCTTCGGGAAGGTCAGTGTCGAGCCGAACGGCGTCAACGCCATCGCCTCCCTCGTGCGCGGCTGGCTGGACTCGCGCGCCGCCGACGAGGAGACCCTCGCCGCCGTCGTCGCCGGGATCGAACACGCCGCCCTGGAGCGCGGGGCCCGCGACGGCGTCGACGTCCACGTCACCCGGGAGTCCTTCACGCCCGTCGTGGAGTTCGCGCACGACCTGCGCGACGAGATCGCGAAGCTGCTGGGCGGCGCCCCCGTGCTGCCCACGGGCGCCGGGCACGACGCCGGTATTCTGTCCGGCGTCATCCCCACCGCCATGCTGTTCGTCCGCAACCCCACCGGCGTCTCGCACTCGCCGGCCGAGACGGCGTCCGAGGACGACTGCCTCGCCGGGGTGAGCGCACTCGCCGACGTACTGGAGGGCCTCGCGTGCAGGTGACCTACTGGGCCGAGCACGCGTGGCTCGGCACCGGCGTCGAGCCCGGCGTGGCCATCGACGTCACCGACGGGCGGATCACGGCCGTACGCACCGGGGTCCCGGCCCCGCCACCGGGCGCGGTGAGCCTGCGCGGGCTGACCATCGCCGGGTTGGCGAACAGCCATTCCCACGCGTTCCACCGCGCCTTGCGGGGCGTGGTCCAAGCGGCACCCGACTCCGCCCTCCCCGGACCGGCCGACGATCGCAGCCGTGCCGGGTCACCTCCGCCTGCGCGGAGCCCGGGCGGAGCGCCCGACTCATTCTGGACCTGGCGCAACGTCATGTACGGCGTCGCCGACAGGCTCACCCCCGAGAACTACTTCGCCCTCGCCCGCGCCACCTACGCCGAGATGGCCCTCGCCGGCATCACCTGCGTCGGTGAGTTCCACTACGTCCACCACGCCCCCGGCGGCACCCGCTACGCCGACCCCAACGCCATGGGCGAGGCCCTGATCGCGGCCGCCGGCGAAGCCGGCATCCGCATCACCCTCCTCGATACCGCCTACCTCTCCTCCGGCATGGGTGACGGACGCAGTGGCGAGCCCCCCAACCACCACCAGCTCCGCTTCTCCGACGGCACGGCCGACGCCTGGGCCGAGCGCGCCGCGGCCCTCAAGCCCGCCGGCCACGCCCGGATAGGTGCCGCCGTCCACTCCGTGCGCGCCGTGCCCGCCGGCCAGCTGGCGACCGTCGCCGCCTGGGCGGACGAGCGCGATGCCCCCCTGCACGTCCACCTCTCCGAGCAGACCGCCGAGAACGACGCCTGCCAGGCGGCGCACGGCCGCACCCCCACGCGTCTGCTCGCCGACCACGGTGTGCTCGGCCCCCGCACCTCCGCCGTGCACGCCACGCACCTGACCGACGAGGACATCCGCCTCCTCGGCGGCGCGAGCACGACGATCTGCATGTGCCCCACCACCGAACGGGACCTCGCCGACGGCATCGGCCCCGCCGCCCGGCTCCAGCAGGCCGGCAGCCCGCTGTCCCTCGGCAGCGACAGCCACGCCGTCATCGACCTTCTCGAAGAGGCCCGCGCCATGGAGCTCGACGAACGGCTGCGCACCCGCACCCGCGGCCACTGGACGGCCGCCGCGCTGCTGCGCGCCGCCACCGCCGACGGCCACGCCTCCCTCGGCTGGGCCGACGCGGGCCGCATCGGGCCCGGCGCGCTCGCCGATCTCACGACCGTCGCTCTGGACTCCGTCCGTACCGCGGGCCCGGAGCCGCGCCACGGCGCCGAGACGGCCGTATTCGCGGCGACCAGCGCGGACATCCGCCATACGGTGGTCGGTGGCCGGCATGTCGTACGGGACGGGGTCCACCAGCTCGTACCGGACGTGCCCCTGGCCCTGGCCGACTCCATCGCCGCCCTGCGCGGCTGACGCCGACGACCGGAGACAGCATGAGCACGGCGATCACCAACATCAGCACTCTCGTCACCAACGACCCCTCCCTCGGTGAAGGCCCCCTCGGTCTGATCCGGGACGCGGCGGTCGTCATCGACGGCGACCGCGTCGTGTGGACCGGTGAGTCCAGGAAAGCACCCGCCACTGACAACGCCGTCGACGCGCAGGGCCGCACCGCCCTGCCCGGCTTCGTGGACTCCCACTCCCACCTGGTCTTCGCGGGCGACCGCACCGCCGAGTTCAACGCGCGCATGTCCGGCCGGAGCTACAGCGCCGGCGGCATCCGCACCACGGTGGCGGCGACCCGCTCGGCCACCGACGAGGAGCTTCGGGCCAACCTCCTGCGCTACCTCGGTGAGGCCCTGCGGCAGGGCACCACCACGCTGGAGACCAAGTCCGGCTACGGCCTGACCACCCACGACGAGGCCCGCGCCCTGCGCATCGCCGCCGCCCACACGGACGAGGTCACCTACCTCGGCGCGCACATCGTCGCCCCGGAGTTCGCCGACGACCCGGAGGGCTATGTCGCCCTCGTCACCGGCGAGATGCTCGACGCGTGCGCGCCCCACGCCCGCTGGGTCGACGTCTTCTGCGAGAAGGGCGCCTTCGACGGCGACCAGGCCCGTGCGGTCCTGGAGGCCGGCAAGCGGCGCGGTCTGGCCCCGCGCGTCCACGCCAACCAGCTCGGCCACGGTCCGGGCGTCCAGCTCGCCGTGGAGGTGGACGCGGCCTCCGCCGACCACTGCACGCACCTCAGTGACGCGGACGTCGACGCCCTGGCCAACAGCACCACCGTGGCCACCCTGCTTCCCGGCGCCGAGTTCTCCACCCGCGCCCGGTGGCCCGACGCGCGCCGCCTTCTCGACGCCGGCGCCACGGTCGCCCTCTCCACGGACTGCAACCCCGGCTCGTCCTTCACGAGCTCCATGGCCTTCTGCATCGCCCTGGCGGTACGGGACATGGGCATGACGCCCGACGAGGCGGTCTGGTCCGCCACGGCCGGCGGCGCGGCCGCCCTGCGCCGCACCGACATCGGCCGCCTGGCCCCGGGCGCCCGCGCCGACCTCGCGCTCCTGGACGCCCCGTCGCACGTCCACCTCGCCTATCGCCCCGGAGTGCCGCTCGTCTCGGCCGTCTGGCAGCGGGGCGTCCGCGCCCTCTGAGGGCCTGTCAGGGGTCCGTCAGGGCGGCATCCGGGTGTTCCCCGAGGCCGGGGCGGCACCCCCGCCGCAATGATCGGTTCATGACGAACACGACGTGGGGCCGGGCGGCCTTCGCCGCAGGACCGCTGTGCATGGGGGCGTACGGCCTCGTCCGGCTGATCGACGACGATCACGGTCCGGGGCCGGACTGGTCGATCGGCCACCTCGCCCTTCTGGCGGGCGTCCTGCTGTTCGTCCCCGTGTTCGTGGGGCTGCGCGGGGCGGCGGCGCGCGGCAGCGGCCCCGCCGGGCGGTGGTTCGCGGGTACCGGGGCGGTGCTGGGGCTGCTGGGAGTGGCGGCCGTGACGGGGCAGGCCGTCATCGACCTCGTCGTCGGCTACTGCTCGGCGGACCGCGCGACCATGGACGAGCTCTTCGACCGGATCCAGGGCGGGCCGGGCATCGGGCCCGCGTTCTACACCGTCGGCCCGCTGCTCTTCCACGTCGGACTGGTGCTGCTGACGGCGCAGGCGGCGGTGGTGCGCGCCGTCGCGGCGTGGCGGCCGGTCGCCGTGGTGGCCGCAACGGCGCTCACGGCGGTCAGCCTGGATCTGCTGCCGCTGGGCGCCCTGCTGTTCCTGCTGGCGCTCGCACCGCTCGGAGAACCGTCCGGGCGGGGCGCGGCAGCCCCAGTGCGCCGCACGGAGCTGTCCGTGCGGCGCACTGGTGACGAGGGAGGCCCGGCTCCGGTCCTAGTCCTCGCTCAGCAGCCCTCGGCGCAGTCGCACCAGCGTGCGGGACAGCAGTCGTGAGACGTGCATCTGGGAGATGCCCAGCTCCTCGCCGATCTCCGACTGCGTCATGTTGGCCACGAAGCGCAGGGACAGTATCCGCCGGTCGCGCGAGGGGAGTTCGGCGATCAGGGGCTTGAGCGACTCGACGTACTCGATGCCCTCGAGACTGTGGTCCTCGTAGCCGATGCGGTCCGACAGCGAGCCCTCGGGCTCGTCCTCGTCGGCCTGGGCGTCCAGCGAGCTCGCGGTGTACGCGTTGCTCGCCGCCATGCCCTCGACGACCTCGTCCTCACTGAGGTTCAGCCGCTCGGCCAGTTCACCGAGGGTCGGGGAGCGGTCGAGCTGCTGTGCCAGTTCGTCGCCGGCCCTGGCCAGGTCGAGCCGGAGCTCCTGAAGCCGGCGGGGCACGCGTACCGACCAACTGGTGTCGCGGAAGAAGCGCTTGATCTCGCCGATGATCGTCGGCATCGCGAACGTGGGGAACTCGACGCCGCGGCTGAGCTCGAAGCGGTCGATGGCCTTGATCAGGCCGATCGTCCCGACCTGGATGATGTCCTCCATCGGCTCGCTGCGGGTGCGGAACCGTGAGGCCGCGAACTTCACCAGTGCCAGGTTCAGTTCGACCAGGGTGTTGCGGACGTAGGCGTATTCATGGGTGCCCTCCTCGAGCGCGCTGAGGCGCGCGAAGAGCGTCTTGGACAGAGCACGTGCGTCGACCGCCCCCACCTCGTCGAACGGGGGGATCTCGGGGAGCCCGGAGAGTCCGGGGTCGCTGTGCTCGGGCGGGGTTGTCGACGAGGCGGTTTCCCGCTCCTCGCGGGTGCGGGCCGCCAGGGCCGCGCACGAGGTATAGGAATGCTTTTCGTCGAGCCGGGGTGACATGGTCTCCTCCATCATTCTCGGCATATGGCTGCCGATGCCGTGACCCTTTGCTGCGGTTTGCGGCGCCTCCGAGGCCGTCGGTGGTGGATGTGTCTCTACTAGCCCTACCGGTCTTTACCTTCATATGGCAAGTACCGTTTGTCCGGTTCTGTCGGAAATGACGGAACTTCGGCTTCCGGACGACCGTATCGAAGGCGTAGGGTTTTGCCTGCGCCACACGGGTACGCCACGAAGGCACGTAAGGCACGAAGGGAAGCGCATGGATCGCGGGATGGTCGGCAATCCGAGCAGAGGTCGGCTTCGGGTGGAGGTCCGGCGGCACGGGGCGAGCTCGATCGTTTCGCCGGCGGGTGAGCTCGATCACCACACGGCCGAGTTGTTGCGTGAACCACTCGAGAACTGCGTCAGCGCCGGCGACGCGCGCGTGGTCGTCGACTGCTCGCGGCTCGACTTCTGCGACTCCACCGGCCTGAACGTACTGCTCGGCGCCCGGCTGAAGGCCGAGGCCGCGGGGGGCGCCATCCACCTCGCCGCCATGGGACCGGTCGTCGCCCGCGTCTTCGAGATCACGGGTGCCGGGGCCGTCTTCACCGTGCACGACACGCTCGATGCGGCACTCGCCGACTGAGTCCGGCCGAAAATCTCCGTAGGCCTCGTTGCCTGCGTCACAGTCCCGTGTCGAATTCGTGGGTGTTCTCACGATTCCGCCGGGCAGGAGACAGCTGAATCCGTTGAAGTTGTTCGTGTTCGTTTCGGTGAATCGGTGAGGTGAAGCGCTGATGAGCACCCCCCGGGCGTGCCCACCGCCGGACGGTCCCGGTCCGGAGGCCTCGGGCGCCGCCCCGGCAGGCTCACCGCCGCCGGGCGGTCGGAGTCGTCGGCTGCGCCTCGTCGGAGTCGGCGGCGCCGTGCCGCTCTCCCGCGACTTCACCCGGCAGGCCCTCCACGACTGGGGCTGGCTGCCGGCCGGCTCGGCCGATCACCGGGCCGCCGCCGAGGACGTCCTGCTGGTCGTCTCCGAGCTGGTCACCAACGCCTGTCTGCACGCCGAAGGCCCCGAGGAGCTGCGGGTCAGCTGCGCGGGCAAGGTGCTGCGGCTGGAGGTGGCCGACCTCGGTGCCGGCACACCCGCGCCCCGCACCCCGCACCGCGCCGGCCGGCCCGGCGGCCACGGCATGTTTATCGTGCAGCGGCTGTGCCTGGACTGGGGTGTCACGCGGCGCGGCGGCGGCGCCGGCAAGACGGTCTGGGCGGAGCTCGCCGCTCCGTCCTAGCGCGTCCCGACGGGTGCCCGCCGGCGCCGCCCCCGCGCGCGGAGCGTGCCCGCGCGTCCGAGCACGGCGTGTTCTTTGTCTTCCCTCTCCACGGTCCCCGGCGTACTGTCGGCGCCCGATCTGATGTGCCGTCAGTGAATTTCGGCTGCGGCACCGGACGAGAGGGGAACCACAGGTGTCCCACATCCCACGTCACCCCGTGCGCCGCGGTGGTGTGACGGCGGTCGCGGCGGCTCTGGCCGGCGGCGCGATCCTGCTGGTCGCACCGGCCGCGCAGGCCGAGACGGTCGACGTCGAATACCAGTGCAAGACCCCGATCGGGGACAAGAGCGCGGTCTCTCCCATCGACATCAAGGCCGTGGCGAGCGGTGGCGCGTACAAACTCACCATGTCCTTCCAAAAGGGCGTCTCCTCCAGCCCCATCGAACTGGGCAAGGGCGCGATGAAGCCGAGCGCCGTCATCAAGCTCGGCGGTGCGGACAGCGGCACGGTGGCGGTCTCCGGCCCCGCCAACGACCAGCCCATACCGCCCAACACGCCCATCAAGATCAGTGACTTGTCGGGTACGTACACGCCGAAGAAGGGCGGCCAGGTCACCTTCACGGCCTCCACCCTCACCATCCTCGCCCTGGGCACCACGACCACCTGCAACCCCAGCAACAACCCCAAGCCGTCGCTGACCCTCGACGTCAAGGGCCCGGGCGGGACGACCGGCGGTTCGACCGGCGGGTCCACGGCGGGCTCGACGGGCGGTTCGCCGACGACCGGCGGGTCGTCCACGGGCGGCTCGGGCGGCACCGGCGGGACAACCGGCTCCACCGGTGGCACGGGCTCCACCGGCAGCACCGGTTCCGGCGGTTCGTCCGCCACCGGCGGCGGCGGGCTCCCGCAGACCGGACCCGCCGACTCCGCCGTCGCTCTCGGCACCCTCGGCGGCACGGTGCTCCTCGCCGGCGTCGCGGGCACCCTCTGGCTCACCCGGAGGCGCCGCACCACCGGCTGAACCCGTACGCCCACGCCCAGGGAGCCGCCGATGACGCCCCGCACCCGCACCGCCGCGCTCTGCGCCGCCCTGGCGCTGCTCGTCCTGTCCGCGGCCCCCGGCACGGCCGCGGCTGACGCCGCGCCGTGGACGGCGGCCCCCGCGCCCGGCGGCAGGAAGGGACCCACGGCCGACGACAGGCCGGCCTTCTACCTGGAGGGCGCGCCCGGCACGGTGCTCGAGGACAAGCTGTCGGTGGTGAACCCGGGGGACCGGCCCCGCACGGTCGAGCTGCACGGCACGGGCCCCTGGATCTCGCTCGCGGTCCCCCGGGTGGACGTACCGCCCCGCACCCGAGCGGACGTCCCCCTCACCGTCACCGTCCCGGCGGGCGTGGGGCCCGGCGACCACGCCGCCGCGGTGGTCGCGGCGGGGGAGGGCCGGCTGGTCCGGGTGCCGATGACGGTACGGGTCGGCGGCCCGGCGCTCTCCGCGCTCTCGGTGGAACATGTGCGGGTCAGCGGTACGGGCCGGGGCGCGGTCATCCGGTACGCGCTGGTCAACCGGGGCAACACCGCCCTCGCCCCGCGCCTGGACATCCGGGCCGTGGGCCTCTTCGGGGAGGTCCTGCGCCGGCCGGCCACCGGCGTGCCCGCCGAGCTGGCGCCGGGCGGCAGCGTCCGGCTGGCGCAGAAGTGGCCGGACGCCCCGCGCCTGGACCGGGTGACGGTCAGGGTCACCGCCACCACCTCCGACGGCACCCACGCGGCCGCCTCCGGCTCGTACGCGCCGCTGCCCTGGCTCGGCCCGGCCCTGGCCGTGTCCGGCGCCCTCGCGGCGGCCGGAGCGGCCGTACGGCTCGTACGACGGCGCCGGGCCCGCTCGTGAAGGGCGGCGGGGTACGGGCCGGGCTCGCCGCGGCGCTGCTCGCCCTGCTGCTCGCCTCATGGGCCCCACCAGTCGCAAAAGCCACCGGCGCCGCGTACGCATCGCCAGCAGCCGCGCGTCTCACCGGTCCGACCGCCGCCGTGGACCGGGCCGACGCCCCCAAGGGCGCGAGCGTCACCGTCACCGGCGCGGGCTGGCGGCCGGGCGCCCTGCTCACCCTGCTCGTCTGCGGCCAGAACATGATCGGCGGCACCAACGCCTGCGCCAACGCCGACGGCCGTGCCGTCACCACGGGCCCCGACGGCACGTTCCGCCGCACTCTCCCGGTCGCCGCGCCGCCGAAGCCGTGCCCGTGCGTCGTTCACGTCGCGACCGTCACCGGCGACCCGCAGGCGGCCGACGCGGCCTTCTCCGTCGCGGGCCACCCGGCCGCGCCCCTGCCGCGGCAGACCGGCGGCGAGCGGCTGAGCGTGCTCGACGCCCGGCTGGAGGGCGGGGACTCCCTCCTGACGTGGTTCGGCGCCCCGCCGAAGCGCCGGCTGGTGATGACCGTGGCCAACCTCGGCTCGACCCCGGCCGAAAACCCCGTCCTCAGGCTCGGCACCGCCCGCGCGGTGCTCGCCCCCTCCTGGGAGGAACGCCCCTGGCGCGGCACCGTGGCCGCCGGGCGCAAGGAGCGCGTCTCGCTGGACGTGGAGCTGGCGGCGGGCGCGTACGGGGACTACGTCGTCTCGCTCGCGTACGGCGGGAAGGTGCTCGTCGAGGAGCCGTGGGACGTGCGCCGGCCCTGGGGCGTGACGCTCTTCTGGATCCTGCTGTGCGTGGTGGTGCCGCTGGCGGTCTTCCGCGCGGGCATGGCGGTCGTGGACCGCGTGCGGCCCCGCCCGCCCACCGCGCCCCGCCCGCACGCCCCGGCAGGCCCGGACACCGGCGTGCTGCCCTGGTTCGCACCCGGTGCCGGCCCACGAGGCGCCGGAGCGCCCGCGCCGCACGACCCAGGCGCGGAATGACGCGAAGGGGCCCCCGGCGCGGAAACGCGCCGGGGGCCCCTTCATGCCCGTGAGCGGACTGTGTCAGTGAACGTCGCCCATCAGGCCTTCGATCTTCTTGCGGTACATCCACACCGCGAAGCCCGCGAGCGCTGCGAGCGCCGCCTGGAGCAGGATCATCCCGGTGCCGTTGAGGTCGAAACCGGCGATGGAGAGCAGGCCCGTGGTGCAGTCACCGGCGGTGACGGCCAGGAACCAGACGCCCATCATCGTGCTGGCGTACTTCTGCGGCGCCATCTTCGTGGTGAGCGACAGACCCACCGGGGAGAGGCACAGCTCACCCATGGTCTGGATCATGTAGATCGACAGCAGCCACATCGGGCTGACCTTCGTGCCGTCGCCGGCCATCGCCATCGGGACGGCGAAGACGAAGAACGAGGCACCGATGACGACCATCGCCATGGCGAACTTCACCGTGGTGCTCGGCTCACGGTTGGTGCGGGCCAGCCACAGCCACAGCCAGGCGAAGACCGGGGCCAGCGCCATGACCCACAGCGGGTTGACCGACTGGAACCAGGTGGACGGGAAGTGCAGGCCGAAGACGTTGTCCGCGGTCTTCTTCTCGGCGAACGTCGACATCGTCGAGCCGGCCTGGTCGAAGATCATCCAGAACACGGCGGCGGCGACGAAGAACCAGATGTAGCCGCTGACCTTGGTCTGCTCGGTGGCCGAGAGCTCCTTGTCGCGCTTGATGCGGAACAGGACGGTGATCGGGATCACCAGGCCCAGCAGGGTGATCGGCACCAGCGCCCAGTTGAGCGTGAAGTGGCCGGTGCCGCCGACGATGCCGTAGAAGACGGCCGCGACGCCGAGCCAGAGCAGGCCCTTGGTGAGCGTCGACTTGCGCTCCTCGGCCGACAGCGGCTTGGGGACGACGCTGCTCTTCGCGTTCAGGTGGCGGGTGCCGTACAGGAAGATCGCCAGGCCCAGTGCCATGCCGGCGGCGGCGATGGCGAAGCCCAGGTGCCAGTTGACTTCCTGGCCCACGGTGCCGATGACCAGCGGTGCGGCGAAGGCACCGATGTTGATGCCGATGTAGAAGAGGGTGAAGCCACCGTCCCGGCGCGGGTCCTGGGGACCGTCGTAGAGGTGACCGACCATCGTGGAGATGTTGGCCTTCAGCAGGCCCGAGCCGATCGCCACCAGCGCGAGGCCGGCGAAGAAGGACGGCTTGCCGGGGATGGCCAGGGCCAGGTGACCGGCCATGATCACGCTCGCCGCGATGGCCACCGTCTTGCGCGGGCCCCAGACACGGTCGCCGAACCAGCCGCCGGGCATGGCCAGCAGGTACACCATGGCCACGTAGACGGAGTAGATGGCCACTGCGCTGGCCTCGGGCATCTCCAGACCGCCGCCCTGGCTGCCGGGCTTGGCGTCGGGGCCGCCGGCGATCAGGTAGACGACGAGGAGGGCCCTCATGCCGTAGTAGGAGAAGCGCTCCCACATCTCGGTCATGAAGAGGGGGGCCAGGCCGCGGGGGTGGCCGAAGAAGGTCTTGCCGCCGTCGTTCGGAGAGGTCTTCTCCTGCTCGGCCGCGCCCTTCGTCAGGCTGGACGCCATGGTCATTCCTAGGGTGCTCGGGACGCGTGGTGGAGCTGGGGGGTGCGCCCGGGTGGGGGTTGGCCGGCACCGGCTACTGCACCGCCCGCCCCCACGCCCGAGGGGTTCGGCTCCTCAAGGTGGAGGAACCGGCAGGACGGCCGTACGCCGGGATCCACGCCCCCGCGCACCATCGCGCGGCGGACCCGGCCGACAGGTCAATCACTGTCACAGGGCTGGGGGTCCAGCCCTGCCGCACAACAGGGACCTTCGGCGCGTCGAACGATCCGAAGGTCCTCCGGTAGTGCTACAGACGTCTGGTCACCATACGTCACACCCCGCCCGCATATGGAAGGAGTTGAGACATGGATCACAGCCCACGGCGGAACCGTACACACATATTCGAAGGTGATAACACTTTCGGTGAAGTGTTGCCCTGGGTAGCGTCCACCACACCTCTGACGTGCGCCCGAGCGGACTACCATCTCTGCATGACCCGAGTACTGCTCGCCGAGGATGACGCTTCCATCTCGGAGCCGCTCGCACGCGCGCTGCGCCGCGAAGGGTACGAGGTGGAGGTGCGCGAAGACGGTCCCACGGCGCTGGACGCCGGCCTTCAGGGAGGGGTGGACCTGCTCGTCCTCGACCTCGGGCTGCCCGGCATGGACGGTCTGGAGGTCTGCCGCCGACTGCGCACCGAGGGCCACGGCTTCCCGGTGCTGGTGCTCACCGCCCGCGCCGACGAGGTGGACACCGTGGTCGGCCTGGACGCCGGCGCCGACGACTACGTCACCAAGCCCTTCCGGCTGGCCGAGCTGCTCGCCCGCGTACGGGCCCTGCTGCGGCGCGGCACCGTCGAGACCCACCAGCAGCCGCCCGCCACCCACGGCGTGCGGATCGACGTGGAGTCGCACCGCGCCTGGATGGGCGACGAGGAACTGCAGCTCACCGCGAAGGAGTTCGACCTGCTGCGCGTCCTGGTGCGCGACGCGGGCCGGGTCGTCACCCGCGACCAGCTGATGCGCGAGGTCTGGGACACCACGTGGTGGTCCTCCACCAAGACCCTGGACATGCACATCTCCTGGCTCCGCAAGAAGCTCGGGGACGACGCCGCGAACCCGCGCTACATCGCCACCGTCCGCGGTGTCGGCTTCCGCTTCGAGAAGAGCTGAGCCGGTACCGGGCCCGCCCGGGCTGACCTCGCACCACCCCGCCCGGAGGGCACCGTGCGCCGCCGACTGATCAACTCCACGCTCGCCGTCGTCCTCGTCGTGATCGCCGTCTTCGGCATCTCGCTCGTCATCGTCGAGACCCGCACGATCGAGAGCAGCGCGCAGGAAAGCGTGCAGTCCGAGGCCGTGCGCCTGGTGAGCATCGTCGACAGCCGGCTGGCGGGCGGCGAGCGCGTGGAGTCGGAGGTGCTGCGCGAGCAGATCACCCCCGAGCGGTACGCCCGCATCGACATTCCCGGCCGCACGCCCATCGAGATCGGCACCCGGCCCGAGGGCGGCATGATCACGGCGACCCAGCGGGGAGAGCAGGGCGAGACCGTACGGGTCGAGGAGTCCCGCTCCACGGTCAGCCGCGAGGTCGGCCGCACGCTGCTGGTGATCCTCGCCGTTGCGCTGCTGGCCGTCGTCGCCGCCGTGTTCCTGGCCGTGCGCCAGGCCAACCGGCTCACCGCCCCGCTCACCGACCTCGCCGAGACGGCCGAGCGGCTGGGCTCCGGCGACCCCCGCCCCCGCCACCGCCGCTACGGGGTGCCCGAGCTGGACCGGGTGGCCGACGTCCTGGACGGCAGTGCCGAGCGCATCGCCCGGATGCTCACGGCCGAGCGGCGGCTGGCCGCCGACGCCTCGCACCAGCTGCGCACGCCGCTGACGGCGCTGTCGATGCGGCTGGAGGAGATCACGCTCACCGACGACCCGGATACGGTCAAGGAGGAGGCGACGATCGCCCTCACCCAGGTGGAGCGGCTCACCGACGTCGTGCAGCGGCTGCTGACCAACTCCCGCGACCCGCAGACGGGTTCCGCGGTCACCTTCGACCTCGACGAGGTCGTCAAGCAGCAGATCGAGGAGTGGCGGCCCGCCACCCGCACCGCGGGCCGCGCCCTGGTGCGCTCCGGCAAGCAGGGGCTGCGGGCGGTGGGCACGCCCGGCGCCGTCTCCCAGGTGCTGGCGACGCTGATCGAGAACTCGCTGATGCACGGGGACGGCACGGTCGCGATCCGCACGCGCGTCACCGGCAACCAGGCGGTGGTGGAGGTCTCCGACGAGGGGCCGGGCGTGCCGGCCGACCTGGGCTCGCGGGTCTTCGAGCGGACGGTCAGCGGCCGCAACTCCACCGGGCTGGGCCTGGCGGTCGCCCGCGACCTGGCCGAGGCGGACGGCGGGCGGCTGGAACTGCTCCAGCAGCAGCCGCCCGTCTTCGCGCTGTTCCTGAGCAGGGAAGCCGACCAGCACGACTGACGCGGCCGGCCCGGCGGGTGCGGCGGGTGCGCAGGGGACTACTTGCCGGCGTCGACGCGCTGCGGGGGCGCCGCCGCCAGGAACGATTCGGCGGTCTCCACGGCCGCCCGTGCGGGCAGCGCCCGGAACACCCAGGTGCGGTAGGACCAGAAGCGGAAGACGGTGCCGAGGCCGAGGCCGATGACGTTCTTCGAGATGTTGTCGGCGAGTGGGGTCGTCAGGCCCAGGCCGTAGTGGGACAGGGCCAGGGCGCCGTTCTCGATGACGAGGCCGATGCCGCTGAACAGCAGGAACAAGGACAGCTCGCGGCTGCGCCGGTTCCTGTCGCCGTGGCGATAGGTCCAGTAGCGGTTGCCGATGTAGTTGGTGGCGATGGCGACGGCCGTCGCGATGACGCCGGAACGCACCACGGCCAGACCGAAGCCGTGGACGCAGAGGTTGAAGACGATGAAGTTGACCACGAATCCGATCGCGCCGACGGCGCCGAATTTCGCGATCTCGCGGGCCAGCCGCTCCAGCCGGGAACGCACTGTGCGCGGTCGATTCATGTCCTTCATGCTAACCAGCCGTCGCGCGCGGCGACTCGGAGAGTCCGTGAATGACTGGCGAACAGGAGCTTTTCGGTCCTTATCGGCAGGGAGTACGGGGCCTTCCTGTCGGCGGAGTGACCGCCTCTGGAATTGGAGGATCATCCAGGGGCGGTAAGGATGGTTCGTGCGTACGGATACTCTGGGGGCGTGACGTTCCCGGTAGTCGGCATGGTCGGCGGCGGCCAGCTCGCCCGTATGACCCACGAGGCGGGCATCCCCCTCGGCATCAGGTTCAAGCTGCTCAGCGATACCCCGCAGGACTCGGCGGCCCAGGTGGTGAGCGATGTCGTCATCGGCGACTACCGCGACCTGGAGACCCTTCGTGCTTTTGCACAAGGCTGCGATGTGATCACTTTCGATCACGAGCATGTTCCGACCGAGCACCTACGGGCTCTGGAGGCGGACGGCATCCCCGTCCGCCCGGGGCCCGACGCGTTGGTGCACGCCCAGGACAAGGGCGTGATGCGGGCGAAGCTCATGGAGATCGGAGTGCCGTGCCCCCGGCACCGCATCGTCTCCGGTCCGGCGGACGTGGAGCGGTTCGCGGCGGAGGGTGCCGGCTTCCCCGTCGTCCTCAAGACCGTGCGCGGCGGCTACGACGGCAAGGGCGTGTGGGTCGTGAGGGACGCCAAGGGCGCGGAGGAACCGTTCCGCGCCGGCGTGCCCGTGCTCGCCGAGGAGAAGGTCGACTTCGTCCGCGAGCTCGCCGCCAACGTCGTCCGCTCCCCGCACGGCCAGGCCGTCTCCTACCCCGTCGTCGAGTCCGTCCAGGTCGACGGCGTCTGCGACACGGTCATCGCCCCCGCGCCGGACCTCTCCGCCGAGCTCTCCGCCCACGCGCAGCAGCTCGCCCTGAAGGTGGCCAAGGAGCTGGGCGTGGTCGGCCACCTCGCCGTGGAGCTGTTCGAGACCCGCGACGGCCGGGTGCTCGTCAACGAGCTGGCGATGCGCCCGCACAACTCCGGCCACTGGACCCAGGACGGCGCGATCACCTCGCAGTTCGCCAACCACGTCCGGGCCGTACTGGACCTGCCGCTCGGCGATCCCCGCCCGCGCGCCAAGTGGACCGTCATGGCCAACGTCCTCGGCGGCGACTATCCCGACATGTATTCCGCGTACCTGCATTGCATGGCACGGGACCCCGGCCTGAAGATCCATATGTACGGCAAGGACGTCAAGCCCGGCCGCAAGGTCGGACACGTCAACACCTACGGCGACGATCTGGCGGATGTGCGCGAGCGCGCGAGCCACGCCGCCGGATACCTGCGAGGAACGATCACGGAATGACTGGTTCCCCCGTCGTCGGCATCGTCATGGGCTCGGACTCCGACTGGCCCGTCATGGAAGCCGCCGCCAAGGCCCTGGACGAGTTCGAGATCCCCTACGAGGTCGACGTCGTCTCCGCGCACCGGATGCCGCGCGAGATGATCACTTACGGGGAGCAGGCCGCCGGCCGCGGCCTCAAGGCGATCATCGCGGGCGCGGGCGGCGCGGCCCACCTCCCCGGCATGCTGGCCTCCGTCACCCCGCTGCCGGTCATCGGGGTGCCCGTGCCGCTGAAGTACCTGGACGGCATGGACTCGCTGCTGTCCATCGTGCAGATGCCGGCCGGGGTGCCCGTCGCCACGGTCTCCGTCGCCGGCGCACGCAACGCCGGCCTGCTGGCGGTCCGGATGCTCGCCGCGCACGACAGCGAACTCCTGTTCCGGATGCGGCACTTCCAGGACGAGCTCAACGAGCAGGCCACCGACAAGGGCAAGCGGCTGCGCGCGAAGGTGCAGGGCGCCTCGGGCTTCGGGTTCGGCAAGTGAGCGCCGTGAGCGCCGTGACCGGTGAGCACCTGGCCCGCGCCCGGGAGCTCCTCGCCGCCCACCCGGTCGTCGACGGGCACAACGACCTGCCCTGGGCGCTGCGCGAACAGGTCCGCTACGACCTCGACCGGCGCGACATCGCCGCCGACCAGAGCGCCGCCGGCCTCCACACCGACCTGCCCCGGCTGCGGGCGGGCGGCGTCGGGGCCCAGTTCTGGTCGGTGTACGTCCGTACGGACATGGCCGGCGACGAGGCCGTCAGCGCGACGCTCGAGCAGATCGACGTCGTACGGCAGCTGGCCGCCCGCTACCCGGCGGACCTGCGCCTGGCGTTCACCGCCGACGACATGGAGGCCGCGCGTGCCGAGGGCCGCATCGCCTCCCTGATGGGCGCCGAGGGCGGGCACAGCATCAACTGCTCGCTGGCCACGCTGCGCGCCCTGCACCGGCTGGGCGTCCGCTACATGACGCTCACCCACAACGACAACATCCCGTGGGCGGACTCGGCGACCGACGAGCCCGCCGCCGGCGGGCTGACGCGCTTCGGCGAGGAGGTCGTCCGCGAGATGAACCGCCTCGGCATGCTGGTCGACCTCTCGCACGTCTCGGCCGACACCATGCGCGACGCGCTACGGATCACCGAGGCGCCGGTGATCTTCTCGCACTCCTCCGCGCGGGCCGTCTGCGACCACCCGCGCAACATCCCTGACGACGTGCTCGGCGCGCTCGCCGCGAACGGCGGCGTGGCCATGGCGACGTTCGTGCCGAAGTTCGTCCTGCCGGAGGCCGTCGCCTGGACCCGGGCGGCGGACGAGAACATGCGCGCCCACGGCCTGCACCACCTCGACACCACCGCCGAGGCGATGGCCGTGCACCGCGCCTTCGAGGCCGGGCGCCCGCGCCCGCTCGCCACGGCCGCGACGGTCGCCGACCACCTCGACCACATGCGCGAGGCCGCGGGCATCGACCACATCGGCCTCGGCGGCGACTACGACGGCACGGCCTTCACACCCGAGGACCTCTCCGACGTCTCCAGTTACCCCAACCTGGTCGCGGAGCTGCTGAGCCGTGGGTGGTCCGACGCGGACCTGGCGAAGCTGACGTGGCAGAACGCGGTGCGCGTCCTGAGGGCCGCGGAGGATGTGGCCCGGGACCTCTCCGCGACGCGCCGCCCGTCGATCGCGACGATCGACCAGCTGGACGGTGCCGGCGCCTGAGTGCGCCCTGGCTGTGCTGTTGTCCTCAATCGCCGGACGGGCGGGAGTTGGGGCCCGGGCGGGGGTTGTGGTCCGGGGGGCGGGGTGTT
>NZ_JBEZYL010000005.1:0-310132 GCF_040638465.1 Streptomyces sp. NPDC026206
GGTTGATAGGCCAGGTGTGGAAGACCGGTAACGGTTGGAGCTGACTGGTACTAATAGGCCGAGGGCTTGTCCTCAGTTGCTCGCGTCCACTGTGTAGGTTCTGAAGTAACGACCTGTGTTATTGCCGGGTTGGTTAACTTCATAGTGTTTCGGTGGTCATAGCGTTAGGGAAACGCCCGGTTACATTTCGAACCCGGAAGCTAAGCCTTTCAGCGCCGATGGTACTGCAGGGGGGACCCTGTGGGAGAGTAGGACGCCGCCGAACAATTTTTGAGAAAGCCCTGGTAGGAGCCGAAAGGTTCCTACCAGGGCTTTTTTGCGTTGTCCCCACGTTGTCGCCCTTTAATCTCTCCCCGCCCACTCCCTTCCGTCTCCGGGTGTCCGTACACCCGGAGACGGCGCCATGTGCTCAATGCCCTGTTCTCACACCTTGCAGACGGCCGCGTTCGCAAGCTCAATGTCGAGTGATTCGCGCCGGATGCGCTGGTCCATGTAGAGGAGCGCGGTGATACCCGCCGTAATCGGCAGCGTAAGGGCGGAGCCGATGGTTGCGGCGATTCCGCTGATGATCAAAGAGGGCCAACTCGTCGAGGCGACCTCGGACGAACCGCCATTCAAGATCAATTCCATGAAAGCGGCCGGAACCTCGGCAATTGAGCCGACCACGAAGACCAGGAGAGTAGCCAGGATCTGTATCCCGAAAATCCGCCCCCAGGAGCCGCGTACCAACTTCGCCGAACGCTGCATCGCGTCGAGGACGCCCTGCTTCTCCAGTATGAGAGCCGGTGCGGCGAGGCTGTAGCGAATCCACAGCCACGCCGCTCCCGCCGTTCCTGCCAGCCCGCCCAGGCCGGTGAGCGCGATTCCAGGGCCCTCGAATCCGGCCCGCATGAGCAGCAGGCCCGGTCCCAGTCCCAGCGCGAAGGCGCCGGTGATGAGCAGCGCGAGCAGACAGAACAGCCCCGTCAGACTGAGCAGACGGGGGCGGGCGCTTACCCAGACGTCACTTGCCGAGGCCGGTCGGCCCAGAACGGCGCGGCTGACGACCACAGTGAGCGTGCCTGCGGCGATGACCGAGCCGATGAGGCCGGCCAGCGACGCGACCGCGAGGCCGCCCAGGGCGTTCTTGAGAGCTTCCATCAGCTCATGGACGGTCACCGTGTCCTGATCGGCCAGGTTGCCCAGGCCTTCCAGGCCGCGGCGCCACAGACCCGTGACGGCCGTGTTCACCGACTGGGTCACGACCGCCACCGCCAGCGACACCCCGAGTGCGGTCCGCCAGTATCTGCGTGCCGTGGTGAAGGCGCCGTCAAGGATTTCCCCGACACTCAACGGCCGCAGGGGAATCACGCCGGGCTGGGGCACCGGCGGGGCCGCAGGAGACCAATGGCCACCGCCCCAGCCACCCGCCGGTCTGCCCCAGCCGTTGCCCGTGCTGCCCCTGCCCCCGTTGCCCCAACCACCGCTGCCCCGGCCGTCGTGTCCGTCGTCGTCGCTTCCACCGCTGTGGGCGCGCGCCCGGTCCCGGCCGGTCGGGATCCGGCCCGGAGAGTCGTTCATCTTCTGCTGCTCCTTCTGATGCCCGTGTCTTCGCCGTTCGGCCGGCGCCCGGGCCCGGTTGCCAGTCCGGCCATCGTGTCACGCACCTTCCGGGGCGCCCGAGGGCTCGTAAGGGCCCTGCTTCCGGGGAGCCACGTAAGGGGGAGCGGGGCGGAGGAGGCCTTCAATAGTTGGTCTATGCGGGGCAGACTGGACTAATGGCTGATCAGCACTCGGCACCCGTGTCCTTCACCGGATCCTCCACCGCCCCTTCTCTGCGTTGGGAGGACCTGCCCGAAGGGCCCGTGATCGTTCTGCTGGACCAACGGCGGCTTCCCGCGGACGAGACCGAGCTGGTCTGCACCGATGTACCGGCGCTGGTCGAGGCGATCAGTTCGCTGGCTGTGCGTGGCGCTCCGCTGCTGGGTGTCGCCGGCGCCTACGGAGTTGCCCTCGCGGCCGTGCGGGGCTTCGACGTGGACCAGGCGGCCGTGATGCTCGCCCATGCCCGCCCGACCGCAGTGAACCTGGCCTACGGCGTCCAGCGGGCCCTGAAGGCCTATGAGGGTGCCCTGAAGAGCGGCGCGGGCACCGGCCCGGCCGCTGCCGCGGCACTCGACGAGGCGCGCGCCCTGCACCGCGAGGACGCCGAAGCGAGCGACCGCATGGCGGAGCACGGCCTGGCGTTGTTGCGGGAGCTGCTGCCGGGCGGCGGCTTCCGTGTCCTGACCCACTGCAATACGGGCGCCCTGGTGTCGGGCGGCGCGGGCACGGCGCTGGCCGTGGTGGGGGCGGCGCACAGGATGGGCAAGTTGCGGCGGCTGTGGGTCGACGAGACGCGGCCGCTGCTGCAGGGGGCCCGGCTGACCGCCTACGAGGCCGCGCGGGCCGGAATGCCGTACACGCTGCTCACGGACAACGCCGCGGGCTCGCTGTTCTCGGCGGGCGAGGTGGACGCGGTGCTGATAGGCGCGGACCGGATAGCGGCCGACGGCTCGGTGGCCAACAAGGTGGGCAGCTACCCGCTGGCCGTGCTGGCCCGCTATCACCATGTGCCTTTCATCGTCGTGGCGCCCACCACGACGGTCGACCTGGAGACCGCGGACGGCGCGGGGATCGAGGTGGAGCAGCGGCCGGGCCAGGAGGTCACCGAGCTCCCGGGCGCGGAGGCCGGAGTGCCCGTGGCGCCCCTGGGAACGCAGGCCTACAACCCTGCGTTCGATGTCACACCGCCGGAGCTGGTGACCGCCATTGTCACGGAAAACGGGGTTGTTTCCCCTGTGACGGAGGCTGGTTTGGCGGAGCTGTGTGACAGGTCACGATCGGGTAATGGGATGATGTCGATATGAAGGGACGCGTCCTTGTCGTCGACGACGACACAGCACTGGCCGAGATGCTCGGAATTGTGCTTCGTGGTGAAGGTTTCGAGCCGTCGTTTGTAGCGGACGGCGACAAGGCACTGGCTGCATTTCGAGAGGTCAAACCTGATCTTGTATTGCTCGATCTGATGCTGCCCGGCCGTGATGGCATTGAGGTGTGCAGACTGATCCGGGCCGAGTCCGGGGTTCCGATCGTGATGCTGACGGCGAAGAGCGACACCGTCGATGTGGTGGTCGGGCTGGAGTCCGGCGCCGACGACTACATCGTCAAGCCGTTCAAGCCCAAGGAGTTGGTGGCCCGTATCCGGGCCCGTCTGCGCAGGTCGGAGGAGCCGGCGCCGGAGCAGCTGACCATCGGTGACCTGGTCATCGACGTCGCCGGGCACTCGGTCAAGCGGGACGGTCAGTCCATCGCACTGACGCCGCTCGAGTTCGACCTGCTGGTGGCCCTCGCCCGTAAGCCGTGGCAGGTGTTCACCCGCGAGGTGCTGCTGGAGCAGGTCTGGGGCTATCGCCATGCCGCCGATACGAGGCTGGTCAACGTGCACGTACAGCGGCTGCGCTCGAAGGTCGAGAAGGACCCCGAGCGGCCCGAGATCGTCGTGACCGTCCGTGGTGTGGGCTACAAGGCCGGGCCGAGCTGACATGACCGGCAACGGTGCCGCTCCGGAGCGGGACACGGGGCGGCCCGTCGACACGGCGGCGGGCGGCATATCGTTCTTCCGGCGCCTGTGGCGAGCCGGAAGGATGCTGTCCGACGGCGCGGGCGCGGCACCGGTGCACCCGCTGCTGCGCCTGTACGTGCGCTGGGTGCGGCGCCCGCTGCTGCCCGCGATGCGGCTGTGGCGGCGCAACATCCAGTTGCGGGTCGTCGCGACCACGCTGGTGATGTCGCTGGGTGTGGTGCTGCTGCTCGGTGTGGTCGTCATCGGGCAGGTGCGCAATGGCCTGCTGGACGCCAAGCGGCACGCTTCGCAGAGCCAGGCCGAGGGCGGGTTCAAGGCGGCACGCGAGGCCGCCGACCCCGGGGCCGAGGAGCGTGGCCCGGACGGTTCGCAGTCCGGGGGCCGGGGGACCGACTCCGGGACGTGGCTGACCGCGACGGTGCAGCAGCTCGCCAGCGGCGGGCAGGGCGTCTATCACGTGGTCGCGCTCAGTGCGGGCGGTCCGCGTGCCTCCGGGGACATCGATCCTGAGCACAGCGTGCCCGCTGATCTGCGAAAGCAGCTGGACCGTCACCCGGGCACGTTCGAGAAGTCCGGCACGATCAAGCGCGGCGCCTCCGACGAGGGTGAGCCGGCGCTGATCGTCGGCAAGCAGATGTATGACGTCAACGGGAAGCCGTACCAGCTCTACTACCTGTTCCCGTTCACCCAGGAGGAGAAGTCCCTCAGCCTGGTCAAGGGCACGCTGGCCACGGCCGGGGTGTTCGTGGTGGTGCTGTTGGGCGCCATCGCCTGGCTGGTGGTGCGGCAGATCGTCACGCCCGTGCGCATGGCGGCGAGCATCTCCGAGCGGCTCGCGGCGGGTGTCCTTCAGGAACGGATGAAGGTCACCGGCGAGGACGACATCGCACGTCTGGGTGAAGCCTTCAACAAGATGGCGCAGAACCTCCAGGTGAAGATCCAGCAGCTGGAGGAGCTGTCGAGGATGCAGCGGCGGTTCGTCTCTGACGTCTCGCACGAACTGCGGACGCCGCTGACGACCGTACGGATGGCTGCGGACGTCATTCATGAGGCGCGTGGCAGCTTCGATCCGGTCACCGCGCGCTCGGCGGAGCTGCTGTTCGGGCAGCTGGACCGCTTCGAGTCGCTGCTGGCCGACCTGTTGGAGATCAGCCGCTTCGATGCGGGCGCGGCGGCGCTGGAGGCAGAGCCGGTAGACCTGCGGGATGTGGTCAACCGTGTGCTGGACGGTGCGTTGCCGTTGGCGGAGCGCAAGGGCAGCCGCCTGCTGGTGCGCGGCGGGGAGCAGCCTGTGATCGTCGAGGCCGATGCCCGGCGTGTGGAGCGGATCCTGCGCAACCTGGTGGTCAACGCTGTGGAGCACGGCGAGGGCCGGGATGTAATCGTGCGGCTGGCGACGGCCGGTGGCGCGGTGGCGGTCGCGGTGCGCGACTACGGCGTGGGGCTCAAGCCCGGCGAGGCGACGCGGGTTTTCAACCGGTTCTGGCGTGCCGATCCGGCCCGGGCCAGGACGACCGGCGGCACCGGCCTGGGCCTGTCGATCGCGGTCGAGGACGCCCGCCTGCACGGCGGCTGGCTGCAGGCCTGGGGCGAGCCGGGCGGTGGCTCGCAGTTCCGGCTGACGATGCCGCGCACGGCGGGTGACGCGCTGCGGGGTTCCCCGATCCCGCTGGAGCCCGAGGACTCGCGGCGCAACCGTGGCCTGAGCGAGGCCGGGGTGCCGCCTGCGCTGCCGGGCCGGGCGACGCCGGTACCGGCGCAGAACACAAACGTACGGCCTACGGCCGATCCGACGGCGTTGCCGGGCAGCGGCGCGCGGGTGGTGACGCGCCCGGGCGGGCCGCATGGCGGCGAGAAGGCCGGTGACAAGGCGGAGGGCAGTGGCGCGAACGGCAGGTCCGGGAGCAGGACGGGCGACACGCCGGAGCGCGGCACTTCCGGCGATGTGGAGAGCAGGACGCCCCGCGGCGGCGACGGCCGGGGCGGCGACAGGCCGGGCACGCGCGGCGGGAGCAGGACCGGAGGCGACCGTGACGGTCAGGGCTAGGGGCGGCCGCGGCCGCCGGGCGGCGGGCCTGCTGGCGCTGGCGGCGGGCGCCGGGCTGCTGGCCGGCTGTGCTTCGATGCCGGACAGCGGCTCGGTCAACTCGGTGGACTCCTCCCAGCGCGCCGACGCCGACGCGCAGGTGCGGGTGTACGGGGTGCCGCCGCGCAAGAACGAGCAGCCGCAGGAACTCGTAGCGGGCTTCCTGGAGGCGACGACCAGCGACGACCCGGACTACGACACGGCCCGGATGTATCTGGCGAAGTCGGTGAAGCGCCAGTGGGATCCCTCGGCGTCGACCACGGTGCTGGCCCAGACGCCACAGGTTCGCGTGGACCGGGCCGGCGGGGACCGCGAGCAGGCGTACACCGTCACGCTCACCGGCAAGCAGCTCGCGAAGGTGGATGCCAAGCACGCCTACAAGCCCGAGCAGCGTGACTACAAGGCGCAGCTCCACATCGCGCGGGAGGACGGCGAATGGCGCATCGACGGACTGGACGCGGGCCTGGTGCTGGGCGCCTCCGAGTTCCAGCGCATCTACCGTTCGGTCAATAAGTACTACTTTGCCGAGCTGGGCTCCGGTGGCGGCGGAGGCAAGGCGCGGGACGTGCTCGTCGCCGATCCGGTCTATCTGCGCAAGCGGATAGACCCCGTGACGTCCACGGTGAGGGCTCTGCTGGACGGGCCGACGACGTGGCTCGACCCGGTGGCGGGCACGGCTTTTCCGACCGGTACGCGGCTGGAGGACCACCGGCTCTCGCCCGACGACTCCAACACCCTGAAGGTGCGACTGAACGAGCGGGCGGCGGGCGCCAACCAGGAGCAGTGCCTGCGGATGGCCGCCCAGCTCCTCTACACCGTCCAGGAGTCGGCCAAGGTCGCGGATGTGACGTTGCAGCGCAAGGACGGCTCACGGCTGTGCGCGCTCGGCAAGGAGCAGGCGAAGTGGTACGCCCCCGACCAGACCTCCGGGCGGCTGGACCGGCAGTACTTCGTGGACGGGCAGCACCGGGTGGTGAGCCTGGCCGACGGTGACGAGGAGCCGCGCCGGGTGGCGGGGCCGTTCGGTGCGGACGGTCCGGTGCAGTTGCGTTCGGTTGCCGTGGACCGGTCCGAGCGCCGGGCGGCGGCTGTGTCCGCCAACGGGCAGTCGCTCTACGTCGCCCCTCTGCAGGGCGGCGCGGCGCTGGGCGATGCCCGGCTGAGCGTGCACGGCGGCACGTCGGCGAAGGCGGGGCTGACCGCGCCGAGCTGGGACGGTCTGGGCGATCTGTGGGTCGCCGACCAGGATCAGGACCGGCCGAGGCTGTTGCGGCTGCCCGGCGGCACCGGTGCGCCGGAGGAGGTCCACGTGCCCGGGCTCGACGGGCGGATCACGGGACTGCGGGTGTCGGCGGACGGCGTGCGGATCGCGCTGCTGGTGACGAAGGGCGACCATACGGTCCTCAAGCTCGGCAGGGTCGAGCGGCAGGGCAGCGCCGGCCGGACGAACCTGTCGGTGCAGGAGCTTCGCTCGGTGGCGCCGCGCCTTGAGGACGTCAACGCCGTCTCCTGGGCGGGCGCGAGCCGGCTGCTGGTCGCTGGCAGTGAGCAGGGTGGCCTGCAGCAACTGCAGTACATCGAGACGGACGGTTCGCAGACGAACGGCTCCGGGCTGCCGGGGATCACGGGTGTGCGGGGTGTGGCCGCTTCGGAGAACCCGGGCAAGGCGCAGGCGCTCGTCGCTGAGGGCGAGGGCGGGATCGTGCGGCTGCTGCCGGACACGAACTGGAAGCTGGTGGGCAAGGAAGGCTCGGCGCCGGTCTATCCGGGATAGACCCTGCTGCGCGGCCTGCCTGTCCGCGTGCCTGCCGGCAGGTAGGTGCAGGGACGGAAGTGGCCCACGTGTCGTCGCTGGTCGCGGGGGTTTCCGGGGTTATCCACAGGGGTGGCGGGTCCTGCCCGCTGGCGGGACAGTGGATCCATGCGCGGGTGGTGGCAGGAGATCGCCGGACTGGTGCTGCCGGCCGATTGCGCGGGGTGCGGCCTGGCCCGGACGGTGCTGTGCGGCCGGTGTCGTGCGCAGCTTTGCGGCCGGGCGCCACGGCGGGTGTGGCCGGAGCCGGTGCCCGCCGGCCTGCCGCCCGTGCACGCGGCCGCACGGTACGGCGACGCGGTGCGCTCGCTGCTGCTCGCGCACAAGGAACGGGGCGGACTCGTCCTGGCGGAGCCGCTGGGTGCCGCGCTGGCGGGCGCGGTACGGGTGGCCGGTTGCTCAGGTGCGGGATGGGGCGTAAGGGCGCGCAGGAGGCCATTGCTGCTCGTGCCGGTGCCCTCCGCGCGACGCGCGGTGGCCGGGCGTGGGCACGACGCGGGCCGCCGGATCGGCCTCGCGGCGGCGCGGGCGCTGCGGGAGGCCGGAGTGGCCGCGCGAGTGGCGGCGGTGCTGCGGTTGCGGCGGGCCGTCGCGGACCAGTCGGGGCTGGACGCCCGCCAGCGCAGGGTGAATGTGGCGGGGGCGATGGGGGTAGCCGGGGGAGTGGATCGCCTCTGGCGGGAAGGAGGGCGGGTCGTGCTGGTCGACGATCTGATGACGACTGGGGCCTCGCTCGCGGAGGCGGCCCGTGCGGTCTCGGCAGCCGGCGGGCTGATCGTGGGAGCCGCCGTCGTCGCCGCTGTTCCGCGGGCCTTCGAATCGAGCCGGAACTGACGGAGAACGCCCTTCGTTGCTGAGGGAAACGGCGGGAAAACACCTGAATGGAGGTACGTCGCGGTAGGGGGTACCGACGGGCTTCCGAGCGAGATATGTTCGGTTGTGAGGAATGGCAAGAGCTATGCCTCATATCTCCGATTGGCGCGCTTCGTATGCCTTCGCTGAAGCTTGGAACAAGCCCGAAGAGCCGGGAAGCCGTGGGGTGTAAATCTTGTCGACGGGGGAGGAGGAGGTGAAAACCGCCTAGTCGGTGGCTCCGGGTATCCCCGGGGCCTGATGCAAGAGGGATGCGCTCCGCAACCTTCGGCGGAGCGATCCGGGAACGGAGTTCTGCGTGGACATCGTCGTCAAGGGCCGCAAGACAGAGGTCTCCGAGCGGTTTCGCAAGCACGTGGCCGAGAAGCTGAAGCTGGACAAGATCCAGAAGCTCGACGGCAAGGTGATCAGCCTCGACGTGGAGGTGTCCAAGGAGCCCAACCCCAGGCAGTCCGACCGCTCCGACCGCGTGGAGATCACCGTGCGTTCCCGTGGACCGGTGATCAGGGCGGAGGCCGCAGCGACGGATCCCTACGCCGCGCTCGATCTCGCGACGAGCAAGCTCGAGGCGCGGATGCGCAAGGAGCACGACAAGCGTCTTGCCCGCCGGGGCAATGGACGCATTCCGGCGAGTGGCGTCGGAGCGCTGGTCAACGGCGCGGCGGAACTCAACGACAAGGGCGAACTCACCGCGGAGCAGGACACGGGCGAGGTGCCCGTCACCCACATGGGACCGCTGGAAATCCGGGGCGAAGGCCCCCTGGTGGTCCGCGAGAAGACGCACTCCGCGGCCCCCATGGCGCTCGACCAGGCACTCTACGAAATGGAGTTGGTCGGCCACGACTTCTATCTGTTCGTCGACTCCGAGACGAAGATGCCCAGTGTCGTCTACCGGCGGCACGCATACGATTACGGCGTCATCCGTCTCAACAGCGACCCCTTCTACACCGGGGAGCCCGGTGGTGCGGGCGGTGAGCTCGGCGGCTGATCCGCGAGGCCCCGGCCGCTGTGCGCGGCCGGGGCGCGCGTGAGCCGCGGACCCGCCATGGTGCCCTCGGAGCGCTGACCGCGCTCCCGGGGCACCATCCATGCGGCCATGGAAGTGCGGTCCGGCATGGAATCATGGTCGAGTCCAACCGCCGGTCCGCCGGTACCGGTTGGTGCGGCGCAGACAGCGCAACCGAGGGGCCATGGCCTTCAGGGGGAGGAACGATGGCGGACAGGTTCGGACCCGTGACCGGGCCCGGCGAGGACGACGACGAGAGCGCCCGCGCGGACCGGGGCGCCACACGTGAGGAGCCCATCAGGGTCCTGGTCGTGGACGACCACGCCCTCTTCCGCCGGGGACTGGAGATCGTCCTGAAGCACGAGGAGGACATCCAGGTCGTGGGGGAGGCCGGGGACGGCGCGGAGGCGGTGGACAAGGCGGCCGACCTGCTGCCGGACATCGTGTTGATGGACGTGCGGATGCCCAAGCGCGGCGGCATCGAGGCCTGTACCTCCATCAAGGAGGTGGCCCCCAGCGCGAAGATCATCATGCTGACGATCAGCGACGAGGAAGCCGACCTCTACGACGCCATCAAGGCCGGAGCCACCGGCTACCTCCTCAAGGAGATCTCCACCGACGAGGTGGCGACAGCGATCCGGGCGGTGGCGGACGGCCAGTCCCAGATCAGCCCGTCGATGGCGTCCAAGCTGCTCACCGAGTTCAAGTCGATGATCCAGCGCACCGACGAGCGCCGGCTCGTGCCGGCGCCCCGGCTCACCGACCGCGAGCTGGAGGTTCTCAAGCTCGTCGCCACCGGCATGAACAACCGTGACATCGCCAAGGAGTTGTTCATCAGCGAGAACACGGTCAAGAACCATGTCCGCAACATCCTGGAGAAGCTGCAGCTGCATTCCAGGATGGAAGCGGTGGTCTACGCCATGCGGGAGAAGATCCTCGAAATCCGGTGAGCGCTCAGCCGAGCGCGGAGACCAGCGCCGAGGCCAGCCGCGGGTCGTCACAGCGCTCGATCCGCACGGCGTCGCAGCCCACCCACCCGGCCGCCTCCCGCAGCGCCCGGGCCATGGGCTCCACGGACTTGGGGTCCGCCACCGACACCTGCCGGGCCACCAGCGTGCGGCCGTCGCGCGCAGGGTCCACCCGGCCGGCCAGCCGGCCTCCCGTCAGCAGCGGCATCACGAAGTAACCGTGCACCCGCTGAGCCTTGGGGACGTAGGCCTCCAGCCGATGCGTGAAGCCGAACAGCCGCTCGGTGCGCGGCCGGTCCCAGATCAGTGAGTCGAACGGCGAGAGCAGCGTCGTGCGGTGCCGCCCCCGGGGCTCGGTGGCCAGCGCCGCCGGGTCCGCCCACGCCGGCTTGGACCAGCCCTCCACCTCCACCGGCACCAGGCCTGTGCCGGCTATGACCGCGTCCACCTGGTCGCCCTTGAGCCGGTGGTAGTCCGCCAGGTCGGCCCGGGTGGCCACCCCCATCGCGGCACCGGCTTGCGTGACCAGGCGACGGACGCACTCCGTGTCGTCGATGTCGTCGTGCAGGAGGGCGTCCGGCACCGCCCGCTCGGCCAGGTCGTACACCCGCTTCCAGCCGCGCCGCCGGGTGCAGACCACCTCGCCGGTGTCCAGCAGCCACTCCACCGCGATCTTTGTCTCGGACCAGTCGTACCACTCTCCGCCGTTCTTGGCGCCGCCCAATTCGGTTGCCGTCAGGGGGCCGTCGGCCTTCAGCCGGTCCCGGACGGCCGCGCACGAGCGCTCGGAGTCCTGCATCACGTGCCAGCGGTGGCCGCGTGCCCTCATGGCCCGCCGCCGGAATGCGAAGTGCGGCCACTCCTCGACCGGCAGGATGCACGCCGCGTGCGACCAGTACTCGAAGGCGTGGTCGCCGCTCCAGTAGGCCGACTCGACCGCATCGCGCCCTACCGCGCCCAGGCGTGCGTACGGCACCAGTTCGTGCGAGCGGGCCAGCACCGAGATCGTGTCCAGCTGGACCGCGCCCAGCCGCCGCAGCACCCCGTGTGCACCTGCTCGCCGCTCGGGGGCCCCGAGCAGGCCCTGGGCGCGCAGCGCCAGACGGCGGGCCTCGTCCGCGGAGAGCCGGAGCTCGGCCGCGGGAGATCCGGTCCAGCGTTCTTTCGCGGCCGTACGGCCCTTGGCGGTGGCGGCAGTTGTCATACCGATCACCCTAGAGGCGGCCACTGACATCGCCCCCGGAGCATTCAGCCGCGCTCGGGAAACGGCAGGTAAGGGGTCTGGGAGGGCATGCCCAGGTCCGAGGGGAGCAGGGAGCCGACCCAGGCGTCGCGTCGCGTGCCGTTGTAGGGGATCTTCGCGCGCATGGTGCCCTCCATCCGGAACCCCGCCTTCAGGGCGACGCCGCGCGAGCCCTCGTTGCCGGCCTCCGCGTACCACTCCAGGCGCTCGACCCCCAGCTCCTGGAAGGCCCAGCGGATCACCTCGCGCGCCGCCTCCGCGGTGTAGCCGCGGCCGCGCTGATCCTTTGCCGTCCAGTAGCCGAGCTCTGCCTGCCGCTCGGGGGCGCGCAGCTGTGCGAGCCGCACGAGGCACATCGAGCCGGCCAGCCGGTCGCCTTCCCGGGTGAAGACGCCGAACGTGTACATGGAGTCATCGCGCCAGCCACCGGGACACATCTCCTCGACGAAGGCGCGGGCATCCGCGAGCGCATAGGGAGAGGGCACGCTGGTGTAGCGCGGAATGTCCGGATCCTGGCAGGCGGCGTGCACCGCGGGCACGTCGGAGGGGCTGAACGGGCGCAGCACCAGGCGCTCGGTGGTCAGACACAGGGGCTCCATGAGCGGAGTCTAGATTCGGCTGCGGAAACCGTGTCCGAATACCGGTGCCCGGCACTTTCCGGGAGCGCGATTCGTTCTTGTCGCGGGTGACACCCGGCCTCGGTGATGACGGACCTCCCGGCGCGGCGGGGTCCTCGCTTACGATGGCCGTTGCGGCGGGGACTGTCCCGTCGTGCCCGCGCACCCCACCGTGCCCAGGCCCGACCGGCAAGGAGCCAGCCTACGTGTCCGTCTTCGGCAAGATCATGCGTGCAGGAGAAGGCAAGATCCTGCGCAAACTGCACCGCGTTGCGGACCAGGTCAATTCCATCGAAGAGGACTTCCTGAGCCTCTCCGACGCCGAGCTGCGTGCTCTGACCGACGAGTACAAGCAGCGGTACGCCGACGGTGAGAGCCTGGACGACCTGATGCCCGAGGCGTTCGCGACCGTCCGTGAGGCGGCCAAGCGCGTGCTCGGCCAGCGCCACTACGACGTTCAGCTCATGGGCGGTGCCGCCCTGCACATGGGGTACGTCGCGGAGATGAAGACCGGTGAGGGCAAGACCCTCGTCGGTACGCTCCCGACGTACCTGAACGCGCTGTCCGGCAAGGGCGTGCACCTGATCACCGTCAACGACTACCTCGCTGAGCGCGACTCCGAGTTGATGGGCCGGGTGCACAAGTTCCTCGGCCTTTCGGTCGGCTGCATCCTCGCCAACATGACCCCGGCGCAGCGCCGCGAGCAGTACGGCTGCGACATCACGTACGGCACGAACAACGAGTTCGGCTTCGACTACCTGCGCGACAACATGGCCTGGTCGCAGGACGAGCTGGTCCAGCGCGGGCACAACTTCGCGGTCGTCGACGAGGTCGACTCCATCCTCGTCGACGAGGCCCGTACGCCGCTGATCATCTCCGGTCCGGCCGACCAGGCCACCAAGTGGTACGGCGACTTCGCCAAGCTGGTCACGCGGCTCTCCAAGGGCGAGCCCGCCAACCCGCAGAAGGGCATCGACGAGACCGGCGACTACGAGGTCGACGAGAAGAAGCGCACGGTCGCCATCCACGAGGCCGGCGTGGCCAAGGTCGAGGACTGGCTGGGCATCGACAATCTCTACGAGTCGGTCAACACCCCCCTTGTCGGGTACCTCAACAACGCCATCAAGGCGAAGGAACTCTTCAAGAAGGACAAGGACTACGTCGTCATGGACGGCGAAGTCATGATCGTCGACGAGCACACCGGCCGTATCCTCGCCGGCCGCCGCTACAACGAGGGCATGCACCAGGCGATCGAGGCGAAGGAAGAGGTGGACATCAAGGACGAGAACCAGACGCTCGCCACGATCACCCTGCAGAACTTCTTCCGCCTCTACGACAAGCTGTCCGGTATGACCGGTACGGCCATGACCGAGGCCGCCGAGTTCCACCAGATCTACAAGCTCGGCGTGGTGCCGATCCCCACCAACCGGCCCATGGTCCGCATGGACCAGTCGGACCTGATCTACCGCACCGAGGTCGCGAAGTTCGCCGCGGTCGTCGAGGACATCGCCGAGAAGCACGAGAAGGGCCAGCCGATCCTGGTCGGCACGACCTCGGTGGAGAAGTCCGAGTACCTCTCGCAGCAGCTGGCCAAGCGCGGCATCCCGCACGAGGTCCTCAACGCCAAGCACCACGAGCGCGAGGCGTCGATCGTGGCCCAGGCGGGCCGCAAGGGCGCTGTGACGGTCGCCACGAACATGGCCGGCCGTGGCACGGACATCAAGCTCGGCGGCAACCCGGACGACCTCGCCGAGGCGGAGCTGCGCCAGCACGGCCTGGACCCGGTGGAGCACGTCGAGGAGTGGGCCGCCGCTCTGCCCGCCGCCCTGGAGAAGGCCGAGGCCGCCGTCAAGGCGGAGTTCGAGGAGGTCAAGTCGCTCGGCGGCCTGTACGTCCTGGGCACCGAGCGCCACGAGTCGCGCCGCATCGACAACCAGCTGCGCGGTCGTTCCGGCCGTCAGGGCGACCCGGGCGAGTCCCGCTTCTACCTGTCGCTGGGCGACGACCTGATGCGTCTGTTCAAGGCTCAGATGGTCGAGCGCGTGATGGCCATGGCCAACGTGCCCGACGATGTGCCGATCGAGAACAAGATGGTCACCCGTGCCATCGCCTCCGCCCAGTCGCAGGTGGAGCAGCAGAACTTCGAGACGCGTAAGAACGTCCTGAAGTACGACGAGGTCCTCAACCGCCAGCGCGAGGTCATCTACGGCGAGCGCCGCCGCGTTCTGGAGGGCGAGGATCTGCAGGACCAGATCACGCACTTCATGGACGACACCATCGACGACTACATCCGCCAGGAGACCGTCGAGGGCTTCGCCGAGGAGTGGGACCTGGAGCGGCTGTGGAGCGCGTTCAAGCAGCTCTACCCGGTCAAGGTCACCATCGAGGAGCTGGAGGATGCGGCCGGCGACCGCGCGGGCATCACCGCCGAGTTCATCGCCGAGTCCGTCAAGGACGACATCCACGAGCAGTACGCGGCCCGCGAGGAGCAGCTCGGCTCCGACATCATGCGTGAGCTGGAGCGCCGCGTCGTGCTGTCGGTCCTGGACCGCAAGTGGCGTGAGCACCTCTACGAGATGGACTACCTCCAGGAGGGCATCGGCCTGCGGGCCATGGCCCAGAAGGACCCGCTGGTGGAGTACCAGCGCGAGGGCTTCGACATGTTCACCGCCATGATGGAGGGCATCAAGGAGGAGTCGGTCGGCTACCTGTTCAACCTGGAGGTCCAGGTCGACCAGCAGCTCGAGGAGGTCGCGGTCGAGGAGAGCGCGCAGGCGCCCTCCCTGCAGAAGGCCGGGGCCGCCGAGAACTCGGTGCCCGCCGCGCGGCCCGAGATCCGCGCCAAGGGCCTCGACGCCCCGCAGCGGCCCGACCGCCTGCACTTCTCCGCCCCCACGGTGGACGGCGAGGGCGGCGTGGTCGAGGGTGACTTCGCCAACGACGACAACGGCGGTTACCGCTCCGAGGCCGACGGCATGACCCGCGCCGAGCGCCGCAAGGCGCAGAAGAACGGTGGCGGCCGCCGCCGCAAGAAGTAACCGCCCAGGCGGTCGCCGCGCCCGGCGCGCGGTGCCGCGGCGGCTCAAAAGGGGCGGGACACCTCACGTGTCCCGCCCCTTCGCCGTGCGCCGGGTCAGGTCCGGGCCCCGCCCAGCTCCACGGCCGAGCAGCGCCACCGCAGGTCCGGGCAGTGCTCCAGCCGGAAGGCCAGCGCCTGGAGCCGGTCGCCGGAGGCGATGCGGGCGAACGCCTCGATCACTCCGGGCCGGGGCTGGAACTCGTCGCAGTGGCGCACGAAGGGGGCGGCGCGCTGCGGCGCCGCCGGACGCAGGGGCGCCCCTGGCGCCAGTTCCGCCAGCTGGTCGTAGGCCGGGGGCAGGGTGTGGCCGAGCATCCAGTGCACCGGCCGCTGCCCGCTGAGGGTCAGCAGCAGCCGCTCGGCGAACCAGTAGCGCGGGTGCCGCCGCTCCCGCTCGCGGCGACCGGCCGCGGGGTCGGCGCCCGGCCGCCGGGAGTCCGTACGGTGTGGTGGTGCCTGCCTGCCGGTGCCGGCGGGCCCCTTGGTCCTGTACATGCGATCGCCCCCGCGATGCCGGGCCCGGTCTGCTGTACCGGGCGGTAGCTTCGGTCGCTGATCTTCTACCGGCGCTTTCCGGCAGGCGGCAAACGGAACCGGAGCCGCCGGAAGGGCCCGCCACGTTCACCTATCCGGGGTAGCCGGGCCGTGCCGGGCGGGCACGGCACGTGACGGCGGCGTCCACCGGGCGGCCGCGCAAGCGGGCGACCGGCACTTCGAAGGGGGACTCCCCGCCCGTATGCTGGCCCCACCATCCGTAAGTCGTCAGGAATCAGGAAAGCGGCGGTCATGCGCGTCTACGTCCCTCTGACCCTCCACGGTCTCGCCGAGGCCCACAAGGCGGGCCAGCTGGGCCCGGCACCGCTGGACGCCTACGCCGTCACCCCCGCCCTGCGCGAGTGGTACGTCTCCGACGACACCGAGGAGCTGGAGTACGCGGCGCTGGGCCAGGCCGCCCTCGGCTCGCTGCGGAAGCTCGCCGCCGAGCCGCAGGCGCCGCGCCGCCGCGTGGTCGTGGCGGTCGACGTGCCGGACGGTGCGGTGACCGTCGACCCGGACCGCGGCCCGGACTGGTCGGCGTTCGGCGAGGTCCGGCTGGAGGCCTCCGTACCGTTGAAGAAGGCCGCGGCCGTGCACGTCGACGCCGGCGACGCCGAGGAGGACGTGGCCGCCGCAGCGGCCGCGCTGGGCGCGGCGGACCAGGGCGACGACGACGCGCAGTTCACGGTGGACGGCGCCGAGGACCACGAGCTGATGTGGTTCGGCGTCCAGGAGATCCCGAACCTGATCTGACCGCGTTGTCGTACCCTCCCGGTACGGTCGACGCATGGGGACGCACAGCATGGGCAAGCACGCGGCGCACATCGTCTGGGACTGGAACGGGACCCTGTTCCACGACATCGACGCGGTGATGGCGGCCACGAACGCCGCCTTCGCGGAGATCGGCCTGGAGCCCATCACCCTGGTCCGGTACCGGGAGCTGTACTGCGTGCCGATCCCGCGCTTCTACGAGCGGCTGATGGGCCGCCTGCCCACCCCGGCCGAGTGGGACCACATGGACGTGGTCTTCCACCGCCACTACCGGGACCACCACATACGCTGCGGCCTCGCGGACGGCGCCGAGTCGCTGCTGGCGGGCTGGCAGGAGGCGGGCGGCACGCAGTCGATCATGTCGATGCACGGTCACGACGACCTGGTGCCGCTGGTGCGGGGCTTCGGGATCGAGCGCAGATTCATCCGGGTAGACGGACGTACGGGCCCTTCCGGCGGCAGCAAGACCGAGCACATGGCCCGCCATCTCGCCGGGCTCGGCGGGGTCAGCGCGAGCCGTGCGGTCGTCATCGGCGACGCCGTGGACGACGCGGTCGCCGCGGCGCACGTGGGCGCCCGTGCCGTGCTGTACACGGGTGGCTCGCACAGCCGGGAGAGCCTGGTGGAGGCCGGAGTGCCGGTGGTGGACAGCCTGGCGGAGGCCGTCGCCGAGGCCGAGCGTCTCGTCGGCTGAGCCGTCGCTGTCCACAGCGTCAAAGTTCGGACCCCGGATTTGTACAGAAGACGCTCGTGACGCTTTCGGGGGGAAGAGCGATAGCCTTACCAGGTGATCAGCGCGATATCCAGCAGGGGCGCCGATGCCTCTGTCCTGCGCCCGGACCGCCATTACAGCGCCCGGGTCGCCGCTGGTCCCCGGAACCGGGTGCGGCTGACGAAATTCTTCGCCGGGAACGGCCCGGTCACCCCTCATCCCGGCATACCGTCGATGACGACCGGAGACCCCGCGTCGCGACGGGCAGCCATCACCACCTATGTCACGCAACGGCGCGCGACAGGAGCCAGAGGACATGCAGACCAAGCTGGACGAAGCCAAGGCCGATTTGCTCGAGAGGGCGGTCCGCGTCGCTGAGAACGGTCCGGCCGGAGGGCCATACCCGGCCGGTGCCAAGGGCGAGGGCGGGCTCGACCCGGAGACCCTGGCCGCCTACCTCCAGCGCTATTACCTGCACACCGCTCCCGAGGACCTCACCGGACGGGATCCGGTCGACGTCTACGGCGCGGCGATCTCGCACTACCGGCTGGCCGAGAACCGGCCGCAGGGCACCGCGAACGTGCGCGTCCACACCCCGACCGTGGAGGAGAACGGCTGGACCTCCAGCCACTCCGTGGTCGAGGTCGTCACCGACGACATGCCGTTCCTGGTCGACTCCGTCACCAACGAGCTCTCCCGGCAGAACCGCGGCATCCACGTCGTCATCCACCCGCAGGTGATCGTCCGCCGTGACGTGACCGGCCGCCTGCTGGAGGTCCTCGGCTCCGCCTGCGACGCCCACGGCTCCGGCAAGGACGCCGAGCGGCCGCACGACGCGCTCACCGAGTCCTGGATCCACGTCGAGATCGACCGCGAGACCGACCGCGACGACCTCAAGCAGATCGCCGCCGACCTGCTGCGTGTCCTCAACGACGTCCGCGAGACCGTCGAGGACTGGGGCAAGATGCGCGACGCCGCGCTGCGCATCGCCGACGGCCTGGTGGACGAGCCGACCGCCGACGTTCCGCGCACCGAGATCGAGGAGGCCCGCGAGCTGCTGCGCTGGCTGTCCGCCGATCACTTCACCTTCCTCGGCTACCGCGAGTACGAACTGACGAAGGCCGTCACCGACGGTGACGAGGAGGACGTCCTCACCGCCGTCCCCGGCACCGGTCTCGGCATCCTGCGCTCGGATCCCTCGCACACCGCCGACGGGCACCACGACGGCCACCACGCGCCGCTGGCCCGCCCCTCCTCGCCGTCCTTCAGCAGGCTCCCGGCGGACGCCCGCGCCAAGGCCCGCGAGCACAAGCTGCTCGTCCTCACCAAGGCCAACAGCCGCGCCACGGTGCACCGCCCGTCCTACCTCGACTACGTCGGGGTGAAGAAGTTCGACGCCGACGGCAACGTGGTCGGCGAGCGCCGCTTCCTGGGCCTGTTCTCCTCGGCCGCGTACACCGAGTCCGTCCGCCGCGTGCCGGTCATCCGCCGCAAGGTCGCCCAGGTGCTGGACGACGCCGGCTTCAGCCCCGACAGCCACGACGGGCGCGACCTGCTCCAGATCCTGGAGACCTACCCGCGCGACGAGCTGTTCCAGACGCCTGCCGACCAGCTGCGGTCCATCGCCACCAGCGTGCTCTACCTGCAGGAGCGCCGCCGGCTGCGGCTGTACCTGCGCCGCGAC
This sequence comes from Streptomyces sp. NPDC026206, assembly GCF_040638465.1. NCBI lineage: Bacteria > Bacillati > Actinomycetota > Actinomycetes > Kitasatosporales > Streptomycetaceae > Streptomyces > Streptomyces sp. NPDC026206. The sequence continues at coordinate 18,994 of NZ_JBEZYL010000005.1, forward strand.
GAGTACGGGCGCTACTACTCCGCCCTGGTCTACCTGCCGCGTGACCGCTACACCACCGGCGTCCGGCTGCGCCTGATCGACATCCTCAAGGAGGAGCTCGGCGGCACCAGCGTCGACTTCACCGCCTGGAACACCGAGTCGGTCCTCTCCCGGCTGCACTTCGTCGTCCGCGTCGAGCCCGGGGCCACCCTGCCCGACCTCACCGACGCCGACGTCGAGCGCATCGAGGGCCGCCTGGTGGAGGCCGCCCGCTCCTGGGCGGACGGCTTCGCCGAGACGCTGACCGCCGAGACCGGCGAGGAGCGCTCCGCCGAGCTGCTGCGCCGCTACGGCCAGGCCTTCCCCGAGGGCTACAAGGCCGACCACAGCCCGCGCAGCGCCGTCGCCGATCTCGGTCACCTGGAGAAGCTGACCACGGCCGGCGGTGACCGCGACTTCGAGCTCAGCCTGTACGAGCCGGTCGGCGCGGCCCCCGGCGAGCGCCGCTTCAAGATCTACCGCACGGGCGAGCCGGTCTCGCTCTCCGCCGTGCTGCCGGTCCTGCACCGGCTCGGCGTCGAGGTCGTCGACGAGCGCCCGTACGAGCTGCGCTGCTCGGACCGGACGACCGCCTGGATCTACGACTTCGGGCTGCGCATGCCCGAGCACATCGAGGGCGACGACGCGCGCACCCGCTTCCAGGAGGCCTTCGCGGCGGTCTGGACGGGCGCAGCGGAGAACGACAACTTCAACAACCTGGTGCTGCGGGCCGGCCTCGACTGGCGGCAGGCGATGGTGCTGCGGGCCTACGCCAAGTACTTGCGGCAGGCCAGCTCGCCGTTCAGCCAGGCGTACATGGAGGACACCCTCAGCAACAACGTCCACACCACCCGTCTCCTGGTCAACCTGTTCGAGGCCCGGATGTCGCCCGCGCTGCAGCGCGCCGGCAACGAGCTGATCGACGGGATGCTGGAGGAGCTGGACGGCGCCCTGGACCAGGTCGCGAGCCTGGACGAGGACCGCATCCTGCGGGCCTTCCTCACCGTCATCAAGGCCACGCTGCGCACCAACCACTTCCAGCGCGACGCGGCCGGCGACCCGCACCCCTACCTGTCGATCAAGCTCGACCCGCAGGCCATCCCGGACCTGCCCGCGCCGCGCCCGGCGTTCGAGATCTGGGTCTACTCCCCGCGCGTCGAGGGTGTGCACCTGCGCTTCGGCAAGGTCGCCCGCGGTGGTCTGCGCTGGTCCGACCGGCGTGAGGACTTCCGCACCGAGATCCTCGGCCTGGTCAAGGCGCAGATGGTGAAGAACACCGTCATCGTGCCCGTCGGCGCCAAGGGCGGCTTCGTCGGCAAGCGGCTGCCGGACCCGTCCGTGGACCGCGACGCATGGCTGACCGAGGGCATCGCCTCGTACAAGACCTTCATCTCCGGTCTGCTCGACATCACCGACAACATGGTCGGCGGCGAGGTCGTGCCGCCCAAGGACGTCGTGCGCCACGACGAGGACGACACCTACCTCGTCGTCGCGGCCGACAAGGGCACCGCGACCTTCTCCGACATCGCCAACGAGGTCGCCCAGTCCTACGGCTTCTGGCTCGGTGACGCCTTCGCCTCCGGCGGCTCGGCCGGCTACGACCACAAGGGCATGGGCATCACCGCCCGCGGCGCCTGGGAGTCCGTCAAGCGCCACTTCCGGGAGCTGGGCCACAACACCCAGACCGAGGACTTCACGGTCGTCGGCGTCGGCGACATGTCCGGTGACGTGTTCGGCAACGGCATGCTGCTCTCCGAGCACATCCGTCTGGTGGCCGCCTTCGACCACCGGCACATCTTCCTCGACCCCACACCGGACGCGGCCGTCTCCTACGCCGAGCGCCGCCGCCTGTTCGAGCTGCCCCGCTCCTCCTGGGCCGACTACGACACCTCGCTGCTCTCCGCGGGCGGCGGCATCCACCCCCGTACCGCCAAGTCGATCCCGGTCAACGCGCACGTGCGCAAGGCCCTGGGCATCGAGGCGGGCGTCACCAAGATGACCCCGGCCGAGCTGATGAAGGCCATCCTCAGCTCCCCCGTGGACCTGCTGTGGAACGGCGGCATCGGCACGTACGTCAAGGCGTCCACCGAGTCGCACGCCGATGTGGGCGACAAGGCGAACGACGCCATCCGCGTCGACGGCCAGGACCTGCGCGTCAAGGTGGTCGGTGAGGGCGGCAACCTGGGCCTGACCCAGCTCGGCCGCATCGAGTTCGCCCTGTCCGGCGGGCCCGAGTCCACCGGCGCCAGGATCAACACCGACGCCATCGACAACAGCGCCGGTGTGGACACCTCCGACCACGAGGTGAACATCAAGATCCTGCTCAACTCCCTGGTCATCGACGGCGACATGACCATCAAGCAGCGCAACAAGCTGCTGGCGGAGATGACCGACGAGGTCGGCGAGCTGGTCCTGCGCAACAACTACGCGCAGAACGTCGCGCTGGCCAACGCCGTGGCCCAGGCCCCCAGCCTGCTCCACGCCCACCAGCGGATCATGCGCCGGCTCACCCGCGACGGCCACCTGGACCGAGCCCTGGAGTTCCTTCCCTCCGACCGGCAGATCCGCGAGCGGCTGTCCGCCGGTCGCGGGCTGACCCAGCCCGAGCTGGCCGTCCTCCTCGCCTACATCAAGATCACCACGGCCGAGGAGCTGCTTGCCACCGAGCTGCCCGACGACCCGTACCTGCAGCGGCTGCTGTACGCCTACTTCCCGCAGGCGCTGCGCCAGTCGTTCGGCGAGCAGATCGAGGGCCACGCACTGCGGCGCGAGATCATCACGACCGTCCTCGTCAACGACACGGTCAACTCCGGCGGCTCGACCTTCCTGCACCGCCTGCGGGAGGAGACCGGCGCCTCCCTGGAGGAGATCATCCGGGCGCAGACCGCGGCCCGTGAGATCTTCAGCCTGAACTCCGTCTGGGATGCCGTCGAGGCGCTCGACAATGTCGTCGCCGCCGACGTCCAGACCCAGATCCGGCTGCACTCGCGCCGCCTGGTCGAGCGCGGTACGCGCTGGTTGCTCAACAACCGGCCGCAGCCGCTGGAGCTGGCGGGGACCATCGAGTTCTTCCGGGACGACGTGGACACCGTCTGGAACGAGCTGCCCAAGCTGCTGCGCGGCGCCGACATGGAGTGGTGGCAGTCGATCCACGACGAGCTCACCGGCGCCGGGGTCCCCGACGAGCTGGCGACGCGGGTCGCGGGCTTCTCCTCGGCCTTCCCGGCGCTGGACATCGTGGCCACCGCGGACCGCACGGGCAAGCAGCCGCTGGACGTGGCGGAGGTCTACTACGACCTGGCCGACCGGCTGCACATCACCCAGCTGATGGACCGGATCATCGAGCTGCCGCGGGCCGACCGCTGGCAGTCCATGGCCCGCGCCTCCATCCGTGAGGACCTCTACGCGGCCCACGCGGCGCTCACCGCCGAGGTCCTGTCGGCCGGCGACGACGCCTCGACGCCGGAGCAGCGGTTCCAGGCCTGGGAGGAGCGCAATGCCGCGATCCTCACCCGGGCGCGCACGACGCTGGACGAGATCCGCGGCTCGGACGCGTTCGACCTGGCCAATCTGTCGGTGGCCATGAGGACGATGCGCACGCTGCTGCGTTCGCACAGCTGACACGTCGGCTCCGCATCCGAGTAAAAGGGGCGGCTCCGGGGAAAACCCCCGGAGCCGCCCCTTTTGCATGCTAAGAGAGACGGATGAGAGTCGTTTCGCGGCTTGTGTCCACCCCGGAGCGCCGGGAGACGACCGGCGCGGTGGCCGTCCACCTGGCCGTCGCGGGCATCGGTTTCACCGTCCTCCTGCTGATCAACCGGCATCTCGGGCATGACGTGGAGTGGCTGCTGTACCGCTGGGACAGCGGAAACTACCTGCGGGTCGCCGAGCGCGGCTATCCCAGCTTCATCCCCTATCGCCCCGACGGGACGCCCGAGTACAGCCGGCTCGCCTTCTTCCCGCTCGTTCCCGCGCTGATCCGGGGCGTCCATCTGCTGACCGGCCTGTCCTACGCCTACGCCGGAGTGCTGATCTCCTGGTGCGCGGCGACGGTGGCCGCGGCCGGCGTCCACCGGCTCGTACGGTCGGCCGGGGGTACGGCCGGTGCCGGGTACGCGTGCGTGGCGCTTTGGTCCTGCTCGCCGTACGCCTTCGCGCTGTGGGTGCCGTATTCGGAGGCGGTCTTCAGTGCGTTCCTGGTGTGGGCCCTGGTGGCGCTGATGGCCGGGCGGTGGCTGACGGCCGGTGTGCTGTGCCTGCTGGCCGGCGCGGTGCGGCCGACGGCGGTGGTGCTGATCGCCACGCTGGTGCTGACCGCTGCCTGGGCGCTGCTGCACGGGCGGGGCGGCCGGCGGCCGTGGGCGGCGCTCGCGCTGGCGCCGCTGGGGCTGCTGGCCGGATGGCTGTACCTGGGGAGCCGGGTGGGCCGCTGGGACGGCTGGTTCGAGGCGGAGCGGGCCTGGGGGCAGTCCTTCGACCTCGGCATCAGTACGGTGCGGTTCGCCGGGGACCTGCTGATCTACCGCGACCCCCGGACCGCGATGGACATCCGGCACGCCGCCGTGCTCGCCGTGGTGTTGCTGACGGCCGTCGCGGTGCTGGCCCTGGCGCTGGACCGGGGCGTGCCGCGGGTGCTGGTCGTGCTGGTCGCCGGGGCCTGGGTGCTGATGATGGGAACGCCCGGCTCCCATTACTCCAAACCACGCTTCATGCTGCCGTTCCTGCCGGTTCTGCTGCTATTGGTGGCCCGGCCGCTCGCGCGTGCTCCGCTTGGCGTGCGGATCTGTCTCTACGGTGGAGGTGCGGTGGTCTCGGGGTGGTACGCGGCCGGGTTGCTCGTGCTGTTCGAGGGCTCGCCGTGACTGGAGTCGTGCCGGGCGCCGTGGCCGGGCAGGGCTCTGAAGACCCAGGCCCGGTAGGACCAGAAGCGGAACAGGGTGGCCGTGCCGATGCCCAGGAACTTGAAGAGGTTGCCGAGCAGCGGGCCGCCCCAGCCGAAGCCGTAGGTGGCGATGTAGAGCACGCCGTTCTCGATGACCAGGCCGATGACGCTGAAGACCGCGAAGAGGGCGATCTCCCTGCTGCGGTGGCTCTTGTCGCGGTCGCGGTAGGTGAAGTAGCGCAGCCCCAGATAGTTGAAGGCGATGGCGACCACGGTCGCGATCACGCTGCACCGCACCACCGGCAGTCCGGTGGCCCCCCGGCACACGTTGAAGACGCCGAGGTTGACGAAGATTCCCAGCCCGCCCACCGTCCCGAACTTCGCGAACTCGTGTCCGAGTGCCACCAGGCGGGCCCGGCCGGACGGGCGCTTCTCCCTCGAGTGCGTCGGTTGCAAGGGCTTCTCCCGTACGGTCGCCACGCGCAGCGGACATTTCACGTAGACAGCAGATTGTAGTGTAAATTGCCGCAAAAACTGACGCAGTGCGACGAGGTGACCACAGTGGGCGAGGAGTCGGCATGACAGAGGCGGTACTGCTCGTCGGCGGCAAGGGCACTCGGCTCCAGCCGCTCACCATCAATACGCCCAAACCGATGGTCCCGGCCGCCGGAGTGCCCTTCCTCGCGCACCAGCTGGCCCGCGCCAGAGCCGCCGGCGTCGATCACGTCGTGCTGGCCACCTCCTACCTCGCCGAGGTCTTCGAGCCCTACTTCGGCGACGGCTCCGCCCACGGGATCCGGCTCACCTACGTCCATGAGCACGAGCCCCTCGGCACGGGCGGGGCGATCCGCCACGCCTCCCGGGCCCTGACGGCCGGCCCGGGCGAGCCCGTGCTCGTCTTCAACGGCGACATCCTCACCGGCCTCGACATCGCCGGCCTGCTGCTGCGCCACCAACGGGCCCAGGCCGACGTCACCCTGCACCTGACACGGGTCGCCGACCCGCGGGCCTTCGGGCTCGTCCCCACCGACGCCGACGGCCGTGTCCTGGCCTTCACCGAGAAGCCGCGCCACCCCGACGAGATCGTCACCGACCAGATCAACGCCGGCTGCTACGTCTTCCGCCGCGAGATCATCGACTCCATCCCCGCCGGCCGCCCGGTCTCCGTCGAGCGCGAGACCTTCCCCGGGCTGCTGGCCGCCCGCGCGCTGCTGCACGGCGTGGTCGACGCCTCGTACTGGCTGGACCTGGGCCGCCCCGCCTCCTTCGTCCAGGCCTCCGCCGACCTCGTACGCGGCATCGTGCGCTCACCGGCCGTCCCCGGCGGCCCCGGCGAGTACCTCGTGCTGCCCGGCGCCCACGTCGAGAGCGGGGCCAGGCTCGGCGGCGGCACGGTCGTCGGGGCCGGGGCGCACGTCGCGGCGGACGCCGAGGTCGAGGGATCGGTCGTCCTGGACGGTGCCCGCATCGAGGCGGGCGCGCGGGTACGGGCGTCGATGGTCGGCACCGGCGCCCGGGTGGGCCCGCGGACGGTGCTCGACGGCGCGGTGATCGGCGACCACTCCGAGATCGGCGCGGACAACGAACTGCGCGAAGGGGCCCGCATCTGGTGCGGCACCGCCATCCCCGACGCCGCCATCCGCTTCTCCGCCGTGTGACCGGTGCCTGTTTTTGAACAATCGTTTGGTACGCCCTCCCCGTCGCAAGGACCAGCCCATGAGTTCCCCGCGCACCCCCGCCGCCCCGCCCCCGCTGCCCGCCGAGTGGGGCCGCACACCACTGACCGTGGTGATGCCCACGTACAACGAGGCACAGAACCTGCCCACCATGGCCGAGTCGCTCATGGGCCTCCCCCTGGAAGGCCTGCGGCTGCTGGTCGTCGACGACAACAGCCCCGACGGCACCGGAACCGTCGCCGAGCAGCTCGCCGACAAGTACAACGAGGCCGAGCGGCGCGACGAGACCGGCCGCATCCGCATGGGCGTCCTGCACCGCACCACCAAGGACGGACTCGGCCGCGCCTACGCGGCCGGTATGGAGCGCGCCGTCACCGAGGGCGCCGCCTACGTCCTGCAGATGGACGCCGACGGCAGCCACCCCGCCGACAAGATCGCCGAGATGCTGGGCGTCGCCCTGGCCACCGGCGCGGACGTCGTCGTCGGCAGCCGGTACGTCCCCGGAGGCACCCTCTCCGACGCCTGGAAGGCCCACCGCAAGCTGCTCTCCCGCTGGGCCAACGCCTACGCCAGCGGCATCCTCGGCACCCGCGTCCGCGACATCACCGGCGGCTTCAACCTGTGGAGCGCGAACGCGCTGCGCACCATTGACCTGAGCAGCGTCGACAGCACGGGCTACAGCTTCCAGGTCGAGACCAAGTACCGCGCGCTACGGGCCGGGTTCACCGTCATGGAGGTGCCGATCCACTTCGAGGACCGCACCGCAGGGGAGTCGAAGATGGATCTGGCCGTACAGCTCGAATCCGTGGCCATGCCCTGGCGGCTGCGTGCGAAGGCCCTCCGCGCGACGGCGGCCGGCACCGGCAAGCACACCCGCTGACCCGTGACCCCGGCCATGGCCTTCAGGGCGAGCCTCCCGCACCGGGCGGCCGCCGTCGCGGCCCTGCTGCTGGCCGTTCTGCTGCTGCTCATGGTGGTCCGGCTGCCGTGGTCCGGTGACCTGGGGATGCACGGCGCGGTGCTGGAGCGGTTGCGGACGGACCTGCTGCACCCGGGCAACCCCCTGGTGGACGCGGACACCACCAGCGCCTACTACTCCCCCTGGGCGGTCGCGCTCGCCCTGGTGGCGACGGCGAGCGGCTGGGGCACCTTCGGAGTCCTGAGGCTGGCCGCCCTCATCGGCCTCGCGCTGCTCGGCACGGGGACCGGGGCGTTCGTGCGGACCTTCACCCGCCGGCGGGCGGCTGTTCCGCTGGCGTTTCTGTGCGTCCTGCTGCTGTACGGAGTGCGCGTCTTCGCCTGGAGCGGAGTGCCGGGTCTCAGCTCGCTGTGTCTGACCCTCGCCTATCCCAGCACCTTCGCCCTGGGCCTGGCCCTGCACCTGTGGGCGCTGCTGCGCCGGGGGCTGCAGGAGGCGTGGGGGCTGCCGGCGTTCCTGGGGCTGGGGATGCTGCTGGCGGGGGTGCTGCTGAGCCATCAGTTCACGGGGGCAGTCGCGGTGCTGGGCGTCGTCGCCCTGCTGCTGGGGGCGCGGCCCCGGCCGGGCCGGGAGCTGTGGCCGCGGGTGGGTGCGGGCGGGCTCCTGGCGTCGGCGGTGCTGCTGTGCTGGCCGTACTACTCCTTCGTGGCACTGCTGGGCGGCGGGCTGGACGCGATCCACCGGCCCCTCTACAGCCATCTGGCGGCACGGTTCTGTCTGGTGTCGCTGGGGGTGCCCGCCCTGGTCGCGCGCTGGCGGCGCGACCACCGGGATCCGCTGGTGCTCCTCTTCGCCCTCGCCGCCGTGGTCTTCGCGGCCGGCTGGCTGAGCGGGCACTACGCCTGGGGGCGCGTCCTGCCCGGCGTGCTGATCCCCGCGCAGCTCGCCGTCGCCGTCGAGGCCGCCGGGGCGGGGAGCGGCGGGCTGCGGCGGGCGCTGCCGGCCGTGACGGCGGCGGCCCTGCTGGCGGGGGCGTGGACGCAGGCCGGGGTGTTGTCCTACGTCCTGCGGAGGGACGCCATCCCGCCCGGGCTGCGTGAGGCGCATGTCATCGGTGTGTGGCCGGGGTTCGGCTGGGCGGCGGCGCGGGTGCCCAAGGGGGCGACGGTGATGACGGACGACTTCTACGCCCTGCGCACACTGCCCGCGTACGGCCCCTACACCGTCGCCCCCGCCTACCCCGACCTGTTCCTCCGCGACGAGAAGCGGCGCCGGGACGCGACGCGCCGCTACTTCGCCCCTGCCACTTCCCGGGCCGAACGGCTCGGCATCCTCAAGGAGTACGGCGTGCGATGGGTGCTGCAGAAGAACGGCGGCGCAGGCCTGCCCCCGGACGACCCCGCGCTCAGGAGGACGGCCCGGGGTCCGGGCGGGCTCGCGCTGCTGGAGGTCGTCGGACCGTGACCGCCGCCGGAGCCCCTGCGCCGCCCGCCTGCGCCGCCGACTTCGCCGGCTGGCTGCGCGGCCGCGCCCCGCGGCCGGTGCTGACCGCGGCGCTGCTGCTGTTCACGCTGAGCTCGATCCGGGCGTACGCCAAGGACCGTACGGGCATCGACAACGCCGTGGTGGTGCGGGCGGCCAGCACCCTGCTGGAGGGCGGCTCGCCGTACGCGGACAAGCGGTTCCTGTATCTGCCGGGGGCGGTGTTCGCGGCGGTTCCCCAGACTCTCTTCCCGGTGCGGGTGCTGTTCTACGCCGTGCCGGTGGTGACCGGCGCGCTGGTGGCGGTGGGTGCGGTGCTGGCGCTGCGGATCTTCGGGGTGCGGGCGGACAGCCGGCTGGCGGCGGCGATGGCGGTGGGCATCGCGCTCTTCCTGCCGTTCCACAGCCTCGTCTTCCTCGGCAACTGGACGGCGGCCTCGGCGGTGGCCTTCCCGGCGGCGCTGCTGCTGGCGCGGCGCGGGCGGTGGTCCGGGGCCGGCGCGGTGGTCGGGGCGGCCATCGCGCTGAAGCCGATGCTCGTACCGCTGCTGCTGATGTTCTTCCTCGCCCGGCGGTGGCGGGCGCTGGGCTGGGCGGTGGCGATTCCGGTCGGAATCTCCCTGGCGGCGGCGTCGGCCATGCCACGGCCGGGGCTGTTCTTCACCCGGACGCTGCCCTTCCTGTTGCATGGCCAGGATGCGTACGCACGTCCGTACGACGCCTCGTGGCCGGCCGTCCTGCCCCGGCTGGGGGTGCCGCACCTGCTGGCCTTCGGGCTCGCGGCGCTGGTGGGGGCGGCGGTGCTGTGCTTCGCGCGGATGAGGTGGCGGGGCGGAGGCGAGGCGGGGCTGCGGCTGGTGGAGTGCGCCTCGTTGCTGATGCTGGCGGCGTTCGTGGTCTCGCGTCCCTCGTTCCTGAACTACGCGCTGGTCGTGGTCCCTTCGCTGGCCGCCTCGGTGGTGGAGCGGGCGGCGGCGGTGCGGTCGGTGTGGTTCTGGATGCCTCTGGTGCCGCAGCTGGGCGGGGTGCCCTGGCCGGGGCTGGACACCGCGCAGCGGCACGCGTTCCGGGACGTCGTGATGTTCGGGGGGCTGGCGGCGGTGCTGGCCCTGACGGCCTGGCGGGAGCGGTGCGGGAGCGACCGGGGGGTCACTGTCAGTGGTGGTGATTACTCTCTGTGTAGTGCCGCCGCGTCTCGCGCCGACTCCGAAGTGAGGTGACGTATGTCCACTGCCGACGTCAGCGTCGTCGTGATCGTCTACAACGACGCCGAGCGACTGCCCCGCGCCGTGCGCTCGGTCCTCGGCCAGTCGCTGCGCAACCTCGAAGTGATCATCGTCGACGACTGCTCGACGGACGGCACCCACGCCGTCGCCCGGGAACTGGCCGCAGCCGACCCTCGCGTGCGCTGCCTGCGGCTGCCGGCCAACAGCGGCGGCTGCGGTGCCCCGCGCAACGCCGGCATCGACGCCGCCCGGGCACCGCACGTGATGTTCCTCGACAGCGACGACGAACTGCCCTACCACTCCTGCAAGTCACTGCTGCTGGCCGCCGAGGAGACCGGCGCCGACTTCGTCACCGGCGAGGTCACCCGGCTCTTCGAGGAGACCGGCACGACCGGCCTGTGGTACCCCGAGCTCTTCCAGGACGCCCGCCTCGTCGACGGCATCCGCGCGGCACCCGAGTACTTCCAGGACCACCTCTCCACCAACAAGCTCTACCGCACCGACTTCATCGCCCGGCACCACCTGCGCTTCCCCGAGGACCTGCACTACGAGGACCAGCTCTTCACCGCCAAGGCCTTCACCCTGGCCCGGGCCTTCGCCGTCGTCCCGTGGCCCGTCTACACCTGGCGGCTCGCCGGCGACCCGGCCGCCGGCCCGTCCATCTCCTCCAGCCGGCACAAGATCCAGAATGTGGCCGACCGCATCACGGTGGCCCGGCTCATCGACACCTTCCTGGACGAGACGGGCAACGCCGCCCTCAGACCGGCCAAGGACACCAAGTTCCTCACGCACGACCTGCGCCTCTACCTCGGCGACCTGCCCTTCAGAGACCACGGCTGGACCGAGGAGTTCGCCGCCACGGTCACGCCCTACCTGGACGGCGTCGCCGCGCAGGCCTTCGAGGCGGTGCCGCGCGAACAGCAGATCTGCCAGTACCTGCTGCGCGCCGGCCGCCTCGCGGAGGCCGCCGAGTGCGCGCGCACGCTGGACCGGCCCCTGCTCGCCCCCCGCCACGCCGTGCGGGACGCCACCGGGCGCACGTACTGGGGGCGCACCCCGCCCGAGGACGAACGGGCCGCCGCTGCACTGGACATCAGCGCGTGGCGACTGCACGACCAGCCCTTCGCCACCGGCCCCGTGCGGCACGAGGTGACGCGGCTCGACCCGGCGGGGCCGTGCCTGCGCATCTCCCTGCGCACCTACGACCCGGCGCGGCTGCTGGGCGGCACCGCGCCCGTCCTGGCGGAGCTGCGCGTCGCCACCACCACGGAGCCGCTCACCGTGCCGTTCCGCTACGCCCCCGCCGGGGAAGGCACCGACGCGGAGGTACGCACGGCCGAGATCGAGCTGAACCTGCGCCGGGTACCGGTCGGCCCCAAGGGCTTCCGCGGACGACGGCACCCCCTGGTCGTCCTGAACCGGCTGGGCCTGACCCGCAGCGACCCGCTCCTGGCCCCCGCCGGGCTGCCGCCCCTGCGCGCGCGAGTGGGCCTGCACGCGGTGCGCGCCGGTTGCGAGGGCCAGGGCGCGGGACGGCTGGAGCTCACCTGGGAGCGCGCGGGCGTCCTCGGCCGCGCCGAGACCGTGGCACCCGGCCTGTCGCCCGTGCGCCGCCGCGTCCACCGGCTGACCCGCCGGGTCACCGGGCCCCGGGCCAAGGCCCTGACCTACCACGAACTGCAGAAGCTGCCCATCGACGACGGCCTGGTCGTCTTCGAGGCCCTGGAGGGCCGCGGCTACGCCGACAGTCCCCGCTACATCCACGAGGAACTGCTGCGCCGCGGGCTCCCGCTGCGCGCCGTCTGGTCGTACTCCGGCAGCCGCTCCTCCTACCCCGAGGGCGTCGAACTGATCAGACGCGGCAGCTGGGAGTACGTCCGCACGGTCGCCCGGGCGCGCTACTGGGTGGACTCGCACGGCTTCCCGGTGCTCTTTCCCAAACGGCAGGGCACGCGGTATCTGCAGACCTGGCACGGCCAGGCCTTCAAGCACATGGGCTTCGACACCCCCGAACTGCGGCTCGCGGGCGCCGAACGGCAGCGGCAGCACCACGAGATGGTGGCCCGCTGGGACGCGTTGATCTGTCCCAGTCAGGAGTTCGAGCGGACGTTCGTGCGCGCCAACGCGTACGACGGAGAGCTGCTGCGCACCGGCCTGCCCCGCAACGACGTCCTCGTCCGGTGGAACGACCCGGCGCAACGCGACCGCGCCGCCGCCGCCCGCGAGCGGCTGCAGATCCCCGACGGGCGCAAGGTACTGCTCTACGCACCCACCTTCCGCGACGTGGCGCGCGGCAGCGGCGAGTCCATCCGGGTGGACCTGGCGGAGCTGGTACGCGAGACGGGCGAGGAGTGGACGGTCGTGGTCCGGCCGCACTACTACGAGCGGTTCACCGTCCCGCGCGAACTGGGGCACGCGCTGCGCGACGGAAGAGAGTTCAGCGACCTCAACGACCTGCTGCTCGCCTCGGACGCGCTGCTCACGGACTACTCGTCGGTGATGTTCGACTACGCCAACCTCGGCCGGCCCATCCTGCTGTACGCCGACGACTACGTGGGCTACCGCTCCCTCTCCCGCGGGACCTACTACGACCTGGCGGACATCGCCCCCGGCCCACTCCTCACCACGACGCGCGAACTGGCCGCCGCGCTGCGGGATCCGGCGGAGCTGCGCGAGCGGTGGGCCGGGGCGTACGCGCGCTTCCAGGCGCGGTTCAACCCCCATGAGACCGGGCGGTCCAGCAAGGCCGTGGTCGACCTGTTCTTCGAGGGGAGCGCCCGGTGAAGCGAAGGCACCTCTTCCTGGTCGGCATCGACGTCGACTCCATGGGCGGCTCCCAGCGGGTCCTGCACACCCTCGCCCAGGGCTTCGCCGAGCGCGGCCACGACACCGAGCTGATCGGCATCCGCCCCAGCCCCGAGCCCCACACCTACCTCGCCCACCCGGCGTACCGGCGCACCACGCTCTATGACGGGCCCGCACCGCCCGCCTGGCAGGCCGCCTCCCTGGCCGAGCGGCTGAGCCCGGCCCGGCTGCGCCGGGTGCGCGGCGAGCGGGCGGCACGGGCCCGGGCGCGGCGGCGGCTGGCCCGGCGGTTCGCGGCGGTGCCGGAGGGCGGTGAGGGCCTGGTGATCGTCGGCTCGCCCTGGGCGGCGGTGTGGCTGGACTCCGTCGAGTGGCCGCCGTACCTCAGGGCCATCGGGCAGTACCACGAGTCCTTCCTGCAGGCCTGTCACACCGTCAACCTCCGGTTGATCCTGCAGTATTACCCGGCCCTGGAGAAGGCGGTTTTCCTCAGCGAGGCGGACGCGGCGGAGTTCCGCCGCAGACGGCTGCCGAACGCCGTCGTGATGCCCAACCCCCTGCCCTTCGCCCCCCTCGGGCCGGCATCGCTGGAGACCCGGCGGGTGGGCGCGGTCGGGCGGCTCGATCCGGTCAAGCGCCTGGACCGGCTGCTCGACGCCTTCGCCGCGGCCTGCCCCGCCCACCCCGGCTGGGAGCTGCACTTCTTCGGCGACGGCCCTTTGGAGCCGGAGCTGCGGGAGCGGGCGGTACGTCTCGGCGTCGGCGAGCGAGTGTGCTTCCGGGGCGGCGTCCGCGACATGGCCGCCGCCTACCGGGAGCTGTCGGTGGTGGCTCTCACCAGCGAGCGCGAAGGCCGCCCCATGGCCCTCGCGGAGGCCTCCGCGGCCGGAGTGCCCTGCGTGAGCTTCGACCTGTCGGGCGGAGTGCGGGAACTGGTCGGGCACGGCCGTACGGGGATCCTCGTGCCGCACGGCGACACGGCGGCGTTCGGGGCGGCACTGGGGGAGCTGATGGAGGACGGCGAGCTGCGGCGGCGTTACGGGCGGGCGGCGCGCGAGCATGTCGCGCCGCTGGCGCTGCCGGCGGTGCTGGACCGGTGGGAGGCGCTGTTCGAGGAGGTCGACCGCTGATGCGCGCGCGTCGTTTCCTTCCCCGGCCCCGTCCTGTCACCTCCCCCAGCTACCGCTGGGAGGCGCCATGTTCTGAAGCGCCGGGCGGGCTTGATTCCGCTGCCGGTCCGGGCACGGATCCGGCCCGGTTCCGGGCAACGGATCAACCCGTCGAGCGCTTGAGAACATGGGGCCCGGGCGCGGAGCCTCCGCTCACGGGCAGGGACGGGTCAGGGAAGCAGCCCCCGTCCCAGCCGGCGCAGCCTGCGCAGCGCGATGCCGAGCGCGCATCGCGCACCCGGCGCGAGCCGCAGCGCGAGCGAGCCGCCGGCCGTGGCGCGGCACCGCACCAGCAGCACGCCGTACCGCCCGCTGGCCAGGACGGCCGACCGCGGACCACCGTCACCGGTGCGCACGGCCCGCACGGCCGTCCGCAGGGTGCCGCCGTGCGCGCAGCGGATACGGACGCGGATGTCCCACGCCTGCGGGACGCCGCGCGTGCGGTCCAGGGCGGCCAGCGTGCCGAGGCCCAGAGGGAGGGCCGCGGTCCAGGCGGAGCCCTCCGCGGCCAGCGCAAGGGTGTGTTCCACGACCGTACTGCCGTCCCGCAGCCGGAGTTCGATGTCGATGGTGTGCGGTTGGGCCGCCGCCAGGCGGCCGTAGAGGTCGTGGACGCGCAGGCGCAGTTCGGCGTGCGAGCCGTAACCCGTGCGCAGGGCCGCGTCGACGGTGACCGGCAGTCGGCGGGCCGGCTTCGCACCGGGGCCGGTGAGCCCGTCGAGCGGCACCTGGGGCAGGTCCGGCGCCCAGACCGGCCGGCCCGCCACCTCGGCGTACGGGGGGAGCAGCCGGGCGGGGCAGGCGGCCAGCTGGGCCAGGCGGTCGAGATCGCGCGGGGCCTCGGAGGCCAGCACGACCCGGGCGATCCAGCGGGCCGGAGCCCGGGCGGCGCACAGGTCGGCCTCGTCGTAGGCGGCCAGAGCGGCGCGGGCCTCGTGCCACCAGGCGCGCCGGTAGGCGGGGTCGTGGGCGGGCAGTTCGCGGGCGTACATGCGCAGGTCGTGGTCGAGGAACTTCACGCGTGCCGCGCGGGCGAGCGGTTTGCTTCCGGCGTCGAGATAGACCTCCACGCCGCGCTGGTGGGCCAGGACGCGCGCCTGCCAGTTGGTGATCCGGCCGCGGTCCAGGGAGATCGACTGCCGGGTCGCGTCCCGTCGCACATGCCAGATGTAGACGGGGTCGGGGACGGTCGCCACGCGCGGGCCCGCCGCGAGGACCCGGGCGGTGAAGACGAAGTCCTCATACGGGAAGGCGCCTTCGGGGAAGGTGATGCCGTGCCCGGTGAGGAAGGCGCGGGCGTAGAGCTTGTTGACGCAGAGGGTGTCGTGCAGCAGCGCGGGGTGCGCCTCGGGCGAGCCGTGGACGGCGGCGCGCCGGTAGAGGCCGGGCTGCCAGGGCGTGTCGCGCCGCCGGGGGAGCTCGCGGCGTACGCACAGGCCCGCCGCGACGGGGACGTCGTGCTGCAGCGCGGCGCGCAGCAGTGCGTCCACGGCTCCTTGGGGCAGCACGTCGTCGCTGTCCAGGAACATCACATACGGCGCGGTGGCGGCCCGTACGCCGTCGTTGCGGGGGGTGCCGCAGCCGCCGCTGTTGACGGTGCGGTGGATGACCCGAAGGCGCGGTTCGTGCTCGGCCAGCCGGTCGAGGACGGCGCCGGTGCGGTCCGTCGAGGCGTCGTCCACGGCGATGACCTCGGCGACGACCGGGCCCTGCCCGAGGGCGGAGCGGACGGCGTGACCGACGTGCCCGGCATCGTCGTAGCCGATGACGATCACGCTGACCTGTGCGGCGGCAGGGGTTCCGCTCCCGTTCACTGTCATGGAACGCAGCTTTACCCAAAAAGTGTGACAAACCAGATCATTCTTCACCCGTGCGTGGAAGGCGGGAATGGGGAAGGGGCGGAGATGGGACGGATGGCACAGCGGTCGGGGCCCGGGGAGGAACGCCGGAAGGAGCGCCGGGAGGAGTGCCGGGAGGAGTGTGGGGCGGGACCCGGGGAGGAACGTCGGGAGGAGCGCGGGAAGGGACACCGGGAGGCGCCCCGGTCGGCACCTGAGGATGCGCCTCGGGCGACACAGCGAGCGACACAGCCGTTGGCACCTCGGGCGACACCTCGGGCGACACCTCAGGTGGCACGGCCGGTGGCACGGCCGGTGGCACGGCCGGTGGCACGGCCGGTGGCGCCTCGGGCGGCACCTTGGACGGTTCCTCGGGTGGCACTTCGGGCGGCACCTCAGTCGGCACCTCGGGCGGTTCCTTGGGCGGTGCTGAGACCGGTCGGGCGGAGGCCCGCGTTCCCCTCACTGCCGGGGTCCGCGACGGCCGTGCTCGTGGCCGCCGTGCCGGCCGGCGTCATGCTGCTGCTCGGGCTGTGGGGGCTGGACCGGGGCACGATGTGGCGGGACGAGGGGGCCACCTTCCAGGTGGCTCGCCGCTCGCTGCCGGAGATCGGGCATCTGCTCGGCAGCATCGATGCCGTGCACGGCCTGTACTACCTGCTGATGCACCCCGTCCTGGCCCTGCGGGCCGACGAGACGGCACTGAGGCTGCCGTCCGTCGCGGCGGCGGCCGCCACCGCCGCCCTGGTCGCCGTCATCGGCAGCCGCCTGGCCCGGCCCCGGGTGGGCCTGTGGGCGGGGCTGCTGTACGCGGTCACGCCGTTCGTCAGCCACTACGCCCAGGAGGGCCGCTCGTATGCGCTGGTTGCGGCGGGCGCCGCGCTGGCCACCTGGCTCCTGATACGGGCGGCCGAGAACGACTCACCGTACGGGCGGTGGGCGGCCTACGCCGCGGTGGTCGCGGTCACGGCGCTGCTGCACGAGTTCGCCGTCCTGCTGCTCGCCGCGCACGCCGTGACGCTGCTCGCCTCGCGCGTGCCCTGGCGCGTCCTGGGTCGCTGGGGCTGCGCGGCCGCGGGGGTGTGCGTGGTCCTGGCACCGCTGGTCGTGGTCTCCCGCCGTCAGGGCGAACAGGTCTCATGGATCCGTACCCCCGGCTACGAGCAGGCCGAGGCCCTCCTCTACGCCTTCGCCGGGCCCGGCGAGGCCGTCGTGACCGTCACCGTCCTCCTGGCCGTCGTCGCCCTGCTCGTCCCGCTGCCCCGCACCGAGCGGCTCGGGCTGAACGCGGTCGCCCTGCCGCTGGCCGTCGTCCCGCCGGTCCTGCTCTACGCCGCCTCGCAGCGGCAGCCGCTGTTCCTCGACCGGTACCTGCTGTTCAGCCTGGCGGGTGTGCCGCTGCTCGCCGCGGCCGGCGCCGAACGGCTGCTGGGGTTCCTGCCGTGGCGGCGGGTGGTGACGGCCGCCGGAGTGACCGCCGTCGCGGTGGCGTTCGTCACCCAGCTTCCCTTTCACGAGCGTGAGCGGCTTCCGGCCGGTCGGGGGGACGAACTCGCCCGCGTTGCCGCGGTGGTGGGGCGGGTGGCTCAGCATGGCGACGCGGTGCTGTTCCTGCCGCTCCACGAGCGCCGCACAGCGCTGGCGTACCCGCGGGACTTCTCCGGGCTGCGCGATCTCACGCTTGGGCAGTCGCCGGCTGCTTCCGGCACGCTCTTCGGCGAGGAGGTCGGGGCCGAGGAACTGGCGGCTCGTATGCGGCGGCTTCCCGCGCGGCAGCGGGTATGGGTGGTGGCGGACACGACAACGGTCGGTACGCCGTGGTTCCGGGCGCAGCGGGCGGAGGCGGCGAAGGTGAGGGTGCTGCGGGACGGGGGGTGGCGGGAGGAGTCGGTGGTGTTCGTGCGGGGTGGTGCGGTTTCGTTGTACGTGCGCCGATAGGGGGGGCCGCGCGGTGTGCGTACTCCGGGGGAAGTTGCCCCTGCCCCGCCCTTTCACCGTTTCTTGTCCTCAAGCGCCGGACGGGCTGGGTGTGTCCTGGTTCTCAAGCGCTGGAGGGCTGGGTGTGCCTTGGTTCTCAAGCGCCGGACGGGCTGGGTGTGCCCTGGTCCTCAAGCGCCCGAGGGGCTGGGTGTGTCCTGGTCCTCAAGCGCCGGGCGGCGCGATTCGCGTCCGTCCGGCGCTCGAGGGCAAGAGGTCACTTGACCGCGCCCGCCATCACCCCGCTCACGAACTGGCGCTGGAAGGCGAAGAAGACCGCGAGTGGCACGATCATCGAGAGGAAGGCGCCCGAGGCGAGGACGTCCACGTTGTCGCCGAACTGGCGGACCTGCTGCTGCAGGGCGACCGTGATCGGCGGGTTGCCGCTGTCCGCGAAGATCAGGGCGACCAGCATGTCGTTCCAGACCCACAGGAACTGGAAGATGCCCAGTGAGGCGATGGCCGGCCCGCCCAGCGGCAGTACGACGCGGGTGAACAGCCGCAGTTCGCCGGCCCCGTCCAGGCGCGCCGCCTCCAGGAGCTCGCGCGGGATCTCCGCGAAGAAGTTGCGCAGCAGGAACACCGCGAACGGCAGCCCGAAGGCGGCGTGGAAGAGGACGACGCCCACCGTGGACTCGAAGATGCCCAGCAGGTTGAAGAGCTTGGCCACGGGAATGAGCGCGACCTGCACCGGGACCACCAGCAGTCCCACGACCACCATGAACCACCAGTCTCGGCCGGGGAAGTCCAGCCAGGCGAAGGCGTACCCCGCGAGGGCGCCGATGAGGATCACCAGCACCGTCGCCGGGACGGTGATCAGGGCGGTGGTCAGGAGGGAGTGCATGACCTTGTCGTTGCCGAAGAGGTTGCTGTAGCTCTCCGTGGTGAGCTGGGCGGGATGGCTCAAGACCTGCCACCACCCCGAGTCCGCGATGTCGGACTTGTCGCGCAGTGAGGACAGCAGCAGTCCCACCGTCGGCATCAGCCACAACAGCGCGACCACGATGAGGAAGACGCGCGTCGTGCCCCCGCCGAGGCGGGCGACGATCCGGGCCGGCAGCGACTGCTCGGCCTTGACGACCGTGCTCGTGGTGGCCATCACCGGCCCTCCCTCTCCTTGCGAATCCGGCGGATGTTCACGATGACCACCGGTGTGACGAGCAGCAGCAGGAAGACGGCGATGGCGCTGCCCACGCCCTGGTTGACGTCGGTGCCGAAGGACGACTGGTAGAGCTGCAGCGCGAGGACGTTGGCGTTGTCGAGGCTGGAGCCGGGCGCGATGATGTAGACGAGGTCGAAGATCTTCAGCACGTTGATCATGAGTGTGACGACGACGACCGCGAGGACCGGCGCCAACAGGGGCACCGTCACCCGCCGGAAGACCTGCCACTCGTTCGCGCCGTCGACCCGCGCCGCCTCCAACAGCTCGCGCGGCACGCTCGCCAGGCCCGCCGCGATGAGGACCATCGCGAAGCCCGCCCACATCCAGATGTAGGCCCCGATGATGGCCGGCGTCACCAGCGAGGGGCCCAGCCAGTCGACGCCGTTGTAGGCCGAGGCGAAGTTCGCTGCGGGCAGGCGCAGCCGGGCGCCGTCCGCGGAGGGGGGCAGGGTGAAGGTCCCGTCGGAGTCCGTCGTGGCCGAGGCGACGGACCTGCCGTCCTTGACCGCCTCCACCGTGATGCCCGCCAGCGCCCGCTCACCCGCGTCGATCTTGCCGGCGGTCCCGCCGCCGCCCCGGGTGAAGTCCATCCACACCGTGCCGGTGACCTTCCCGGCCATGTCCCGCGCGGGTATCGCCTCCTTCGCGCCGCCCACGTCCTCCGGCTTCACGGCGACCAGCGGCAGCGCGACCGCCGTCCCGGCCCGTACCGCCGTCTTCGTGGTGTACGAGCCGCCGCTGCTCGCCGCGAGGTCCCCGGTCGGGCGGGGGCGGGCGCCCGGGTAGGGAGCGGGGGCGGCGAAGGTGTCGTGGATGCCGACCCACACCGCGTTCGCGACGCCGCGGTCCGGGTTCTGCTCGTACACCAGACGGAAGATGATGCCCGCCGCGAGCATCGAGATGGCCATCGGCATGAAGACGACCAGCTTGAACGCCGTGCCCCAGCGCACCCTTTCGGTGAGCACGGCGAAGATCAGGCCGAGGGAGGTGGCGACGGCCGGGGCGACGACGACCCAGATGACGTTGTTCTTCAGGGCCGTGCGGATGCGTTCGTCGGTGAAGACCTCCTGGTAGTTGTCGGCGCCGACGAAGCCGTCGCCCGAGGCGTCGAAGAGGCTGCGGTAGACGGAGTAGCCGATGGGGTAGACGACGAGGGCGCCGAGCAGGGCCAGCGCGGGCAGCAGGAAGCAGGCGGCCACCCAGGGACGGGTGCCCAGCACGCTCTTGCGCTTGCCGGCCGGTGCGGCCGGCGGTGGGGGAGCGGTCGCGGTGGTCACGGTGCCGGTCCCGTCAGCTCTTGAACGCCTTGGCCGCGTCGGACTCCAGCCGCTGCTGGGTGCCCTCCACGTCACCGGGGTTGCGCAGGAAGTCCTGCAGCTGCTTCCACTCGCCCTGGCCGGGCTTGCCGCCGAACGAGGCGGGGGCCTGGTCGGACATGTCGAAGCGGAAGTCGTCCCCGGCCGCTACGAGCGCCTTGGCGATCGAGCGCAGCACGTCGTCGGGGTAGGCGGCCGGGTCGAGGTTCTTGTTGGCCGATACAAAACCGCCCTCCTTCGCCCAGATCCCCGCGGCGTCGGAGGAGGCCAGGAACGTCAGCAGCGCCTGCGCGGCCTGGCCGTCCTTGAGCGCCACGCCCACGTCACCGCCGGTCACCACGGGGGAGCGGCTGCCCACCGCCGGGAACGGGAAGACCTTGGCATCCGTGCCGATCCTCGCCTTGGCGCCGGTGATGTTGGCCGCCGCGAAGTCGCCCTCGAAGACCATGGCGGCCTTCGCCTTCTCGCCGCCGGAGAAGGTCTGGGTGACGGAGGTGGGGAACTGGGTCTGCAGCGCGCCGTCGTTGCCGCCCGTCAGCAGTTCCTTCTTGCCGAAGAGCTGGCCGAGGGTGGTCAGCGCGTCCTTCACGGACGCGTCCGTCCACTTGATCTTGTGCTGGGCGAGCTGGTCGTACTTCTCCCGGCCCGCCTGCGAGAGATAGATGTTCTCGAACCAGTCGGTGAGGGTCCAGGCGTCCGCCCCGCCGACCGAGACGGGGGCGATGCCGTAGTCGGCGATGGCCTGCGCGGTGCTCAGGAACTCCGGCCAGGTTTTGGGTTCCTTGGCGCCCGCCGCGGCGAAGACCTTGGTGTTGTACCAGACGAGGGACTTGTTGGTCGCTTTGAAGTACACACCGTACTGCTTGCCCTCGTACGAGCCGAGCTCCCGCCAGCCCTTGGCGAAGTTCTTTTCGAGTTGCGCCGTGACATCACCGCTGAGCGGCTTGAGCCAGCCCTTCTGCGCGAATTCCCGCAGGACACCGGGCTGTTGCAGCATCGCCACGTCCGGCGGGTCGCCGCCGGCCACCTTCGAGCCGACGAAGGCGGACATGTCGTCGCCGCTGGGCACGAAGGAGACCTCGGCTCCCGTGCGCTTGGCGAACTCGTCCAGCACCTTGGTGAAGCTCTTCTGCTCGGCGCCCGTCCAGACGGCCGTCACCTTGAGCTTCTGGCCGTCGAGTTTGGGGAGTTGGACGGTATGGGGGATGACGTCGGACTTGCCCGGCACCGGCGAGGAGGATTGTTTGCCGCCGTCCTCCTTGCCCCCGTCGCTGTCACCGCACCCCGTGGCGGCGAGGGCCAGGGCCCCCGCCGAGGCCAGCGCGAGTATGCTCCTTGCCGCGCGTGTCGCGCGGGTCGTGCCCAGCGATGTACGTGTTGCCGTGCGCATGGCCGTACCTCCTGTGCCCGGTCCCCGTAGACGGCCTCGCCGCACGTCACCCCCGGCGTATGGCCGCACTCCCGTGCGACAGTCCTACGCCCGGTCACGAGCTGCCGCAATACCGTCTCCGGTGTCAACTCGCCTATCGTGACCGGGCTGTGACGCGGCTACAGCAGCGGAGGAGCCGCCTGCGCCCCCGCGGACTGGGCCGCGCGCTGCAGCGCGCTGGCCAGGAGGGCCAGGTCGGTGGGGCCGTTACCCAGCTCGCGCAGCGGGCGGCGGGTGGGCGGATCGCCCATGCGCTGCCAGTCCAGCGGCACCACCGTGGGGCGGAGCGTGGCCGTGCGGGGAATGCGGCCGGTGACCCGGCCGGCCTGGAAGGGCGTCGCCGCGGCATCGTCCGGGCGCTGCAACCGGCCGCGGCCCGGCGCCGGTTCACCCCCGCCACCGCTGCCGTCCGCCCCCGCGGGGGCATCGGGCGCCGGGGGCGCGATCTCCAGTGCCGCGCGCAGCCCCGCGCGCTCGACCGCCGCCGTGTCGGCCGTGCGCTCCGGGCGGCCGGACGCGGCGATCAGGTGCACCCCGAGCCGCTCGCCGTCCCGGGCGACGGCCTCCAGCGCCCGTACGACCGAACCGGCCGCCGGGCGGCCGGTGCTGCCGAGGGCGGGCGCGACGAGGGCGTCGAAGTCGTCGACGAGGACGACGAGCCGGGGCAGGGCCGTGTCCGCCGTGCGTGCCGGAGCGTCGCGCTGCGTGCGCAGCTTGAGCGTGCCGCTGGGCTCGAGGTCGGCGGAGAGCGGCTCCGGGGAGCGTCTGGGTGCGACGACGCCCGGGCCCGGGGAGGGGGCGGGGTGCCGGTCGTGCCAGCCGGTGAAGTCGAGGGTGCCCAGCAGCTCGGCGCGGCGCTTGAGCTCCGAGCCGAGCGCCTGGGCGAACTCCCGCATGCGCACCGGGTCGGCGGCGGCGAGATACGTCGACACGTGAGGCAGGTCCGTGCACACGCGCAGGCCCTCGCCGCGCTCGGCGGCGGCCCCGTCGACCAGGACGAGCGAGAGCCGGTCCGGCCGGTCGGCGGCCGCGAGCGAGGCGGCGAGCGAGCGCAGCAGCTCGGTCTTCCCGCTGCCGGGACCGCCCTCCACCAGCAGATGCGGCCCGTCCGCCGCCAGGTCGACGGTCAGCGGACCGTGCGGCCCCGCGCCCAGCACCGCGACGGCGCGTCCGCCGGGCCGGGCGCCGCGATCGGTGGCGGCCGCCCAGCGGGCGGTGAGGGAGGCGGGCGTGGCGCGGGCGAGGCCCAGCTCGTCCAGCAGCCGGGCCGTGCGCGGCAGCGCCGCGGCGATCCGCGAGGCGTGCGCCGGGTCGCCGGCCGTGTCGGCCATCCGCAGCGGCGCCAGCGCCCGCGCGAAGCGCTCGGCCCAGGCGCCGGACACCGCGTCCAGGGCGCCGATCACGGCGGCGCCGGCGGGTGCCGCCGGGGCCGGACGGGAGGCCTGTCCGTTCCCCGCCGGGAGCGGCACGGGTGCCGGGGGGCGGCGGATGACCTGGACCACCGTGGCCACGTCGCCGCTGAGCAGGGCCACCGCGCCGCAGTGCGGGAACGCGGGCGAGGCCGCCTCGGCCGTCGCGAGCGTGGCCGAGACGGGCGAGGACGGCGTGGTGGCCGGGGCCTCCGCCAGGCACAGCAGGTGGACGCCCGCGGCCGGGCCGCCCGCGGCCAGCCGCGCGACCGTCTCGCGCAGCGCCGCCGATCCGGGGTCGCCGTCGACGATCAGGACCGTGTACGGGCCCCGGTGGCCGGCGGCGGCCGTCGCGACGGCCTCGGGGGAGGCCGTGGCCCAGTGCGGGCCCAGCGGGCCGTCGTCCAGTCGGCGTACGAGCTCGGCGACGCGGGCCTCGGCCTGCTCGCGGTCGTAGGCGAGCAGCATCCGGCAGTCCTGGCCGTGCGCGGGGCGCAGCTGCGGCAGCCAGCCCAGCCAGGACCACTCCGCCAGCCGCTCCTCGACCGGACGCGAGCGGTCCGCGCTGATCAGGACGTACTCGAGCGTGGTGGGCGCGTGCAGCGCGGCGAGCTGCGCCAGGACGGAACGGGCCAGTCCGGACAGTCGCGCCCGGGGTCCGGCCAGGCCGAGTGCCCCGGCCTGGCGCAGCCCGACCGTCACCGGCACGCACGGCAGCGGCCCGCTGCCGTCGGGGTCGTACCGGTCGGCCGTTCCCAGTCGCACGGTCAGCAGGTCAGGGTGGTCCGGTCCGCGCTCCCACAGCCGCGGGCCCGGCCCGAGGGCGGTCAGCAGCACCGCCGCCGGGTCCGGCCAGCGCTCGCGCAGCGCGGCGGCGGTGGTGGCGGTGGCGTCCTGGACGTCGGTGTCCGCACCGGGAGGAAGGCCCTCGGCGGCGGCGTCGCCGGGAATGCGCTGCGCGCCGCGCCCGCCGGCCAGGCGGCGGGCCCAGGCTCCTATGCCGCGGTTGCGCCGGCCGCCCTCGGCGGGCCCGCCCTCCGGTCCGGGGACGGGCGTGCCGGCCGGCGGGGTGGGGCTCTCGCTCCGCCCCGGGCCGGTGTGGCCGGGAAGTCCGGCGAAGCCGGCGGCATGGGACGTACTGCCCCGGCCCACGGAACCGGGGGTGGCGGGTGCCCCGGTATCCGTCGTTCCACCGAAGCGGGCGAGGCCCGTGCCGTTCGACGTGGCGGCCCCGGCGGCGCGCTCCGGGGCCGCGGCGGCGGTCGTACCGACCCGCAGGTGGCCCTCCCCGTCCGGGGCGGCCGGCAGCGCGGCGGGCTCCGGGGCACCGGTGCCGTACAGGCTCAGCGTCGACTCCCCGACGCGCAGCAGCGCGCCCGGGGGCAGCGGGACGCGGACGCCGTCGACAGCTTCGCCCTCCAGGGTCGTGCCGTTCGTCGAGCCCAGGTCGTGCAGGGTGACGCTGCCGTCGTCGGCGAGGGTCACCGCACAGTGCAGGCGCGAGACGTCGGGGTCGTCCAGCGGGATGTCCGCCGAACTGGAGCGGCCGACGCGGACCTCGCCGCCGTGCAGGAGGTGGACGCCGCCGGCGTCCGGGCCCGAGACGACGTGCAGACGCGCGGCGGCGTCCGGGGCTCCACAGGGGAGCACGCCCGCGTGCCGCTCGGGGTCGGCGGGGGCGCCCAGGGAGAGCACCGCGCCGTCGATCAGTGGGGGCTCGCCCAGCGCGCACCGCTGCGCGTCGAGCCGCTCGGTGCCGGCGTGGACGACGACGGCACCGCTGCCGAGGTCGGAGCCGGCCGCGGCCACGGCGGCGGCGAGGCCGCTGGAGACAGCGGCCAGCGCGGTCCCCGCAGGGGCGGTCACGAGCACATCGCAAGCGCACGTGGTGTGGCCGCTGAGCGGCCCGAGGACGGTCAGCCGGATCTGCATCGCCGTCAACGGTCCCTTCCTGCCCCAGGTGCGCGACAGGGGCAGGCGGCCTTCCCCCACCTCGCACGGGCGCGTCGGCACGTACAGGTCACCACGTAGCGCGGGGTTTCCCGCTCCCTCCCCGGCATCCGTGCTGCGAGCATCCTCGCACCTGCCACCGACAACTCGCCCGGCGAGAGCCGATTCGTGATCTTGAAAGACCATCCGAGTATGCGGAAGCTCCAGCTCACCGTCGGGCGATGGCTGAATTCTTCCCTGAGTTGCCCGGTCTCGACCCCTTTCTTGCCGTTATTTACGACAGCATCGCCTCCCCGGCAACCATCCATCCGTGGGCCGCGTCTTTCTCCTGAGCCCCACCGGATTCACCGGACCAACGGTCCGCCGGTGCGGCACTACAGTGGGCGGAAGGCGAAAGCTGGATCGCAAAGCTCGGATCACGACCAGGGAGCGCATGACGTGCGGCCGGTAGGCAGCAAATACCTGCTCGAGGAGCCGCTCGGACGCGGAGCCACGGGCACCGTCTGGCGAGCCCGCCAGCGTGAGACGGCCGGCGCCGAGGCGTCGGTGGCCGGACAGCCGGGCGAGACCCTGGCGATCAAGGTCCTCAAGGAGGAGCTGGCCAACGACGCGGACGTCGTGATGCGCTTCCTGCGCGAACGCTCCGTCCTGCTCCGGCTCACCCACCCCAACATCGTCCGCACCCGCGACCTCGTCGTCGAGGGCGACCTGCTCGCGCTGGTCATGGACCTCGTCGAAGGCCCGGACCTGCACCGCTACCTGCGGGAGAACGGACCGTTCACCCCCGTGGCGGCCGCGCTGCTCACCGCGCAGATCGCCGACGCCCTCGCCGCGAGCCACGCCGACGGTGTCGTGCACCGGGACCTGAAGCCCGCCAACGTCCTGCTGAAGAACGACAGCGGCCAGATGCACCCGATGCTCACCGACTTCGGCATCGCGCGCCTCGCGGACTCACCGGGTCTCACCCGCACCCACGAGTTCGTCGGCACCCCGGCCTATGTCGCGCCCGAGTCGGCCGAGGGCCGCCCGCAGACCTCCGCCGTCGACATCTACGGCGCCGGCATCCTGCTGTACGAGCTGGTCACCGGCCGTCCGCCGTTCGGGGGCGGCACCGCTCTGGAGGTACTGCACCAGCACCTCAGCGCGGAGCCCCGCCGCCCCACCACCGTCCCCGAGCCGCTGTGGACGGTCATAGAGCGCTGCCTGCGCAAGCGCCCCGAGGAGCGGCCCAGCGCCGAGAACCTCGCCCGCGCCCTGCGCGTGGTCGCAGCGGGCGTCGGCGTGCACGCCTCGCCGGCCCAGGCCGAGGCCGCGCTGGGCGTCGCCGCGCTGCTCGCCCCCGACCCCGAGCCCACCCACGTACCCGGCACGGGCCTGGGCACGGCGCCCGGGGCCGGCGACGCCGAGCCCACCCAGGTGCTGCCCGCCGGCGGCCGCGCCCCGGGCGCGTACGACCCCTACGACCCGAACGCCGCGACCAGCGTCCTGCCGGGCACCCCGCCCGGTCCCGGCGGACCGGGCGCCGAGCCCACGCAGGTGCTGCCAGCGGGCCAGGGCCCGCACGGCGGCCCTGACGGCACCCGGGTCATGCCGCCGGTGCCCCCGGGGCCGGAGCAGGGCGACAGCCCGCACCCGTGGCAGACCCAGATGCGCGCGGCCCGCGACCGCAACGACCAGACCCAGGCGCAGTACCTCGACCCGAGCGAGGACCCGCTGCGCCGCCGCCCCCAACGCCGCGCGGCGCCTCAACAGCCCCAGCAGCCGCCGCAGGGACAGCAGCGACCCCAGCAGCACTACGGGCAGCAGCCGCCGCACTACGCGCCTCAGCCCCAGCAGCAGCCCCAGCCCTACGCACCTCCGCGGCCTCCGCAGCGGCAGCAGCCCCAGCGGGCGCCCCGCTACCAGACGCCGCAGCCGCCCCAGCCGCAGCCTCAAGCCCAGCCGCAGCGGTACGCCCCGCCCGCGCCCGAGCCGGCCCCCGCCCCTCGCCGCGAGCCGCGCGCGCCCCGGCAGCGCAGCGCGAACCCCATGCGGATCCCGGGCCTGGGCTGCCTCAAGGGCTGCCTGTTCATGATCGTCATCCTGTTCGTGGGCTCCTGGCTGATCTGGGAGTTCACCCCGCTCAAGGACTGGGTCGCCGACGGCAAGAGCTTCTGGGACGCCACCTGGGACTGGGCCACCGACGCGAAGGACTGGATCTCGAACCTGATTTCCAGCCGGTGAACCGGTAATCCGACAGGCCGGGGACGAGGCGGTCGATATGTCGACACCCGAAGGGTGTTTTCTGCCTCAGAAGTAACGGTTGGCGCCGAATCGGTGTCCCCAACGCCCCCTCGGCCGCGTAGCTTGGTCGCCAGCGAGCCTGTCGGATGACGGAGGAGTCGGGGAACAGTCTTGGCACGGAAGATCGGCAGCCGGTACACCGCCCACCAGGTCCTGGGGCGCGGCAGTGCCGGGACGGTGTGGCTCGGCGACGGCCCCGAGGGCCCGGTCGCCATCAAGCTCCTGCGCGAGGACCTCGCCTCCGACCAGGAGCTCGTCGGCCGTTTCGTGCAGGAGCGCGCGGCCCTCCTCGGCCTCGACCACCCGCACGTGGTCGGCGTCCGCGACCTCGTCGTCGACGGCGCCGACCTCGCCCTGGTCATGGACCTCATCCGCGGCACGGACCTGCGCACGCGCCTCGACCGCGAGCGGCGCCTCGCGCCCGAGGCGGCCGTAGCCATCGTCGCCGACGTCGCGGACGGCCTCGCCGCCGCGCACGCCGCCGGGATCATCCACCGCGACGTCAAGCCGGAGAACGTCCTCCTCGACATGCAGGGCCCCCTCGGGCCCGGCGGCGCGCACCCCGCGCTGCTCACGGACTTCGGCATCGCCCGGCTCGTCGACTTCCCGCGCCCCGCCCGCGAACGCGCCGAGCGGGGCGAGCGGCCGGCCGGCGCGGACGGCGGCGGCCGCCCGCCCGGGGCGCGCAGCATCATCGGGACCCCGGACTACCTGGCGCCGGAGATCATCGAGGGCCTGCCGCCGCGCGCGTCCGTCGACGTGTACGCCCTGGCCACCGTCCTGTACGAGCTGCTGGCCGGCTTCACGCCCTTCGGCGGCGGCCACCCGGGCGCGGTACTGCGCCGGCACGTCACGGAGACCGTGGCCCCGCTGCCCGGCATCCCCGACGAGCTGTGGCAGCTCGTCGTGCAGTGCCTCGCGAAGGCCCCCGCCTCCCGGCTGCGCGCCTCGGAACTCGCGGCACGGCTGCGCGAACTGCTGCCCGGACTGGCCGGCATCCCGCCGCTCGACATCGACGAGCCGGACGAGAACGAAGCCGACGACGCCGAGCGCGAGGGCGCGTACGGAAGCGGTGCTGCCGGGTCCGGCCCGCCCGTCGCCGCTCCCGGCCCCCGCCGCCGCGGCGCGGTGCCGCTCGTACCGGGCGCCGTCTCCGACTCCAGCCGGGACACCCACACCAGCATGCGCGTGCCGGGCCCGGAGGAACTGGCCGGTGGTGCGCACGGCACGGCGCGGGCCCCGCGCTCGCCCGGCCAGCGCCGCGCCGGTTCCGCACGGCACCGGTCGTCGGCGGAGGAGGTGCGGCGGCGCCGCATCCGGCTCGGCGCGGCGGCGGTCGCGCTGGCCGCCGCGGCCGGGGTGGGCGGCTGGTTCGCCACGAGCGGCGGGACGGACCCGGGCGACGCGAAGCCGGGCGGCAAGCAGCCCGGCGTCCACCGCACGGAACCGCCCCGCACCCCCACCCAGGACCCGGCCCAGGGGTCGGTGGCCCCTCTGCGGTAGCCCGCGGCACCGGGGCACGCGGGGCGGCCGGTCCGGCACCGCCGGACCGGGACCTCATGGCGGACCGCGGTTCCGGCGGATCGCAGTTCCGGTGCCGGCGGATCACCGCCGCGGTGGATCTCCGTCGCGGCGGTCATGAACAGGCCGGTCTTCTTCTTTCCGCCGCTGCGGCGGGACGTCCGGCCCGGGCCGTGAGCCCAGAACGGCGGGTTCCGGATACGGCAGGGTGCCGCCCTTCGGACCGGGGAGCCCGGCGTAGCCGTTAGGCTGGGTGCGTGGCAGTCGTTGATGTATCCGAAGAGCTGAAGTCCCTCTCCTCGACCATGGGGTCGATCGAGGCCGTTCTGGACCTCGACAGGATGAGGGCCGACATCGCCGTGCTCGAGGAGCAGGCGGCGGCCCCGTCGCTCTGGGACGACCCGGACGCGGCACAGAAGATCACCAGCAAGCTGTCGCACCTCCAGGCGGAGCTGCGCAAGACCGAGGCGCTGCGCAGCCGCATCGACGATCTCGGGGTGCTCTTCGAGCTCGCCGAGGCCGAGGCCGACGCGGACACCCAGGCCGAGGCCGAGGCCGAGCTGGAGTCGGTGAGGAAGGCGCTGGACGAGATGGAGGTCCGTACCCTCCTCTCCGGCGAGTACGACTCCCGTGAGGCGCTCGTCAACATCCGCGCCGAGGCCGGCGGCGTCGACGCCTCCGACTTCGCCGAGCGCCTGCAGCGCATGTACCTGCGCTGGGCCGAGCGGCACGGCTATTCGACCGAGGTGTACGAGACCTCGTACGCGGAAGAGGCCGGCATCAAGTCGACCACCTTCGTGGTCAAGGCCCCGTACGCGTACGGCACCCTCTCCGTCGAGCAGGGCACCCACCGCCTGGTCCGCATCTCCCCCTTCGACAACCAGGGCCGCCGCCAGACGTCCTTCGCGGGCGTCGAGGTGCTCCCGGTCGTCGAGCAGTCCGACCACGTCGACATCGACGAGTCCGAGCTGCGCATCGACGTCTACCGGGCGTCGGGCCCCGGCGGCCAGGGCGTCAACACGACCGACTCCGCCGTCCGCATCACGCACCTCCCCACCGGGATCGTGGTCTCCTGCCAGAACGAGCGCTCGCAGATCCAGAACAAGGCGAGCGCCATGAACGTCCTCCAGGCCAAGCTCCTCGAGCGCCGCCGCCAGGAGGAGCAGGCGCTCATGGATTCCCTCAAGGGTGACGGCGGCAACTCCTGGGGCAACCAGATGCGTTCGTACGTCCTGCACCCGTACCAGATGGTCAAGGACCTCCGCACCGAGTTCGAGGTCGGCAACCCCACCTCCGTCCTCGACGGCGACATCGACGGCTTCCTGGAGGCCGGGATCCGCTGGCGCAAGCAGCAGGAGAAGTAGAACCACCTGGCCCGACAAAGTTGATCAACCCCCGCGTAGCGGGACATCACGCCCGTAACTGCCTTGACGCTGCCCTGAAAACTGGGAAGGCTGGCGTGCGGCATGCGTATCACTGGGGCACGTGTGGCGGGGGGCGAGCGTCCCGGCGCGTACGACTGTATGCGGCCGGTTCGGTCACGCCGCCCCCGAAGCGCCACCGCCCTGTGCATAGCTGCTCCATTGACGAGATCAGCTACTGGGGGTAGCAGGCAATGACGAACAAGACGCGGCTGCGCGTTGCGCGAATAGCCGCCGGCGCGATGATCGCCGCGGGTGCTTCGCTGACGGCCGCCGGCGCGGCTTCGGCCGCCGGTGTCGGCGTCGAGGTCCCCGGCATCGGGGTGAAGGCGAGCGTGGACGTCCACACCGCCGGCGCCGATGACCCGACCTCCGGCCCCACCGAGATCCCGCAGCCCACCACTCCCGGTGGCACCACGGGCGGCGGTACGACGGGCGGTGGTACCACGGGCGGTGAGACGACCGGCGGTGGCACCACGGGCGGTGGCACGACCGGTGGCGGCACCACAGGCGGTGGCACTACGGGCGGTGAGACGACCGGTGGTGGCACCACTGGCGGTGGTACCACGGGTGGTGGCACTACGGGCGGTGAGACGACCGGCGGTGGCACGACCGGCGGTGGCACCACAGGCGGTGGCACGACCGGTGGTGAGACGACCGGCGGTGGCACCACGGGCGGTGGCACGACCGGCGGTGGCACCACGGGTGGTGAGACGACCGGTGGCGGCACCACGGGCGGTGGCACGACCGGCGGTGGCACCACGGGCGGTGGCACGACCGGCGGTGGCACCACGGGTGGCGGCACGACCGGCGGCGACCACGGCTCCACCGGCGGCAGCGGTTCGACCGGCGGTAGCGGTTCCACCGGTGGCGACCACGGCACCTCCGGTGGCAGCGGCTCCACCGGCTCCACCGGCGGCGACAACCACAACGGCTCCGCCACCGGCGGCACCGGCGGCGGCAACAGCGGCGGCGACGACGCCCGCACCTGCCCGGTGGACACCGACGGCAACTGCAACACCAGCACCGACAGTGCCGGCTCGCAGCCCGTCCAGCAGGGCAAGCCCAAGGAGGAGCTGGCCCAGACCGGCGAGCTGGCGCAGACCGGTGCCGGTCAGACCGCCTTCCTCGTGGCCGGTGCCGCGACGATGATCGCGGGTGGCATCGGCTTCCGGATGCTGCCCCGCCTGATCAACCGCAGCACCGCCGCCTGACAGCGGTAGTCCCCAGCGGTACCCGTCCCTGCGTACCGCACACGTCCGAGGCCCGAGGCGCGCTCCCAGCGCCTCGGGCCTCGCACATTCACGAATATGTAGCCGTGCCGCTACCCTGCGAAGCCGCGGAGCAGTACCGTCACCGCGACGAGCGCCACGAGCAGCACTATGAGTGCCGTCGGGGTCAGCCCGCCGAAGCCGCCTTCCTGGTGCTGCAGCCGTTCGCGGC
The DNA here is from genome assembly GCF_040638465.1 of Streptomyces sp. NPDC026206. NCBI lineage: Bacteria > Bacillati > Actinomycetota > Actinomycetes > Kitasatosporales > Streptomycetaceae > Streptomyces > Streptomyces sp. NPDC026206. The sequence goes on from NZ_JBEZYL010000005.1 coordinate 50,920, forward strand.
TCGCCCGGCAGACCGGGCACCTGCCCTCCATGACGGGGGCCGCGCAGTTGGCGCACACCAGTCGGTCGCATGTCATGCGATGTCCTCCTCCGGTACGTCCAACGCGCGGGAGCGCCCTGCGGTTCCCCTTACCACTGTGCCAGCTTTCCCGCTGTTCGGCGCGTGCGGTCCCGCAAACCGCGAGACGGGGGCCGATTGTCCAGGATTTGCCCCCGATCGTGCCAGTAATGGCGGCGCCGACCCCCGATGCCGACTGCGCGTACACGGGCGGTTCGGTATGGTCACGCACACCGACGGGCGCCGTGAACGCGGCGTTCCGTGCCGCTATCCAGGTCGACGCGTGGTGCTCTCGTGATCCGATTCGACAACGTCTCCAAGTCCTACCCCAAGCAGAACCGTCCGGCGCTCCGGGACGTCTCGCTCGAGATCGAGAAAGGCGAGTTCGTCTTCCTGGTCGGCTCCTCGGGCTCCGGGAAGTCCACGTTCCTTCGGCTGCTGCTTCGTGAGGAGCGGGCCAGTCACGGCCAGGTCCATGTGCTCGGCAAGGATCTCGCCCGGCTCTCCAACTGGAAAGTGCCGCAGATGCGTCGCCAGTTGGGCACCGTCTTCCAGGACTTCCGGCTGCTGCCGAACAAGACAGTCGCGCAGAATGTCGCGTTTGCCCTTGAGGTCATCGGTAAGCCGCGCGGGGAGATCCGCAAGGCCGTCCCGCAGGTTCTGGAGCTGGTGGGGCTCGGCGGCAAGGAGGAGCGGATGCCCGGCGAGCTCTCCGGCGGTGAGCAGCAGCGCGTCGCGATCGCCCGCGCGTTCGTCAACCGCCCGATGCTGCTGATCGCCGACGAGCCCACCGGAAATCTGGACCCCCAGACGTCGGTCGGCATCATGAAGCTGCTCGACCGCATCAACCGGACCGGCACCACGGTCATCATGGCCACCCACGACCAGCAGATCGTCGACCAGATGCGCAAGCGCGTCATCGAACTCGAACAGGGCCGTCTCGTGCGCGACCAGTCGCGCGGCGTCTACGGCTACCAGCACTGAAAGGCAGTGAGAGGACGCCATGCGCGCCCAGTTCGTCCTGTCGGAGATCGGCGTCGGTCTCCGCCGCAATCTCACGATGACCTTCGCCGTCATCGTCTCCGTCGCCCTGTCGCTCGCCCTGTTCGGCGGTTCCCTGCTCATGCGTGAACAGGTGAGCACGATGAAGGGCTACTGGTACGACAAGGTCAATGTCTCGATCTTCCTCTGCAACAAGATCGACGCCGAGTCGGACCCCGCCTGCGCCAAGGGCGTGGCCACCGACGAGCAGAAGAAGCAGATCAAGACCGACCTGCAGAAGATGTCGGTCGTCCAGAACGTCCAGTTCGAGACCGCCGACCAGGCGTACAAGCACTACAAGGAGCAGTTCGGTAAATCACCGATCGCCGGCTCCCTCACCCCGGACCAGATGCAGGAGTCCTTCCGCGTCAAGCTCAAGGACCCCTCCAAATACGCGGTCATCTCCAGCGCCTTCTCCCAGCGCCCCGGCGTGCAGGTGGTGCAGGACCAGAAGACCCTGCTCGAGAACCTGTTCAACCTCCTGAACGGAATGAACATCGCGGCGCTGGGCGTGATGGCCCTGATGCTCGTGGTGGCGCTGATGCTGATCGTCAATACGGTCCGCGTCTCGGCCTTCAGCCGCCGGCGGGAGACCGGGATCATGCGGCTGGTCGGCGCGTCCAGCTTCTACATCCAGATCCCGTTCATCATGGAAGCCGCCTTCGCCGGGCTGCTCGGCGCGGGCTTCGCCTGTGTCCTGCTGGTCGGCGGACAGTACTTCCTGGTGAACAACTGGCTCGCCCACCACATCGACGTCATCCAGTTCATCGGCTGGGACGCAGTGCTGGCCAAGCTGCCGCTGGTGCTCGCCATCGGTCTGCTCATGCCCGCGCTGGCGGCCTTCGCGGCCCTGAGGAAATACCTCAAGGTGTAGGACGTGCCAAGGGCGCCGTGCGGTCAACTCCCCGTGCGGCGCCCTTCGGTGTCCTAGACTCACGCGCATGCCCGGCCCGACGATGCCCGCTCCGCCGCGCCGCGCCCGCCGCGGGGCCGCTCTGACATTGGTCTTCGTGGGTGTGCTGGCGACGGGTGCCGCGACGGGCTCCTGGGACGACGAGGGACAGGATGGCCGGAGTCCGACGGGGCACCGCACCCCGCCCCGTACCGCCGCCCGGGCCGTCGACCGCAGCGCCCTGGAGGCCGCGGCGCAGGAGGCCGCCCGGGACGGCAGGTCCGGCTCGGAGGCGGCCGCCGAGGTCCTCGACCGCAGCGGTGATGCCTGGAGCGCGGTCTACAGCCCCCGGGAGTACGAAGGATTCGCGCTGGCGCTCGACGGCGCGTACGTCGGCGTCGGCCTCACCACCCGGCGCACGGGCGGCGGGCGGATGGAGGTCGACAGCGTCCGGCCCGGCAGCCCCGCCGAGCGGGCCGGGGTCCGCTCCGGTGACCGGATCCGTACCGTCGACGCCATGGACGTCACCGGCCGCCCGGTGACCGAGGTCGTCTCCCTGCTGCGCGGCGACGGCCGGTCCTTCGCCGCCTGGCCCGCGGCCGCACCCGGCACGCCCGTACGGATCGGGCTGCAGCGCGGCGACCGCAGGTGGGAACGGATGCTGCTGAGGGAGCGGCTGGTCACCGAGAGCGTCGAGGTCGGCCGGCTGGGCGGTGGGCGCGGGGCCGGCGGGACCCCCGCGACCATGATCAAGGTGGCGGCGTTCACCAAGGGCACCGGCGAGCGGGTCCGGGACGCGGTGCGGGCGGCCGCGCCCGGCGAGGGCGTCGTGCTGGACCTGCGCGGCAACTCGGGCGGGCTGCTCGCCGAGGCCGTCACCACGGCCTCCGCCTTCCTCGACGGCGGCCTCGTCGCGACCTACGACGTCCACGGCCGGCCGCGGGTCCTGCGGGCCGGGCGGGGCGGCGACACCCGGCGGCCCCTGGTCGTGCTCGTCGACGGCGGCACCATGAGCGCCGCCGAGCTGCTGGCCGGTGCCCTGCAGGACCGGGGCCGGGCGGTCGTCGTGGGCTCACGGACCTTCGGCAAGGGGTCCGTGCAGATGCCCAGCCGGCTCGCGGAGGGCTCGGTCGCCGAGCTCACCGTCGGCCACTACCGCACCCCCGCCGGGCGCCGGGTCGACGGCTGCGGCATCACACCCGACCTGGTGGTGCGCGGCGCCGCCGAGCAGCGGGCCCGCACAGTATTGAGTGGCCTCGGGGGTGGGTCGTAGTGCGAGAATGGCGGCGCTATGGCTAAAGAGAAGACGGGTCGCAAACTGGTCGCGCAGAACAAGAAGGCGCGGCATGATTACCACATTCTGGACACCTACGAGTGCGGCATGGTGCTGACCGGTACCGAGGTGAAGTCGCTGCGTCAGGGCCGCTCCTCGCTGGCGGACGGCTTCGTGCAGATCGACGGCGGCGAGGCGTGGCTGCACAACGCCCACATCCCCGAGTACACCCAGGGCACGTGGACCAACCACAGCGCGCGCCGCAAGCGCAAGCTGCTGATGCACCGGGCCGAGATCGACAAGCTCGCCTCGAAGTCGCAGGAGACGGGGCACACCATCGTGCCGCTCGCCATCTACTTCAAGGAGGGCCGGGCCAAGGTCGAGATCGCGCTGGCCAGGGGCAAGAAGGAGTACGACAAGAGGCAGACGCTGCGCGAGAAGCAGGACACGCGCGAGTCGAACCGCGCGATCGCGGCGGCGCGCAGGCGCCAGCGGGCCCAGCGGGTGTAGCCGGCCCAGCGGGTGCAGCACCCGCCGGGAATTAGCTGGCACCGTCGTGCGTTGGTCACGTACGATGGGCTGCATGCACACCGGGTGGTGCCGCGTGCGTACCTTGAAAAAACAACATGGGGATGATCGGTTTCGACAGCGGATGTCGAAGCAGGGGAAGCGTGTCGAGGAAGCGGCAATGATCTCGTAAACCATATGTCGCAACCAATAATCGCCAACACCAAGCGCGATTCCTTCGCCCTCGCTGCCTAAGTAGCGACTTGCGAAGTGTCAGCCCGGGGCTGTTCCCGACCCGGATCCTGGCATCAGCTAGGGAACTAAACCACTAGGTCCGGTCACGGGACCTGGTGGGAAATCAAACAGTGACTGGGCCCGTCGGAGACTTGTTCGCGTGATCTCCGGGGCCGAGAAAAGCGCAGCGAACTGCACACGGAGAAGCCCTGATTCTGCACCGTTGGACGCGGGTTCGATTCCCGCCATCTCCACCAGACGGAGGGACGGATCTGCTCGCAAACACGCGAGCAGATCCGTCTCATCGATCTCTGGGGGCATGACCCCCAGACCCGTCATCCCATGTGAGGCCGAGGCCCCACCGCTCTTTCCGGCGGTGGGGCCTCGGTCGTTCCCGGGCACACGTCGCCGGGGCGCAACCGATGGCCCCGGGCGGGCCTCTTACAGAGCGACCAAGGGGGTGGACCCGGTGCAGTGGACGCAGCGGACACGGACAGTGGTCGCCACCGCGGTGGGCATGGGCGCGCTGTGGCTGGGCGGAGCCCCGGCCGCCGTCGCCGACGACGGCCGGGGCTCCGTCGTCGCCGACGACGGCCCCGGCGAGGTGCACCTGCTGCTCAACGGCGCCTTCGGCAACCGCCCCGGCGAGCTGATCGACATCGACGTGCGGGGCGTGCCCGACCGGGACGGTGTCACCGTCACCTCGCCCGTCTTCCGCCACCGGGTGCGCCTGGCGCCCTACGGGCACGGGCACGACGGGCGCGGCCACCACGCGCGGCCCGCGATCACCATGGGCGTCGCGCCCGGCACGTACCCCCTCACCGTCCACGCCGGCGGCCGGGTCGTGGCCGAGGACCGCGTGGAGGTCACGGCTCCGCGGCCACCGGAGTTCCGGGTGAGCGCCCCGGACGACGTGCTGCGGCCGGGGGAGCGGCTGGGGCTGTCCTTCGACGATCTGCGCCCGGGAGCGACGGGCGACTCCTTCACCGCACTCTCCCCGGCCTTCCGCTCGAAGGTGCGGCTGACCCACGATCCCAGGGGCCGGCACTGGAACAACCCCCGGATGTTCACCGCGCTCGTCGCGCTGCCCCTGGACGTCAAGGACGGTACGTACAAGGTCACGCTCACCGGCCCCGACGGCAGCCGGGTGCAGGAGCGGCCGCTCGTCGTCCGTGCGGCCCGGCCCGGCGACAGCGACTACGTCGGCAAGGTGCGCGGTCCGGCGTTCTTCGCCACCGCGGGGCGGCCCGGCGCGGCCCGGGCGCATGGCCACAAGGCCGAGGCCGGCGGGACCGTCAACGTGCTGTGGCGCGACGCCTCCCCCGACCCCGGCGAGGACGAGCGCCTGACCGCCACCTCACCCGCCTTCGAGAGCCCCGTCCCGCTCACGCGCGACGACAGCAAGGCGGGCGATGGCGCCGGGCCGCGGTACTTCGGCCCGGCACGGGTGCGGCCCGGCCTGCAGTCCGGCCGCTACCCCGTCACGGTCATCAGCCACCACGGCCGGGTGAAGAGGACGGGCCACCTGCTGGTCACCGGCGCCGCCCCCGCCGCCTCCGCCGGCCCCGGCGGCCCGGACCGCGCGCTGCTGATCGCGGGCGCGGGCGCGGGCGCGGGCGGCGCGGCGCTGGCGGCCTGGGCGGGCGTTCGGGTCCTGCGGCACCGGTCCCGCGGGCCGGAGGCGGCCGGGACTGCCGCCGTCGGCGAGCGCGAGCCGCAGGTCTGACCAGGCCGGTGGCCTTCATCGCGCGGGCGAGCCGCAGGTCTGACCGGCCCGGTGGCCTCCGTAGGTCTGATGCGGGGGCGAGCCTCAGGTCTGACCGGGCCGATGGCTTGCACTGGTCTGATGGATGCGGGGACGGTGCGCGGGTCTGACCGGTCCGGTGGCCTTGGCCTCCACAGGCCTGATGCCGGGACGATGCGCGGGCGGTGGCGCCGGGGTGGCCGGGCGCTGTTGACTGCCGGGCGTGCCACACGACATAGAGCCACGGCTGCTGAGAGCCTTCGCCGCCGTCGCCGACGAGCTCCACTTCACACGGGCCGCCGCCCGGTTGTACGTCGCCCAGCAGGCCCTCAGCCGCGACATCCGGCGGCTGGAACGCGACGTGGGCGCCGAACTGTTCGCCCGTACGACCCGGGCCGTGGCCCTCACGGCTGAGGGCGCCCGGCTGCTGCCCTACGCGCGGCGGGTGCTCGCCGCGCACGACGAACTGGCGGCGGCGTGCGCGGGGGAGAGCCGGCCGCTGCTCGTGGACGTCGGCGGCCCGGTGAGCACCGGGCAGCGCGTGCTGTCCGGGGCCCGCGGCGCGGCGCCCGAGCTGGAGCTCGTCGCCCGCTACCACAGCGGCCTCAGCGGTGCCGCCGAGCAGATCCTGGCGGGGCGGCTCGACGTGTCCTTCGGGCGGGTGGCGGGACTGGCGGACGGGGTACGGGCCGGGCTGTGCCATCAGCCCGTGCGGCTGGAGCGGATGGCCGTGCTGCTGCGGGACGACCACCCCCTGGCGGGGCGCGGCGCGGTGGAGCTGGGCGCGCTGCGGGGCGAGACGCTCTACGCGGGCGCCGGGAACCCGGCCACCGAGGAGTGGACCGCTCTCGCACAGCTGCTCTTCGAGGGGCGCGGGATCGCCGTGGCCGAGCCGTTCCCCGAGATCGAGGGCGAGGAGGAGTTCGTCCGCGTCGTACGCAAGCGGGGCTGGTCGGTGCTGGCGAGCGACGAGTTCATCGACGTGCCGGCCATGGTGCTGCGGCCGCTGACCGACCCGGTGCCGCTGTCACCGGTGGCGATGGTGTGGCGGCGCGGCCTGCGGCATCCGGGTCTGGAGGCACTGCGGGGCGCGGCACGGGATCTCACGGCGGCGCACGGGTGGCTGGAGCGTCCCGCCGGCTCGTGGCTCCCGGCGGGCGACGCGGCGCTGATGGGTGCCTGAACGGCGGGCTCCCTTCCGCCACACCCGGCAGAAGACCGGTGGAGCCGGTGGGATGACAGCCCTTCCCGCCGACCGCCGCGCCGGGCACCCTGGGACGCGCGGGGGTACCACCCAGAGGGAAAAGGTGACACGCGCATGGCAGCGGCCTCCTACGATCTGCGGTTCGACACCGGGCGGCTGTGCCTCGACCTGGTGGCCACCGCGGAACCGGCGGAGCGGCTCGAGAGTCCGCGCCGCTTACGGTCCTGGCTGCTGGGGGCCCAGGTGGTGCCCCCGGGTACGCCGCTCGACGCCGTGGACGCCGGCTGGCTCGGCCGCTTCCAGGCCGCCCGGGACCTGTTGCACCGCGTCGTCCACGCCGAGGTCGCCGGCCGCGCCGCCGGGCCCGACCTGGAACGGGTGAACGCCCTCGCCGCCACCGCCCCGCCCGCGCCGCGGGCGGTCAGGGACACCGACGGCCTTCTCGTACGGAGCCTCGCCGACGTCCCCGACTGCGGGGCGTTCCTCGGGCAGATCGCCCGCGATGCCGTGGAGATGCTCACGGACGCCGGCGTACGGGGTCAGTTGCGCCAGTGCGAGGGGGAGACCTGTTCGCTGGTCTACCTCGACACCTCGCGGGGCCGCCGCAGGCGCTGGTGCTCCAGCGAGGTGTGCGGCAACCGCGAGCGCGTGGCGCGCCACCGCCGCCGCGCGAGCGACGGGCAGTCGGTGAACGGGCAGTCGGTGAACGGGCAATCAGTGGACGGGCAGTCGGTGGACGGCCGGGCGGTGAAGGCGCAGCCTTCCACACATTTGTCGTCCGGCCGTTGAACGGACCCCGGCGCACGTCCGTATTCATGCCCGAAGGGCACCACCGCCCACCTGACACCCCGGCGCACCGGGAATTACCGCACCGCGCTATCGACCCAGGGGGAAGGCTTGCGCAAGGATGCCGCCGTGGCTGACAGGACGAGTCCGGACGAGGACCTGATGAGGTCGCTCTACGACGAACACGCCGGCCCCCTGCTCGCCTTCGTGCTGCGCCTGGTGGCGGGCGACCGCCAGCGCGCGGAGGACGTCGTCCAGGAGACGCTGCTGCGCGCCTGGCGCAACGCCGACCGGCTGCGCGGCGCCGACGGCTCCGTACGGCCGTGGCTGGTGACCGTCGCCCGCCGCATCGTCATCGACAACCACCGCAGCAGGCAGGCCCGTCCCCGGGAGGTCGACCCGGGGCCGCTGGAACTGCTGCCCGCCGCCGACGAGATCGACCGGGCGCTGCGCCTGATGACCATCTCCGACGCGCTGGGCGACCTTTCCCAGGCCCACCGAGAGGCGCTGATCGAGACCTACTTCAAAGGACGTACCGTGAGCGAGGCAGCCGACGTGCTGGGCGTTCCGGCCGGGACCGTGCGGTCCCGTGTCTTCTACGCGCTGCGCTCCATGAAGCTCTCGCTCGAGGAACGAGGAGTGACGGCATGAACCGGCCGGCACCGGACCATGAGCACACCGGGCACACCGCCGTCGGCGCGTACGCGCTCGGCGCCCTCGACGACGCGGACGCCGCCCGCTTCGAGGAGCACCTCGCCGGCTGCCCCCGCTGCGCCGCCGAGCTCGACGACCTCATGGGCCTCACTCCCCTCCTCGCCGAGCTCAGGGAGTCCACCCCCGACCCGGGCGTGCTCACGGCGGCGCCCCGCCCCGGGCTTCTGGACCGGCTGCTCGACGACGTCACCGGCACCCGCAGGGCACAGCGCACCCGCCGGCTGTGGCTGGTGGCCGCGGCCGCCGCGCTGATCGTCGGGGGCCCCCTCGCCGGCGCGGCCCTCACCGAACAGGACACCTCCGGCCACAGCACCGTGAGCGCCGCCAAGCAGATGTACGAGGACGGCGACAAGACCGGTGGCGTGGACCCCCTCACCAAGGTGGATGCGAGCGTCTCCCTGAAGAGCAAGCCCTGGGGCACCCATGTCGCGCTCCGGCTCGGCAACGTCAAAGGCCCTCTGACCTGCGACCTCGTCGCCGTCGGCAGGGACGGCCGGGAGCAGACGGTGACCACGTGGGCGGTCCCGGCGGCCGGCTACGGCCTGGACGGCGCCGGCACCAAGTGGAACAAGGAACCGCTGTACACGCACGGGGGCGCGGCCTTCAACCGGGCCGACATCGCCCGCTTCGAGGTCCGTACGCTCGACGGCCGGCACCTCGCGACCGTCCCGATGTGAGCGCGGGACCGTCCCGATAATGAGCGCGGGACCGCCGCCCGCCCGGCTGTGATCGCCGAATGGGCGATCCGTCAACAGGTGACACTCGTGGCATACCCCTCATGTCCTGACAGGTGCGCTCACCGCCCCTGTTCGCGTACGGTTGACGGCTGCCCTACGCACAGCAGAAGGGGGCCTGGGTGGCCGCGCAGAACGCCACGGACGCGCACGTGGCGACAGGACCGGCGACGGAGCCCGATGGGGTCCGCGACCGTGAGATCGGAGCTGAACAGCACCATCTGGACCGGGTGTACCGGCGCCTCGAGGAGAAGATCCACGAGGCCGAGTTCCTCATGGACGACGCCGCCAAGCGCGGCCAGGTCGGCACGCCCGGCGCGCTCGCCGAGCGGGACGCCCAGGTGTTCCGCGCCGGGATGCACCTCAACCGGCTGAACAACGAGTTCGAGGACTTCCTCTTCGGCCGCGTCGACCTGCTCCTCGGCAAGGACGGCAAGAAGGGCCCCGACGGCGCGTACACCTCCCTCGAGCCCGCCGACGACGCCGTGGACGGCGACCGCGCCGAGATCGCCGAGACGCTGCACATCGGCCGCATCGGCGTGCTCGACGCCGACTACTCCCCGCTCGTCATCGACTGGCGGGCGCCCGCCGCCGCGCCCTTCTACCGCGCCACCCCGGTGGCGCCCGGCCGGGTCGTACGCCGCCGCGTCATCCGCTCCAAGGGCCGCAAGGTCCTCGGCGTCGAGGACGACCTGCTGCGCCCGGAGCTGACCACCACGCTGGACGGATCCGCGCTCGCCGTCGTCGGCGACGGCGCCCTGATGGCCGCGCTCGGCCAGGCCCGCAGCCACACCATGCGGGACATCGTCTCCTCCATCCAGGCCGAGCAGGACCTGGTCATCCGCGCCCCCGCCGCCTCGGTCACCGAGGTCGAGGGCGGCCCGGGCACCGGCAAGACCGCCGTCGCCCTGCACCGCGCCGCCTACCTCCTCTACCAGGACCGCAGGCGCTACGCGGGCGGCATCCTCGTCGTCTCGCCGACGCCGCTGCTCGTCGCCTACACCGAGGGCGTGCTGCCCTCGCTCGGCGAGGAGGGCCAGGTCGCCATCCGCGCGGTCGGCTCCCTGGTGGACGGCGCCGAGGCCGATACGTACGACGAGCCGGCCGTCGCCCGCACTAAGGGCTCCTCCCGCATGCTCCCGGTGCTGCGCAAGGCGGTGCGCGGAGCCCTGGAGGTGCCGGTCGCGGCCACCGCGGTCCCCGAGCGGCTGCGCGTGGTCGCCTTCGGCGCCCGCGTCGAGCTGGAGGCCGAGGAGCTGCGCCGCATCCGCAACGCCGCGCTCGGCGGGACCGCACCGGTCAACCTGCTGCGCCCGCGCGCCCGCCGCCTGATCCTCGACGCCCTGTGGTCCAGGGCCGGCGGCCGCAAGCGCTACACCGACCCCGAGCTCGCGGCGGAGGCCCGCTCCGCGTTCGACGAGGACATCACCACCGAGACCGTCTTCACCGACTTCCTCGACGCCTGGTGGCCCGAGCTCACCCCGCGCCGCGTGCTGGCCTGCATGGCCGACGAGAAGCGGCTGGGCCGCTGGTCGCGCCGGGTCCTCAACCCCCGTGAGGTGCGGCAGCTGGCCCGCTCGCTGCGTCGGCTGGACGCCGCCGGCAGCGGCCCGCTCTCGGTCCACGACGTGGCGCTGCTGGACGAGCTGGAGACGCTGCTCGGCGTCCCCCACCGCCCCCGGCCGCCGCGCGAGACCGACCCGCTCGACCACCTCACCGGGCTGGAGGAGCTGATGCCGCAGCGCTCGGAGTCGCGCTGGGAGCGCGCCGAGCGGCTGGCGCAGGAGCGCCGCGACTACGCGCACGTCATCGTCGACGAGGCGCAGGACCTGACGCCCATGCAGTGGCGGATGGTGGGCCGCCGGGGCCGCACGGCCACCTGGACGATCGTCGGCGACCCGGCGCAGTCCTCCTGGTCCGACCCGGACGAGGCCGCGGCCGCTCGCGACGAGGCGCTCGGCGCCCGCCAGCGCCGCCGCTTCCGGCTGACCGTCAACTACCGCAACCCGGCGGAGATCGCCGAGCTGGCGGCCAGGGTGCTGGTGCTGGCCATGCCGGGCATGGAGTCCCCGCGGGCGGTGCGCTCCACGGGCGTCGAGCCCCGGTTCGCGGTCGCGGGCGACGAGCTGTCCGTGTCCGTCCGTCAGGAGGCCCTGCACCTGCTGGGCGACGTCGACGGCACGGTCGGTGTCGTCGTCCCCATGGGCCGGCGCGCCGAGGCACGCGAGTGGCTGGCGGGGCTGGGCGACCGCGTGGTGGTCCTGGGCAGCCTGGAGGCGAAGGGCCTGGAGTACGACGCGACGGTCGTGGTCTCGCCCGCCGAGATCGCCGACGAGTCCCCGGCCGGCCTGCGGGTCCTGTACGTGGCCCTCACCCGGGCCACCCAGCGGCTGACGGTGCTCTCGGGCGAGCGGGACGACCCGGACGCCCACGGGGTGCCGGACCTGCTGCGGGAGTGAGCGGCCGGCGGGACCGGGAGTGGGGGGCCGACGCGGGACCGGGAGTGGGGGGCCGACGGTATCGGGACTGAGGGGCCTGCGGGACCGGGGCTGAGCGGTCTGCGGGCCGGGAGTGAGCGGCCTGCGGGACCGGGAGTGAGGGGCGCGGCTCCGGCCGCGCCCGGCCCGGCGCTCGCGGCGGCCGAACGGCGCACTTCGTTGCGTCCGATCTGACGTTCCGAGAGCGGAACGTGCCCTACCGGAATCACTTCGGGAGGCCGTTTGTTAGCCTGGATACGGCACCGGCTCGATCCAAGCCCCCGGGCCCAACCTTAGTCGCTTCGAGCGACCACTTGCCGCGAGGCGAGCATGGCGGGTCGGTGCCACCAGATGTTCTGACGGGCGTCCTTCCCTGGCCGGGAGGACGCCCGTCGGCGTTTGACCTTCTCGCATTCTGGAAGATTTCTTCCGGCATGAGGGCCGGGTTACCGCCTACCCGTCGGTAGGTGGGACGATCGGATGTCTCGCGTCCCCGTGACGCGCGGCACGAGCGAAACAAGCGAAAGCAGAGGAAAGCGGCCATGGCAACGGCGCCTAGCGTCTCGTACTCGATGACGGTCCGACTGGAGGTCCCCGCAGGCGGGACCGCCGTCAGCCAGCTCACCACGGCCGTGGAGTCCTCCGGCGGGTCGGTCACCGGCCTGGACGTGACCGCTTCCGGTCACGAGAAGCTGCGGATCGACGTCACCATGGCGACGACCTCCACCGAGCACGCCGACGAGATCGTCGAGAAGCTGCGCGGCATCGAGGGCGTCGTGCTGGGCAAGGTCTCCGACCGTACGTTCCTGATGCACCTCGGCGGCAAGATCGAGATGGCGTCCAAGCACCCCATCCGCAACCGCGACGACCTCTCCATGGTCTACACCCCGGGCGTCGCCCGCGTGTGCATGGCGATCGCCGAGAACCCCGAGGACGCCCGCCGCCTGACCATCAAGCGCAACTCGGTGGCCGTGGTCACCGACGGCTCCGCCGTCCTGGGCCTGGGCAACATCGGTCCCATGGCCGCGCTGCCCGTCATGGAGGGCAAGGCCGCCCTGTTCAAGCGGTTCGCCGGCATCGACGCCTGGCCCATCTGCCTGGACACCCAGGACTCCGACGCGATCGTCGAGATCGTCAAGGCGATCGCCCCGGGCTTCGCGGGCATCAACCTCGAGGACATCTCCGCACCCCGCTGCTTCGAGATCGAGGCCCGCCTGCGCGAGGCCCTCGACATCCCCGTCTTCCACGACGACCAGCACGGCACCGCCATCGTCGTCCTCGCCGCGCTGACCAACGCGCTGCGCGTGGTGGGCAAGGCCATCGGCGACGTACGGGTCGTCATGTCCGGCGCGGGCGCGGCCGGCACGGCCATCCTCAAGCTGCTGATCGCCGCCGGCGTCAAGCACGCCGTCGTCGCCGACATCCACGGCGTCGTCCACGCGGGCCGCGAGGACCTGGTCTCCGCCGACCCCGGCTCCGCGCTGCGCTGGATCGCCGACAACACCAACCCCGAGGGCATCACCGGCACCCTCAAGGAGGCCGTGCGCGGCGCCGACGTCTTCATCGGCGTCTCGGCCCCCAACGTCCTCGGCGGCGACGACGTGGCCGCCATGGCCAACGACGCCATCGTCTTCGCGCTCGCCAACCCCGACCCCGAGGTAGAGCCGGGCATCGCCCGTCAGACCGCCGCCGTGGTCGCCACGGGCCGCTCCGACTTCCCGAACCAGATCAACAACGTGCTGGTCTTCCCGGGTGTCTTCCGCGGTCTGCTGGACGCCCAGTCGCGTACGGTCGACACCGGCATGATGCTGGCGGCCGCCCGCGCGCTCGCCGATGTGGTCGCCGAGGACGAGCTCAACGCGAACTACATCATTCCGAGCGTCTTCAACGACAAGGTCGCCGGAGCGGTCGCCGGAGCCGTCCGGGAGGCCGCCAAGGCCGCCGGGGCGGCTGTGACAGCCACCACGACGCTCTGACCACGGCGCGTCGAGTGGCGCGACGCCGCTTGGCCCCCCATAAGGTGTCGGGCAGAAATCAGCCGCAGAAATGCGGCCGCATCCGAGGCTGTGGCGCTTTCCGTGTGACTCTCCAGGGTGCCGGATTGGCTTTCCCGCCACTGGTGGGGGCAGGATGCGTAACCGGGCGCGAGGGTCTGGCAAACGGACCCGGGTCCGGGGACTGTCCGAGGGCCCTGGCAGCATCGGCTTCGATCTCACGCCTCAATGGCAAGAAGAACACGGGAGTACAACATGAACCGCAGTGAGCTGGTGGCCGCTCTGGCCGACCGTGCCGAGGTGACCCGCAAGGACGCCGACGCCGTTCTGGCCGCCCTCGCCGAGACCGTCGGCGAGATTGTCGCCAAGGGCGACGAGAAGGTCACCATCCCCGGCTTCCTGACCTTCGAGCGCACCCACCGTGCCGCTCGGACCGCGCGCAACCCGCAGACGGGCGAGCCGATCCAGATCGCTGCCGGTTACAGCGTGAAGGTCTCCGCGGGCTCCAAGCTCAAGGAAGCCGCCAAGGGCAAGTAAAGCCTCCAGCGCGAAAGGGCGGCCACCCGGGCAGGGTGGCCGCCCTTTCGGCGTCCTTGCGGCGTAAACGGCCTGTGAACGGCCCGTGAAGCCCATAACGGCCCGTCAGGGTCCCGCACTGGCCTTCGAGGCCGGATACGGGCCCTACGGGCCGTCAGGGGCTTGCGCGACCCGCGGGCTTCAGCTCGCGGAGCCGTTCGGCAGCTCCACGTTCGCGCCGAGCTCCCTCAGCTTGTCCATGCCGGGTTGTCCCGGGGGATGACCCCCGGACCCCCAGCCGGGCGTGGTCAGCTCGCGGAGCCGTTCGGCAGCTCCACGTTCGCGCCGAGCTCCCTCAGCTTGTCCATGAAGTTCTCGTAGCCGCGGTTGATCAGGTCGATGCCGTGGACCCGGGAGGTGCCGTCGGCGGCCAGGGCCGCGATCAGGTACGAGAAGCCGCCGCGGAGGTCGGGGATGACCAGGTCGGCGCCCTGCAGCTTCGTCGGGCCGGAGACGACCGCGGAGTGCAGGAAGTTGCGCTGGCCGAAGCGGCAGGCGGAGCCGCCCAGGCACTCGCGGTAGAGCTGGATGTGCGCGCCCATCTGGTTGAGCGCGGAGGTGAAGCCCAGGCGCGACTCGTACACCGTCTCGTGGACGATGGACAGGCCCGAGGCCTGCGTCAGGGCCACGACCAGCGGCTGCTGCCAGTCGGTCTGGAAGCCGGGGTGGACGTCCGTCTCCAGCGCTATGGCGTTGAGCGGGCCGCCCGGGTGCCAGAAGCGGATGCCCTCGTCGTCGATCTCGAAGGCGCCGCCGACCTTGCGGTAGGTGTTCAGGAAGGTCATCATCGAGCGCTGCTGGGCGCCGCGCACGTAGACGTTGCCCTTGGTGGCCAGCGCCGCGGACGCCCAGGAGGCCGCCTCCAGGCGGTCCGGCAGGGCGCGGTGGTTGTAGCCGCCGAGCTTGTCGACACCGGTGATGCGGATCGTGCGGTCGGTGTCCATGGAGATGATCGCGCCCATCTTCTGCAGTACGCAGATGAGGTCCTCGATCTCCGGCTCCACGGCCGCGTTCGACAGCTCGGTGACGCCTTCCGCCAGCACGGCGGTCAGCAGCACCTGCTCGGTCGAGCCGACCGAGGGGTAGGGCAGGCGGATCTTGCAGCCGCGCAGCCGCTGCGGGGCCTCCAGGTACTGGCCGCCCTCGCGCTTCTCGATCGTGGCACCGAACTGGCGCAGCACGTCGAAGTGGAAGTCGATGGGCCGGCCGCCGATGTCGCAGCCGCCCAGCCCGGGTATGAAGGCGTGGCCGAGGCGGTGCAGCAGCGGGCCGCAGAAGAGGATCGGGATGCGCGAGGAGCCGGCGTGCGCGTCGATGTCGGCGACGTTGGCGCTCTCCACGTACGTGGGGTCGAGGACCAGCTCGCCGGGCTCGTCACCGGGACGGACCGTGACGCCGTGCAGCTGCAGCAGGCCGCGCACGACGCGCACGTCCCGGATGTCGGGGACGTTGCGCAGCCGGCTGGGGCCGCTGCCGAGCAGCGCGGCGACCATGGCCTTGGGCACGAGATTCTTCGCGCCGCGGACGCGGATCTCTCCCTCGAGCGGGGTACCGCCGTGGACAAGCAGGACATCGTCAGGGCCGGTCATGGATCTCGCGTTCCTGGAGTTGGGCAGGGGGCAAGAAGAAAGGGTAATGGGACCGGAGGGCCCATAGGGCGCCCCGTCGGGGCTGTAGGCACGTCATGGGTTTGTCACAGCACTCTGCGTATATGGAATGGTAGCTACCGGTTATCGCCGGGTCGCTGCGGGTCATTTGCGCGGGCGCTGCTCTCGTACGCCCCCTTGCCGCCCCCGGCTCATCGTCGCTGACCACTCCCCGCGGGGGCCGGGTATGGGGGATCATGGCGCCATGACCGAGGTGTCCTCGCTCACAGGACGACTGCTCGTCGCGACACCGGCACTGGCCGATCCGAATTTCGACCGCGCGGTGGTGCTGCTGCTCGACCACGACGAGGAGGGCTCGCTCGGCGTGGTCCTGAACAGGCCGACCCCGGTCGGTGTCGCCGACATCCTCCAGTCCTGGGCCGCGCTGGCAGGCGAGCCGGGGGTGGTCTTCCAGGGCGGCCCCGTCTCGCTGGACTCGGCGCTGGGCGTGGCCGTGGTGCCGGGGGAGCCCCACGACCAGGGCGGCGACTCCCCGGCCGGTGACGGCCCCCTGGGCTGGCGCAGGGTGCACGGCGCCATCGGGCTGGTCGACCTGGAGGCGCCGCCGGAGCTGCTGGCCACGGTCCTGGGTTCGCTGCGGATCTTCGCCGGCTATGCCGGCTGGGGCCCGGGACAGCTGGAGGACGAGCTGGTCGAGGGCGCCTGGTACGTGGTCGAGTCCGAGCCGGGTGACGTGTCGTCGCCGGACCCGCAGCGGCTGTGGCGGGCCGTCCTGCGGCGTCAGCGCAGCGAACTGGCGATGGTCGCCACCTATCCGGACGACCCGAGCCTCAACTGACGGGGGTCCGTCCCAGTACCCTTGGGGACCATGAGCACTCTTGAGCCCGAGCGCGGGGCAGGTACCGGCACCCTCGTAGAGCCGACACCGCAGGTGTCGCACGGCGACGGCGACCACGAGCGCTACGCCCATTACGTCCAGAAGGACAAGATCATGGAGAGCGCGCTCTCCGGTTCTCCGGTCGTCGCTCTCTGCGGCAAGGTCTGGGTCCCCGGGCGCGACCCGAAGAAGTACCCGGTCTGTCCGATGTGCAAGGAGATCTTCGACGGCATGGGCGCCGGCGGGGACGACAAGGGCAAGGGCGGAAACGGCGACAAGAAGTAGCCCCACCGGCTGCTCATCCCGGGCTCTCCACGGCTCCCGGGGCGCGATCACGCGCCCCGGGAGCCGTCTGCTTCCGCCGGGCGGATGTCCGCGCGGCGGCGGGGCCCGCCTGCCCGGTGCAGGTGTCGCGTGCGGCCGCGCGCGGCCTACCGCCGGTCTGAAGCTCTCGGCCGGCTCTGCGCCGGCCTGCGGCTTCTCCCTCGGCTGAAGCCTTCCGGCTGAAGCCTTCCGCCGCCCGCGGCCTCTCGCTCGCCTCCCGCTTGCCGGGTCGTCTGCAGGTCGCTTGCAGGTCGCTTGCAGGTCGCTTGCCGGGTCGCGCCGCGCGGGAAGGCGGTCGCGCGGGGTGCGGTGTCCCCCGCAGGGGTCTCCGGCCCCGCCGGCAGGGCGGGGGCTTTCCTGGGCAGGGCGGCCGAGGATGGACGGCATGAGCGACTTCGCGAGCAACGCCGGCACGGACCTGATCCCCGCGCCGCGCCGGTTCCACCGGACACCGCCCACCCGCGGGCTCGACGTCCTCGACGAGAAGACCGGGCTCGACGAGGAGACCGTCCTCGACGCGGGGCCCGGCACGCAGGGCGTCGCCCACTGGCTGCGTTCGACCGTCGGCGCCGCCACCGGGCTGCCCCTGCCGGACGGCCGGAGCGGCGACAACCGCATCGTCCTGCGCGTCAGCACGGACGTGGAACGGGAACTCGGCCCCGAGGGCTACCGGATCGTGACCGACGGCCACGGGATCCGCCTCGACGGCGGCAGCGCCGCCGGAGTCTTCTGGGCCGCGCAGACCCTCCGTCACATGCTCGGAGCGGCCGCCTTCCGGCGGGCGCCGGTCGGCTCGCGGACCGAGTGGCACCTACCGATGGCCGTCATCGAGGACGCCCCCCGGTTCGCCTGGCGCGGCGTCCTCCTCGACGTGGCCCGGCACTTCATGCCGAAGGACGGCGTGCTGCGCTACATCGACCTGCTCGCCGCGCACAAGCTCAACGTCCTCCACCTCCACCTGACGGACGACCAGGGCTGGCGCATCGAGATCGAGCGCTACCCGAAGCTGACCGAAGTCGGCGCCTGGCGCGCCCGGAGCAGATACGGACACGGGGCGTCCCGGCTGTGGGACGAGCGGCCGCACGGCGGCTACTACACGCGCGACGACATGCGCGAGATCGTCGCGTACGCCGCGCAGCGGCACATCACGGTCGTCCCCGAGATCGATATCCCCGGCCACTCGCAGGCCGCCATCGCCGCGTACCCCCACCTGGGCAACACCGACGTCATCGACACCACCGCCCTTTCCGTCCGGGACACCTGGGGCGTCAACCCGAACGTACTCGCCCCCACTGACAGCACCCTCGCCTTCTACGAGAACGTCCTCACCGAAGTCCTCGAACTCTTCCCCTCCCCCTTCGTCCACATCGGTGGCGACGAGTGCCCCAAGGACCAGTGGAGGGCGTCCCCGGCCGCCCAGGAGCGCATGGCGGCGGAAGGGCTGGCTGACGAGGACGGGTTGCAGAGCTGGTTCATCCGTCACTTCGCCCGGTGGCTGGCCGGGCGGGGCCGACGGCTCGTCGGCTGGGACGAGATCCTGGAAGGCCGGCAGCCGGGAGAAAGCCCGGCGCCGGGCGTCATCGTCTCCTCCTGGCGCGGCTACGGCGGTGGCATCGCCGCGGCACGGGCCGGCCACGACGTCGTCATGTGCCCGCAGGAGCACGTCTATCTCGACCACCGCCAGGCCGCCGGCGACGACGAGCCCGTCCCCATCGGCTACGTCCGCACCCTTGAGGACGTCTACCGCTTCGAGCCCGTACCGGCCGCTCTGACGGAGGCCGAGGCCGCGCACGTCCTCGGCGCCCAGGCCAACCTCTGGAGCGAGGTGACGGAGACCCAGCAGCGCGTCGACTACCAGGCGTTCCCGCGCCTGGCCGCCTTCGCCGAGACGGTGTGGTCCACCCTTCCCGCCCCGGGGCAGCGCGACTACGCGGACTTCGAGCGCCGGATGGCCGCCCACTACGCCCGGCTCGACGCCCTCGGCGTCGATTACCGCCCACCGGGCGGCCCGCGCCCCTGGCAGCGCCGGCCCGGCGTGCTCGGACGCCCGATCGAGGGCGCGCCCCCGATCGTGTGAGGCGCGCCGGAAGGTGACGAACCGTATGGCGTGGCCCTGGCACGGTGGTCCTTCACACACGGCCGTAAGCCGCTATTGGCCGCCGTAAGCCACCGTAAGTCGGCGTAAGCGCTGTTAGGCGCCGTTAGGCGCTGTTAGACACACAAGGATCCCCTAAATATGGCAATGCGCCCACAATGCTTACAGCGGAGAGAATGTTCGAACTCGGACTTTTCTCCCGAGTGGGGGCGGTCCGGCGGTTCGCGGACCCTCGCGACGGTGGCCCTGCAAGATGTGCCAGAGTTGCCACGTCCGGGCCGACAGCACGTACCGTACGGCGAGACCTGGCGGAACAGTCGGGACCACCGGGGAAGGGGCAGCTGGGTTGACCACGCACGCACCGCAGGCGGCGCACACGGTGACGTTGCCGGGCTCGCTCGACGAAGCCGTGGCGGCGCTGGCCGCCATGCCCACCGCTGTGCCCGTCGCCGGCGGCACCGACCTGATGGCCGCCGTCAACTCCGGGTTGCTGCGACCCGCCGCACTCGTGGGCCTCGGCCGCATCAACGAGATCCGCGGCTGGCAGTACCAGGACGGCGCCGCCCTGCTGGGCGCCGGTCTCACCCACGCCCGTATGGGCCGCCCGGACTTCGCCGCCCTCATCCCGGCCCTCGCCGCCGCCGCCCGCGCCGCCGGGCCGCCCCAGATCCGCAACGCCGGCACCCTCGGCGGCAACATCGCCTCCGCCGCGCCGACCGGTGACGCGCTGCCCGTGCTCGCCGCCCTCGAGGCCTCGCTCGTCATCGCGGGGCCCGGCGGCACACGCCGCGAAGTCCCCGTCGGCCGCCTCCTCGCCGGGCTCGACATACTCCGGCCGGGTGAGCTGATCGGCTACGTGCGCGTGCCGCTGCTGCATGCCCCGCAGACCTTCCTCAAGGCCACCGGACGCACCGGCCCCGGCCGGGCCATCGCCTCCGTGGCCGTCGTCCTCGACCCGGCGCGCCGCAGCGTGCGGTGCGCGGTGGGCGCGGTCGCGCCCATGCCGCTGCGCCCGTTCGACGCCGAGCGCTGGGTCTCCTCGATCATCGACTGGGACGGCGACCGAGCCCTCGCGCCGGACGCCTGCGCCGCCTTCGGCGAGTACGTCGCCGCGGCGTGCATCCCCGACCCGGCACCCGTGCCCCCGGAGCTGTCCGCCCAGGACGGCACCGAGCCGGGCACCCTGCCGCCGGCCGTGCTGCATCTGCGTCGTACGGTGGCGACTCTGGCCCGCCGAGCACTGGGGAGGGCACTCGCGTGAGTGACGAACAGCAGCGACACACCCAGGTGCCCGCGCCCGGCGCGGGCGGCTGGCAGCCGATTCCGCAGGGCGCCGGGCTCGACGCGGAGGGCACGACCTTCCTCCAGCTCCCGCCCGAACTCCTGGCGCACCCGGGTCCCGCGGGCGCGGGCTGGGGTCCGCTGGCGGCGCCCGGTACCGGGTACACGCCGCCCGCCACCGACTCCTGGCCGCAGCCACAGACGCACCCCCAGGCGCCAGCGGCCGCGCCGGAGCCTCTCGCCGAGCCGGTGCCCGAGCCCGTCCCGGTGGGACAGCCGCACGCGCAGGGCCACTGGGACGGGGCGTACGAGGCCTCCTACGGACAGCACATGGCCACCGGCAACGGTGGCGTGGACGGCGCCCCGAACGATCCGTACGACGTGGGCCGGCAGGGGACCGGTCCGTACGGCACGGATCCGCATGGCACCGATCTGCATGGCACCCATCCGCACGGCACCGATCCGCATGGCGCGGGCATGGCCGACACGGCGCAGTGGCCCATGCCGTTCGCCGCGGACGCGGGTGCGGACGCGGGTGTCCCTGACGCGGCGCCGGAGGCCGGTTCCACGGGACAGTGGACGGTGCCGGCCGCCGGGGACGACTCGGTGGAGGAGTCCGGCGAGTACGCGCTGAACGACACCGGTGCCGGACAGTCCGCTCAGTCCAGCCAGTCCGGTCAGTCCAGCCAGTCCGGTCAGACCGGCCAGTCCGCTCAGTCCGGCCAGTGGTCCGTTCCGGCGGCCGCGCCCGGCGACATGGTCGACGAGTCGGGCGACTACGACCTGAGCGCTGTCGGCGGGGTCACCGGTGCGGGCGAAAATCCGGGCGCGAAGTGGACGCCCGACGGGTCCCCCATGGTGCCCGCGGCCCGGACGGAGACCGCGCCCGGTGCCGAGCCGGAGCCCGAAGCCGTCGAGGCCCCGGCAGCCGCCGGCGTTCCCGAAGCGGCCGCGGCTCCCGAAGGCGTGGAAGCCGCCCCCGAGCCGGACGGCGCCGGCCAGGCACACCTCGAAGCGGACGCGTACGCCGCCGCCTACCCGGAGGCGGAGGCCGGTACCGAGGCGTATGGCGAGCCGATGGCGGCGGGCCC
The DNA here is from genome assembly GCF_040638465.1 of Streptomyces sp. NPDC026206. Classification (NCBI taxonomy): domain Bacteria; kingdom Bacillati; phylum Actinomycetota; class Actinomycetes; order Kitasatosporales; family Streptomycetaceae; genus Streptomyces; species Streptomyces sp. NPDC026206. The sequence goes on from NZ_JBEZYL010000005.1 coordinate 72,428, forward strand.
GCACGACGAGCACCCGTGCGCCTCGTACGTCCTCAGCGTCAACGGCACCGACCGCCCCGTCACCGACGCCTGGATCGGCGAGTCCCTCCTGTACGTACTGCGCGAGCGCCTCGGCCTCGCGGGTGCGAAGGACGGCTGCTCGCAGGGCGAGTGCGGCGCCTGCTCCGTACAGGTCGACGGCAGGCTCGTCGCCTCCTGCCTCGTCCCCGCCGCGACCACGGCCGGCGCCGAGATCCGTACGGTCGAGGGCCTGGCGTCGGGCGGTCAGCCGTCCGACGTGCAGCGCGCGCTCGCCGAGTGCGGAGCCGTCCAGTGCGGCTTCTGCGTGCCCGGGCTCGCCATGACCGTCCACGACCTGCTCGAGGGCAACCATGCCCCGACCGAGCTGGAGACCCGGCAGGCCATCTGCGGCAACCTCTGCCGCTGCTCCGGCTACCGGGGCGTGCTCGACGCGGTGCGCCAGGTCGTCGACGAGCGTGCGGAGACGGCCGCGGCCCAGGAAGAGGACCGGGACGGGCAGCCGGAGACGGAAGCGGCACGCATCCCGCACCAGGCGGGTCCGTACGGCCATGGCGACAGCGGCAGTGGAAGGGCGATGGCATGACAGGAACGGGCGGGACGGCCGGAATGGGCGGGACGGGGGGCACGACGGGCGCGGGCGACATCCCCGCCTCCGTCCTCACTGCCGCCGTCGCGCCGCCCGCCGCTCCCGACGCCCCGCCGCGCGGCCTCGGCGTCTCCCTCCCGGCCACCGACGCGGCCGCCAAGACCCAGGGCACCTTCCCGTACGCGGCCGACCTGTGGGCCGAAGGCCTGCTGTGGGCCGCCGTGCTGCGCTCCCCGCACCCCCACGCCCGCATCCTCTCCGTCGACACCTCCGCCGCCGCCGCGATGCCGGGCGTACGCGTCGTGGTGACGCACGCGGACGTACCCGGCGACGCCGCCCACGGCCGGCGCATCGCCGACCGGCCCGTCTTCGCGTACGACCTCGTCCGCTACCACGGTGAGCCGATCGCCGCCGTCGCCGCCGACCACCCGGACACCGCCCGCCTGGCCGCGGCGGCCATCGCCGTCAAGTACGACGTACTGGAGCCGGTCACCGACCCCGAGCAGGCGTTCGCCGCCGAGTCGCTGCACCCCGACGGCAATCTGATCCGCCACATCCCGCTGCGCTTCGGCGACCCCGACGTGCACGGCGAAGTGGTCGTCGAGGGCCTGTACCGCATCGGCCGGCAGGACCCCGCCCCTATCGGCGCCGAGGCCGGCCTCGCCGTACCGCGCCCGGACGGCGGCGTCGAGATCTACACCGCCTCCACCGACCCGCACGCCGACCGCGACCTCGCCGCCGCCTGCTTCGCCCTGGAACCCGAGCGCGTGAAGGTCGTCGTCACGGGCGTCCCCGGCGCCATGGGCGACCGCGAGGACCCGGGAATCCAGCTCGCCCTTGGCCTGCTGGCCCTGCGCACGGGGCACCCGGTCAAGCTGGCGGCGACCCGCGAGGAGTCCTTCCTCAGCCACGCCCACCGCCACCCGACGCTGCTGCGCTACCGGCACCACGCCGACGCCGACGGCAAGCTGGTGAAGGTCGAGGCCCAGATCCTGCTCGACGCCGGCGCCTACGCCGACTCCTCGTCGGAGGCGCTGGCCGCGGCCGTCGCCTTCGCCTGCGGCCCGTACGTCGTCCCGCACGCCTTCGTCGAAGGCTGGGCCGTACGCACGAACAACCCGCCCTCCGGTCACGTGCGCGGCGAGGGCGCCATGCAGGTGTGCGCCGCGTACGAGGGCCAGATGGACAAACTCGCGGCGAAGCTCGGCCTGGACCCGGCGGAGCTGCGTATGCGCAACATCATGGCGACGGGCGATCTGCTGCCGACCGGCCAGACGGTGACGTGCCCGGCCCCCGTCGCGGAACTCCTGCGCGCCGTCCGCGACCACCCGCTGCCCGCCCTGCCGAAGGACGACCCCGAGGACGACTGGCTGCTGCCCGGCGGCCCCGACGGCGCCGGCGAACCGGGCGCGGTCCGGCGCGGCGTCGGCTACGGCCTCGGCATGGTCCACATGCTGGGCGCGGAAGGCACGGACGAGGTCTCGACGGCCACGGTCAAGGTCAGTGGCTCGGTGGCCACGGTCATCTGCGCGGCCGTGGAGACCGGCCAGGGCTTCACGACCCTCGCCCGCCAGATCGTCCAGGACGTCCTGGGCATCGACGAGGTCCACGTCGCCCCCGTCGACACCGACCAGCCCCCCTGCGGCCCGGCGGCCCACAGCCGCCACACCTGGGTCTCGGGCGGCGCGGTGGAGCGGGCGGCGAGAATGGTCCGTACGCAACTCCTGCAACCGCTGGCCCACCAGTTCGGCATGTCGACGGAACTGCTGACGATCGCCGACGGCAGGATCACCTCGTACGACGGCGTGCTGAGCACGACGGTCACCGAGGCCCTCGACGGCAAGGAACTGTGGGCGACGGCCCAGTGCCGCCCGCATCCGACGGAGCCGCTGGACGACACCGGGCAGGGCGACGCCTTCGTGGGCATCGCCTTCTGCGCGGTGCGCGCGGTCGTGGACGTCGACGTGGAACTGGGTTCGGTGCGGGTCGTGGAAATGGCCGTGGCCCAGGACGTCGGCCGCGTCCTGAACCCCGCTCAGGCCAGGGCCCGCATCGAAGCGGGCATCACGCAGGGCGTCGGCGCGGCCCTGACGGAGAACCTCCGCACCAGTGCGGGCCAGGTCCGCCGCCCCGACCTCACCGCGTACGCCCTGCCGACGGCGCTGGACGCGCCGGACGTCCACATCGTCAAGCTGGTCGAGGAACGCGACGTCGTCGCCCCCTTCGGCGCGAAGGCGATCAGCGCGGTGCCGGTGGTCACCTCCCCGGCGGCGGTGGCGGGCGCGGTACGCGCCGCCACGGGCCGCCCGGTCAACCGCCTCCCGATCCGCCCGCAGACGGCGGCGGGCGCGCCGGGGGTTTGAGTACCCGTACTCACGTACGTGTCACTGCCTGTCAGTAATGTTGGGCCGGTTGTTGATACGGGGCTGACACGAGGGGCGGGACCGACGTGGGTGCGGGCGCGGGTGGGGACGCGGGACTGCGGGCCGAGCTGGGATCACTCAAGGGCTTCAAGGGCGAGGTCGACGAGCTCCTCGCCTACCTCCAGGGCTCCCTGGCGGCCCCCCATCACATAGCGGACAGCCACCTCGTCCCCGCACAGCTGGGCGTCAACTTCGCCGAGGTCGACTCCCTCTACAGCGCATACAACGAGGTCCACAGCCAGCTCAAGACCCTCTCCCAGCTCCTGAACGACCAGATCGAGGCCCTGGGCACAGCCATCCACGCCTCCCGCGTCGGCTACGCCAACGTCGACGCCGAACTACGCGACCGCATGTGGGCCATCCAGGCCCGCACGAAGGAGCTGTACGAGCCGAGGCTCGACCCGAACGAGAGGGCGGTGAGATCGAGGGCGGGCTCACACTCGTCCCCGCACTCGTCCCCGCACTCGTCCACGCAGGGGCAGGTTCAGCCGCACGGCAGCGACGAAGGACAGATCTGATGACGACTCCTGCTGTATCTCCCGTATCCCCCGTTGGCGGTGTCAGCCCCCTCATCCGCCGTCCCAGCAGCGGCTTGTTCACGACGTCGGACTTCGAGTCGATGTCGCACGAGCAGCTGCAGGCGATGGTCGAACACGCCGACCCGGCGACGACCGCCGCACTGGGCGGCAAGCTCAAGAGCGCGGCAGGCGCCATGGGCAAGCTGGCCGAGCGCCTGAAGGACCACGCGTCGGGTGTCGAGTGGGAGGGCCAGGGCGGCGACGCGTTCCGCGAATGGATCGCGGACATGGCGAACGCGACGCTGCGACTGGGTGAGTACAGCAAGAACGCGGGAGCGTGGATGACCCACGCCGCGGCGACCCTCTCCAGCGTCCAGTCCTCCATGCCGACGGTGTCGCCGACCTCCAAGGCCACGCTGGACTCGTACCGGAGCAACAACCCGGGCCAGGTGGGCGCGGTCGCGGCACCTACGCTGTCGGGCACCCAGAGCGGTGGCCTGCAGAAGGCCGGGCCGTCGCAGCAGGAGGCCTACGCAGCACAGCAGCAACTGGACGCGGATCGGGCTGAGGCGGCGCGGCTGATGCGGAAGCTTGCGGAGTCTTATGCGTGGTCGGCGCGGAATATGTCGGGGGCGGGGCGGCCTACGTTTCCGCCTATGCCGGTGGAGGGGCCTGGTGGCACAGACGACCCGGAGTACCTCCCGGCACCAGGAGGCGGCGGCGCACAGGGCGTACCTGCCCACGGACCTGCTGGTATGGCATCCGGAGCGCAGGGTGGCGGGGCTCAAGGCGTTGCGTCCGTGCCCGGGGCGGCGAGAGATGTCGGTGGTGCAGGAGTAATCCGTGGCGGCGTGGCGTCAGGAGTCCAGCCGAGCGCGCAACCAGTTTCCATGGAAGTTGACGGCGGAGTTGCAATGCTCGAGGCTCCGGTCCTGCCATCCGGTAGGCAGCCAGCACCGTTGCCGCACGGTGGTGCGTCGAATACCTCTCCGCTGGTACCCGTAGTGGGGCCGCCAATGCCGCCCATGAGTCATGTGCCTGCGGGACCGGGCGGAGGGACGAGGGGTCCGGTCGGGGGCCAGCGTCAAGGAACCGTGCCGGGCATCCCGGGGCGTGGTCTTGTCGGCGGGCTCGGCCCTTCAGTGCCTGGATTGCCTCGAGACGGCGTGGTCGGCGGACGGCCGGTGCCCCGTACGTCAGCTCAGGTTCCGACTCAGGTACCGCGAGGCACGGTCATCGGTACGGAGCCTGGACAAGCACATACACCGATGGGCTTTGGCGCGCCGCACGCGACGCCTCCTGCGTCTCCTGCTGGCCGTGTAGGCGGCCGACGATTGGCATTCGAACCTGGCGGTGTCATTGGAGGTAGCGGACAGAGTCGAGGCGGAGCATCGGGGAACCGGGCTTTCACACCTGGTGGTTCTGGCCTTGTGAGGCTCCCCGGCGGAGGTATCGCCAACCCTGGCCGTCGCACTTCACAGCAAGGGCAGCGCCCTGACTACCTGGTGGAAGAAGAAGAGACCTGGTCTCAGGGAAACCGTCGTGTTGCGCCCCCCGTCATCGACTGACCGCAGGCAAAGGCAGGAGGAAAACATGCGTCGCAGCTCGGCTGCCAATGCTGGCTGGTGGACACGTGCTGCCTGTGGTGTAGCCGCGTCTCTTGTACTTGTCGTCTCTGCGGGGCCAGCTCAGGCCGACTCGATCCGTTCTCAACAGTGGTACTTGGATTCGATGCAAGCCGAGGAAATGTGGCGGACAAGCACAGGTTCCGGCGTGACGGTAGCTGTCATCGATAGTGGGGTGGACGCGGAACTTCCAGACCTTGAAGGGCAAGTTCTTCCAGGTAAGGATTTTTCGGGCATTGAGGGAGGTGCGCAGTCGGACTACGACGGACATGGGACGGGAATGGCTGTCCTCATCGCGGGAACGGGTAAGAGCAACCGGCAATCTGGTGCGTTTGGGCTTGCGCCTGGAGCCAAGATCCTTCCCTTGCGGATCGTTAACAACAAGGCGCCTGCCACAAGGGAGATTTTGGGCACCTCAATGACCTCCGCGATCCGATACGCAGCGGATTCTGACGCCAAGATCATCAACATTTCCATGGCATCCCTCACTGGCAGCTCGCGTCAAGCTGAAGCAGTTGATTACGCTATCTCCAAGGGGAAGTTGATTTTCGCGGCGGTTGGGAATGCGGGCAACAAGGGCAACCCAGTTCAATTCCCGGCGGGGTACCCGGGCGTGGTGGGCGTGGCAGCTGTCGACCAGAACATCAAAGCGACAGAAGAGTCTCAGCGTGGCCCACAAGTGGACCTCGCAGCACCCGGTGACAACATCGTCGCCACCTGCAAGGGCGGCACAGGTCTTTGCCGACGCCATGGCACAAGCGACTCTGCCGCCCTCGCCTCCGCCTCCGCCGCCCTCATCTGGTCCGTCCACCCCGACTGGACGGCAAACCAAGTCCTCCGCGTCCTCATCAACACCGCCGGTGGCCCCAAGAGCGGCGAGAAGCGCAGCGACACCATCGGCTACGGCGTAGTCCGCCCCCGCATCGCCCTGCAGAACCCCGGCGACCCCGGCCCGCCCAACGTGAGCCCGCTCCCCGAACTGGCCGCAGCCTCAGCCTCCCCGGCACCCACCGCCGGAGACACCCCGCAAGCCGGCGACGGCAAGAGCGACGACAACGCCGTGCTGTCCAAGAGCAACGTCCTCGTAGCCGGCATCGCCCTGGCTGCCGTCGCCGTGGTCGGCGTGCCTCTGCTCGTCTTCGCCACCCGTCGCCGCAAGGCTCTCTGAATTCGTCCGTCGAGCCGCTCAGAAAGAATCAATGGATATCGATATCAAGACGGACTACGTGCGCCAAGGCGCGAGAGGTACCCGGTCGGCCGCCCAGGCAGCACTGGGGAACCTCCGCCGTTCTCTTGACTCAAGCGAATCGGCCGCCGACGGTCACCACGGTTGGGCCTCCGCCGCGACGCTGAAACTATGCGCGACCGCCTGGGAGGACCACATGGTCAATCTAGCGAAGCAGATGAGCACCATGGCCGAGAATCTTCACAGCTCGGCGAATGCCTACGACACCACGGACCATCAGACCAAGGACGCCTTGAGCAGACTCCAGAACGGCCTCGACGACTTCGGGAGGTAATGACCCGTGGTCTCGTTCCACGACCTATACGATTGCCGCGTCGACCAGTGGAAGAAGGCGGCCGACGACTGGGTTGTCCTCTCCCGGCGTTCCGAAGCCGCCGCCGAGGACATCCGTGCGCAGGGCAAGAAACCCCTCGACGAACATTGGGTGGACGCCACGGGCAAGAAGGCGGGCAAGCGCCTGGAGGGCATCGCCAACCGACTGGAGGCCGGCGGCGACATCACCAAGGGCGTGGCCATGGTGCTCGACGGTCTGGCCTATTCGATGGAGTGGGCCCAGCGCACGCTGTTCCACGCGGTCGAGCTGACGAACGAGTACGGGCTGCACATCCAGGACGGCCGCGCCGTGGGCGCGTATACCGGCGCCGCGCCGACGGGCCCCAACGTTCCGCAGAACGTGCGGGATGCGTACGCGAAGGAGTCGACGCACATAGCCGAGGTCAACGGCCTGATAGAAGAATCGTTGCGCCAGGCCGCACAGGCCGACGAGAAAGCGGCCGTTGAGCTGGCCAAGCTGGCGAAGACCGTCGACGTGTCCAACACCGGCAAGGCGCACAACGAGCTCGCGGCCGAGGCCTCCCACGTCGAGTTCGCCATCCTCAGGGGGAGCATTCCGGTCGGCAAGGACCCGCACCTCGTCCGCGCCTGGTGGGACGGTTTGAAGCCGGACCAGCAGAAGGCATTGATGTGGGCCGATCCCGTGACCCTCCATGACCTCGATGGCTTGCCGGAGGATGCCTATGAGGAGCTCCGGGGGCGCGATGGCAAGATCGACCGGGTTGAGATGGTGCGGTACGCGCTGGACCACTGGAACAAGAAGGACGACCTGGACTACGGGGAGGACCAGGGTAACTGCACCAATTTCGTTTCTTCGGCTCTGGAAGCCGGAGGTATGGAGGAGAGGGTCGACCGCTGGTGGGGTCTCCACGGGGACAATTCGTGGGGCCGCCAGAAAGACGGCTCAGGGTTCGACTGGTTGGACAAGAAGCTTTTCCACTCCGATTCATGGGCACGAGCCGAAAGCCTGCAAAATTTCCTGCTGCGCAACGGCGGCGAGGAGGTCCCCAGGTCGGAAGCGCGCCCCGGTGACGTCATCTTCTACGAGCAGGTGGCTTCGGGCACTAAGACGGCCCAGGGCGAGACACACCATGCCGCTGTGGTCACCTCGGTCACCCCTGACGGAGACATCAAACTGACCCAGCACACCAGCACGTTTCAGAACGTGAGCCTGGACAGTCGACTGCATGTCGCCGAGAGGAACAACGGGGAACAACGTATCCGCATCGTCCGACCGAAACCGAATTGGTACTGATGGCCACTCCCTCCGCTTCCGATACGTTCGAGGCAACCCCGCAGAAGCCTCCGACCACGCCCGGCATGGCGATCGCGGCACTGTTGGTGCCCGTCATGACCGTTGCCGGCGTTGTCAGTTCCCTGCACGCACAGGACATCGAGAATGACTGGTCCTGGCAGCAACAGCGCGCATGCCGGCAAATGCCCTTTCCCATGACGGAATACGCGGCCGCATGGCTAGGGGTGGCCCTCGGCGTGGCGGCCGTCATTGCCTGTGTGCTGGTCGGCAAGCGGATCCACCGTCGGGACAACGTCCCGCTCTGGCGCAGATGGCCGGGGCTCGTGGCCTTCGTCTGCGTGTGGCCCAACCTCCTGACGATACCGATGGAGCTGATCACGCTGTATGAGGCGTACTCCATCGCTGGGTCGGGCGTGTTCCTGGGCGACTGCGGATAGTGCCCCACCAGTCGGCCCGTTCTCTCCACCGTCCCCTTAGCCCCGAGGCCACCCGATGACCCATGCCCAGGTCCCTCAGCCAGGGACCGAGTCACAGATGCCCTCCACTTTCCTCGATGCCGGCCGACTCACCCAAGAAATCGCTGCGATGTACGACGAGGCAGGCCACCCCGCCGCCCTCGTGGGGGAGTTCCGGCGTACCGCCGTGCTAGTACCGCTCGACGAGGGCGGTGGTCTCTGGTCGGTGGAGTTCGGCGGCATCCGATGGCTGTGTGCGTTCACTGACGAAGCGGCCCTGGCCAAGTTCGCCGTGGCGCACGGGCTGGCCGAGGGCGGGGAGTGGGAGTACCGGTCCGTGCTCGGGGCGCGGTTGCTGGACGTCGTCGTGCCTAAAGTCGGCGTTCCCGCTGGCGTTGCGCTGAACGTAGGCAGTGAACGGCCGATGATGTTCCCGCCGGTGCGGGGGATCGTGCCGGACGAGGTGGCGCTGAACGCCCCGGAGAATCGTTTCACCAACAACGTCGAGGGGACGGCAGCACAGTGAGCGGTGGCGGTGGCGGTGGCGGCGACGGCATGGAGGCGGGCAAGGCCGCGCTCAAGGATGTGGCCAGAGGCATCAACGCTGCAGTCGGTGAGTTGAAGACCGTGTCGACGCCGGGCGCGGCCGCCGTGGGCCGTGGCTTCGACGAGGTCGCCCTGTCCGGCCTGGCGGCGGGACACGAGGGCCTGGCGGCCTCGCTCAAGTCCTTCTGCAAGCGGTGGGACTGGGGAGTCCGTGCTCTGCTCCAGGACGCGAGCGAGTTCGCCGAGCGTGTGGGGGTGTCGGCGGGCTACTACCACGAGGTCGACCAGTACGTGAAGGACACCTTCAAGGTCACCGTCAATGCAGCCATGGGCAATCCGCACCTGACAGAGGACCAGGTCGAGGCCATGTCCGTCGGCGAGGTGCTCGCCGACAACCCGTACGCGGCCATCCGTGACGCCGACTACAGCGCCGAGTCCTTCGCCCAGGTGGGCGAGAACGCCAAACAGACGTGGTCGAGGACGAAGGACGACATCAACGACAGCCCGCTCCTGCCCCGCGGCTCGACTGCCGGAGGCGCGGCGGCCGAGGCGCTGAGCAAGATCGAGGATTACTGATGAACGGCCCGTGGGATCTGGCAGAGAAGGGCTTCAACAAGGGCGGGGAGCTCTTCGAGAAGGGGGTCGACGAGGCCAAGAAGGCGACCGGCAAGGTCGTCGACAAGGGTACTGACCTTGCCGCTGACGGCCTGGACACGGTTGGCGCTCACGGGACGGCCCGCAAAGTCGAGCAGTGGGGCGACAAGACTGCCTCGGACCTCGGTGCCGCCGTCAGTGAACATCAGCTCGGCCAGACCGAGGACCCCAAGGAACTGGTGCACGGCGATGTCGGCGAGATCGTGGCCACCGTCACTCACTTGCGCAACTTCCAATCCTCCTTCAACGCCACTCACGACGCCTTGCAGCAGGTCCGCGCGACTAACTGGAAGGGCCAGGGCGCAGACGCCTTCACCACCGCCTTCGTCGAGCAGCCGAAGAAGTGGGCCCAGGCCGCCGACGCCTTCGAGGCAGCGGCCGCCGCTCTGGAGTCGTACTCCCATACCGTCACCTGGGCGCAGGCCATGGCGAGAGATGCGATACAGCTGTGGAAGAAGGGCCAGGACGCCAACAAGAAAGTGGTTGACGACTACAACGCCAAGGCCATCGCCTACAACCTGAAGCTGAGCAACGCCCAGGACCCTGGCCCCCGGCCCGAGAAGCCTGGCGAGCCCGGCAAGGGCGACATGCAGGAGGCCCAGCGCCTGCTGTCCGAGGCTCGTAGGCAGCGCGACGCAGCGGCGGATGCCGCGAAGTCGAGCATCGACGGCGCGGTGGCGAACGCTCCGCAGATGCCGACGTTCACCAACCGGATGAAGGCTGACGCCCTGGACCTGCGCGACGGCGGCACTGTGGAGGCGATGCACTTCGTCGGCGGCGCGTTGCGCTCGGGCACGGACGCGGTGAAGTTCGTGCGCGGCCTGAACCCGTTCGACATCTACAACGTCACCCACCCCGCGGAATACGTGAACGGCCTCTCCAACACCGCCGCGGGCATGTTGTCCCTGGCCTCGCACCCCGAGCGTCTGCCCGGTGCACTGGCCGGCGAGGGATGGGGGAGGGACCCCCGCGAGGCGGAGGGGCGGCTCCTGGGCAATGTGGCTCTCGCCATAGCCACGGGGGGTGGCAGTGCCGCCGCGGCGGCGACCGAGCGCGCGGCGATCACCGGCGCGAGGAGAGGGGCACAGCAGGCAGCAGAGGCCGGCGCTCGCAGGACCGCACAGGAAGCCGCGGAGAGCGGTACCCGTACGGCCGGGCAGGAGGCGGCCGGGTCCGGCGCGCCCAGGGCCGCCGCGCACGACGGTGCGGAGACCGGAGCCGAGAAGGGCGCGGCGCGGGCACACGCCGAGGAGAACCCGCACGGTTCAGGGCAGTCGGACGGTCAGAAATGCACCGGCGACTCGGACCCGATCGACCTGTCGACCGGGTACATGTTCCTGCCCCAGACTGATGTGTTCCTGCTGGCGGCGCTGCCGCTCGTGTTCTCCCGCCGAGTGCAGTCCGGCTACCGGGCCGGCCGGTGGCTGGGCCGTTCATGGGCGAGCACGGCGGACCAGCGGCTGGAGATCGACTCCCAGGGTGTGGTGTTCGTCTGCGAGGACGGCAAACTCCTCTCCTACCCGCACCCGGCACCCGGCGTACCGACACTGCCCACGAACGGACCGCGCTGGCCACTGAGCTGTGCGGAGGACGGTGACGGCTACGTCATCACCGACCCCGGGAGCGGGCGCACGTCGCACTTTGCGCTGTACGGCGAAGAACTGGCCCTGCTGGAGCAGATCTGGGACCGGAACGGTCACTGGATCACGTTCGAGTACGAGGCCGACGGCACCCCGATCGCGATCGCCCACAGCGCCGGCTATCGCATCCGCATCACCACCGAGTCCGGTCGCATCACCGCCCTCCATCTCGCGGGCGGTGGTCCCGGCGGCTCGGATACGGAGCTGATCCGCTACGGCTACACCGAAGGCAATCTCACCGAGGTCGTCAATTCCTCCGGTCAGCCGCTGCGCTTCGGGTACGACGACCGGCGCCGGGTCACATCCTGGACCGACCGCAACGGCAGCCACTACGTCTACGAGTACGACGACCGTGACCGCTGCGTGTTCCAGACCGGCGCCGAGGGCCACATGGCGGCCCGCATCGAGTACGGCGAGCCGGACCCGCAGTCGGGCCTGCGGACGACGACGCTGACCAACGCGCTGGGTCACACCACACGCCACGTCTTCAACGATGCGCTTCAACTCGTCGCGGAGACCGACCCGAGCGGCGCCACTACGCGCATGCAGTGGGACCGCTACGACCGGCTGCTGTCCCACACCGATCCGCTGGGACACACGACGCAGTACCGCTACGACGGTGACGGTCGGCTGACGTCCGTCGTACGCCCGGACGGGCGCGAGGCCAGCGCCCTGTACACCGAGCTGGGACGACCGAAGACGGTCACCAATCCGGACGGGACCGTCTGGCGCCACTCCTACGACGCGGCTGGCAACCGCACCTCGACGACGGACCCCACGGGCGCGGTCACGCGATACACGTACGACGAGGCAGGCCACCCGGCGTCGGTCACCGACGCCCAGGGCAACACGACCCGCATCCGGTGCAACAGAGCGGGCCTGCCGGTCGAGGCGACCGACCCGCTGGGCGGGGTGACCACGTACCGGCGTGACGCCTTCGGCCGGGTGACGACCGTCATCGATCCGGTAGGCGCCATAACGCGCATGCAGTGGTCAGTGGAGGGCCGGCTCGTCCGCCGCGTCGAGCCCGATGGCGCTGTGCAGTCGTGGGCGTACGACGGCGAGGGCAACTGCGTCACGCACACCGACGCGGTGGGTGGCGTGACGACGTACGAGTACACGCACTTCGACAAGCTCTGCGCCCAGACCGGGCCGGACGGTGTGCGGCATGAGTTCGAGCACGATGCACTGCTGCAGCTCACGCGGGTCACGAACCCGCAAGGGCTGACGTGGTCGTACACCTACGACCCGGCGGGTCACCTTGTCTCCGAAACGGACTTCGACGGCCGGACCCTGACGTACGCGCATGACGCGGCCGGGCGGCTCACGGCTCGTACGAACGCGCTGGGGCAGACGATCGCGTACGAGCACGATGTGCTCGGGCGGGTAGTGGCGAAGGACGCGAACGGTGCGGTCACCACGTACGTGCACGACGCGGTCGGCCGCCTGCTGGAGGCTGCCGGGCCGGACGCGACGCTGGTCTACAGCCGTGACCGCTTGGGGCGGGCGAAGTCCGAGACGACGAACGGCCGGACGCTGACGTTCGCGTATGACGAGCTGGGTCGGAGGACGCGTCGGGTCACGCCCGGTGGGGCGGTCAGTACGTGGACGTACGACGTGGCGGGTCGTCGCGCTTCACTGACGGCGTCGGGCCGCCGCTTCGACATCGAGCACGACGCGGTGGGGCGCGAGATCGCCCGGCACTTCGGCGAGGACGTCACGCTGGTACATGCGTGGGACGCGGCGGGTCGTCTGCAGTCCCAGACGGTGACGGCGGGCGGCGCGTCGGTGCAGCGACGGGACTACACGTATCGCCGGGACGGCTACCTGTCGGGTGTCGACGACCGCACCTTCGAACTGAACGCGGCGGGCCGCGTGACGGCGGTGGATGCGCCGGGCTGGCAGGAACGGTACGCCTACGACGAGGCCGGTAATCAGACGGAGGCCACATGGCCGTCCGATCACCCGGGCGCGGAGGCGCAGGGCACTCGCGAGTACACGGGCACGCGCATTGTGCGTGCGGGTCGTATCCGCTACGAGCACGATGCCCAGGGGCGCGTCGTCCTTCGTCAGAAGACCCGCCTGTCGCGCAAGCCGGACACGTGGCGCTACGAGTGGGACGCGGAGGACCGCCTGACGTCGGTCCTGACGCCGGACGGTACGCGTTGGCGGTACTTGTACGACCCGCTGGGCCGCCGCATCGCGAAGCAACGCCTGTACGGAACGACGGGCGAAGTGGCGGAGCAGGTCGACTTCACGTGGGACGGTCCGACGCTCACCGAGCAGACGACGACGTCAAGGGACCTGCCGAACCTGGTAACGCTCACCTGGGACTACGACGGCCTTCGCCCGGTCTCGCAGACGGAACGAATATCGGCGGCGGACGCACCGCAGCGGGAGATCGACAGCCGCTTCTTCGCAATCGTCACGGACCTGGTCGGCACACCGAGCGAGCTCGTCGACGAGTCGGGAACGGTGGCGTGGCGTACCCGCACCACGCTGTGGGGCACGACGGCCTGGGCCGCCGACAGCACGACGTATACGCCGCTTCGCTTCCCGGGCCAGTACTTCGACCCGGAGACGGGCCTCCACTACAACTTCCACCGCCACTACGACCCGGAGACGGCGCGGTATACGTCGCAGGACCCACTGGGGCTGGCTCCGGCACCGAATCCGGTGGCGTACGTCGACAACCCGCATAATTGGTGCGACCCGCTAGGTTTGATGTCCTGCCCGCCGCCTGAACCACCTGGCGAGACGGTAGTTAACCTGCCTGAGGTTGCGGCACCTAAGCCTCTGAAGCCCAAGGAAGCCGCAGCCGTCATGGAGGAGTTCCTGGGTGAGGGTCCATACACGAATGTTCACCCAAGGACAGGGGAGGTTGACCAGAATCGTCTGGTGTCTGCGGATGGGCGCCGAAGCATTCGCATGGGAGATCATGAAATGAATAGTAAGCCGACTAAATTCCACTTCCATATGGAGACGTGGGATTTTGTTGCGCCGAGCAATGAATGGATTGTCGGGAATACGATGGCGAGAGTTCCTTTGGGGTTGAAGTGATGGACGTCGAAGTTGTTGAAATCCTGGATGCGGAAAATAATGTCGTCTACTTCGAGTCTCCTGCTGGAAGCTCCGCAGCCGTATGGCGTGGGACTCAAGAGCCGAGGCCGGGGACATATGCTGTCGAGCTTGAGATCCCGGATGCCGTGCAGTCGTGGAGTCTGAGGTCGTCACCGGAGGAGAGGATTGTGGGAGTCGAGGAGGCGGGTTCGACTAAGGCCTCCGTCACTGGGGTAGTGGAAAGAGTCGATGATGACTCGGTTCTCGTGCTGAGGCTCAAGTCCGACGTCCTGCTGGTTGAGATGTCGGAAGGCGCACCGAAGGTAGCGCCTGGTGATTGCCTGACGTTTACTGTCTCAGGCTTGGAGCTCTACCCGTACCAGCTATGACGCGGAGAGGCGCCTCGGCTGAGCCCGCTGGTATTTGGTCTGTGCGGATGAGAGGTGTATCCGCCTGCACGAAAAGGTTCATTGTGCTTGAGCTGGGGGTCGGCCCCGCCTTTCGGAGCATTTCAGATGAAGTGATCGAGCTCGCCGCGCTTTGCCGCCGCGATCAGATTATGGAGGCCTTCGCGGGTCGTGGTTATCAGTTCGTCGGGGTGGGCTGTCTCGCGGAGTATGGGGGTGCCGTCCGGGGTGTGTCCGATCTGTAGACAGGCGTTGCCGCCGTCGCCGCCGCAGAGGGGGGTCTGCCACTGGATCTGGGACATGGTTCGCCCTCTCAGAGTTGTTGGGCAATGGAATGGATGAGATCAAGTGACTTGCTCGGGGAGAGGCTGTCGGCCTCCATGGCGTCGAGCAAGCGGTGGTAGTTGCTGAGTTGCGTTTCGGCGTCCAAGAAGACGGAACGTGGAAGCTGTCCAGTTGGACGGTGTCGAGGCCGGCGACAGGGCCGTGGGCGTAGAACATCGGTTGGCCCGTACTCGCGAATCCGCGGGCCTCGAAGGGGATGACGCGGGTGGTGACATGGTCCCGCTCGCTCATGGCGAGTAGGTGGTTGAGCTGGTCCCGGGTGACCTTTGATCCGCCGAACTGGGTGTGCAGTGCGGCCTCGTGAATGATTGCGGTGTACTGCGGCGGGTTTCTGCGGAGCGTGAGGATCTCTTGGCGCCGCATGCGGTGGGGGACTCGTGGCTCGATCTCGTCCGAGGGGAAGGAGAGGTGCGAGGCCTCGAAGACCGCGCGTGCGTGTTCGGCGGTCTGAAGCAGGCCTGGGACGTGCACCATGACGAATATCCGCATGGCGATGGCGTGGTGCTCCAGCTCGGGCACGTCCATGAAGGTGGGCGGAAGTAAGCCTCGGTACGACTCCCCCCCACTGGTTGTTGCGTTCCCGGGCGATGGATGCCAGCGCGTCGATCAGGTCGCTGTCTGTGCAGCCGTAGTTCCACGGAAGGTCCATCCCGAGCTCAGGGCCAGGTTCCGCAGGGCGTTTCTCATATCCCGCGTGTCAAAGTCTTACCTGTGCCAGCGGCCGCCGGTCCTCGCTCGTACGTCTACTGCACCGTGAATCCCGGGCTACGGCCGTACCCTCTCTACACGGACAGACTGCTCCTGGTAGTAACCCATCGTTCCTGGAGAAACCGCACCTCGTGCAGTGACGGTCCAGGCGCATCCGGATCTCGAGTTCTGGCTCTCCTGCTCACCGAAGGTGGAGCGTTCGATCCACCAGTCCGCCGCCAGGTTGGCCTGCTACGCAGTAGCTGCGCTGCGCACTGGTACGGCAAGTGCGGACCGCTGATCGCGAGGAGCGCGTCCCGGACCTCCGCGGCGGAAAGCGGTACGACATGGCTGTCGGGGTACTGGGTGCCGAGCCATTTGTCCCGAAGGCGGCTCATCGCCAGACCTCCACCCCAGTGCCCGGGCGCATCGTGGTCACCACTCGTTCTTCCCCACTCCCCGCCAGGTCCATCCGGCGGCGAGGACCGCGTCCCGCAGGGGGTTCTTCATAAGACGCGTGTCGAAGCGGAACGTCTCGACCTTGCGTCGGCGGCCGTCGGGCCCCCGCTCGTACCTCCCTCGCCAGGAAACCTCGAAGATTTGCCCACGGCCGTGCTCGCGCGACACTGCAAACTTGGGCGGGTCCCCGACCCACGTCACCTTCCACTGCTCGTCGATGCTCTGCACCTCGTGCCTCATAGGGTCCAGGCGCATCCAGACATGGAATTTCCGCTCAAGCTGCTTACTGGAGCGGGAGGAGCCCCAGGCGGGTTCCCAGACTCGCCACTCGGCCAGCAGGAGGGCTGCATCCGACCGGAAGGAGCCGCGCACACTGATTGGCACGTCAGGGCTGTTGATCACGAGCAGTGCGTCCCGGACCTCCGCTGCGGAAAGGGGTGTGACACCGCTGTCGGGGTACTTGGTATTGCTCATCATGCCCCGGAAGTGGTCGATCTTGTTTCGAAGGCTGCCCACCGCTAGACCCCCACCTCGGTTTGCGGGTGCACCGTGCGCACAAAGTCCTGGAAGTCTGCGAGAACGGTGTCGTGCTGGGCCGCCGTGGCGGTCAGAGCCAGCCGGATCACCGCCCGCTTGTGCGGTTCCTCGATGTCCGGCATGGACAGGTACACCTGGGACTGGACGAGGTCGCGGCGCGTGTCGTCGGCGACGGCCGAGAAGGTCACTCGCTGGGTCAGGGCGGGCATGTCCGGGGAGCCGACCTCGCGGCGGTGAGCCACCACCACCGACTCGGCAACCTCGCGCAGGCGCTCCACCGACTCGTCGGCGAGCTCGGCGAGTGTCGCCGCATCCGGCCGGTATTCGCCGTCGACGGTGATGTTGGCGGTGAACCCGGCGTCCGGCTGTGGATGCACTGCGGCAAAGGCCACACCCAGGGTTTCATCTCCCTTTGGATCAGCCGGGAGCCAGCCCTCGGGCAGGCGGAATTGGATCGGTATCAGAAGCCTCGTGGCCATCTCGGGCCCTCCCTTCCACGGGGAAGTACGTTAGAACCAGCTACTTATGGTGTCCTTGACAGAGTCGGCGGCATCGCTCACCGTGTCGACGGTATCGCCCACAGCATCGGCCACATCGCCGACGGCTTTCTTGAACTTTTTCGGATCGACGGTGATCTCGAATCCCACGGCGCCGCCCAAGACGGGGGAAGCGCCTGCATCGGCGCCGATCTCCCACACTCCGGTCTCTTTGTCCTTCTTATAGCCCCACCAAGCCTCCGCGCCGGGGCCGGCCCAACCCTCGGCCGTCGCGCCGATGCCGATTCCGCCGACCTCCACACCCCCGGCGACGCCGCCCTTCTGGCCGGCGAACCCCTTCGCGCTGAAAGTGACTTCCTCCTTGGTCGCCTTGGCACCGAGCCCGGCCTCGGCACCGGAGAACCCTTCGGCCCGCGCGTAACCGCCGACTTGCCCCAACGCGGCCCGGCCTTCGACCATCGCCCGATTCCCTACCGACACCTCGGCCTTGCCGACGACGCCCTTTTGATTGAAACCGTAGTTAGCGGTGGCTCTGGCCCCCTCGTAGGCGTCGACGATCCCGGAGAGCTTCATTGGGCCGTGGGATTCCGACACTTCCGCGGTTACGTGGTAGAGGTCGGCATATGCCTTGACCGAGCCCTCCTTGCCGTACTTGGGGTCGCTGGTAACGGTGAAGCCGGCATCGGGCCCGGTCACCTTGACCTTGCTGTCGACTCGTGTACGGGAGTCGGAGGGGGACCACGGCGCCGCAGCCTTAGCCAAGTCGCCCTCGGCGTGCGCGTTGAAGCCGTTGCCGAAGGCCACCGCACTGCTCAACGCCTGCTGAACCCCTTGGTCGGCCTCGTCCACGGCTCGTACCGCCTTGGCGATTCCGTCCGTCCATTCCTGGGCCGCCTGCTGGGCCTGGGCCACCAGCTTTGGGTAGTCCGGGTCGTGGTGGAGGGCGTTCTGCACCTGTGCGGAGAGCTTGCTGAAACCGACGTACGTGGCCTTGCCCGAGCCGTCGACCTTGTAGTCCTTCGCCTCGGCGTCGGCGACCAGGTCCTTCACTGCTTTCTGTAGCCGGGTGAGCTCGGTGTGCGCCTGCTTCAGGAGGCTGGCGACGGCCAGCGCCTCCGTCTTGGCTGCGGCGTATTCAGAGGCCGTGGCCGCGGAGCTGTTCTGATGCGCGGTGAAGGCCTCGCCCTGCCATTTGCCGTTTGCCAGCGCGCGCTGGACGTGCTTTTCGTAATCCTCTTTCAGCTCGCCGAAGCGCTTGCCCATCTTCTGCCACAGCTCGGACGCGTTCAGCAGCGGCGACAGATCGGCGGTCATCACGTCCTGGTAGCTCAATGCCACGGTCGACCCCCGGTCACCACTCGTTTATGCGGCTGCGAAACGGCTCCTGTGGCGCAATGCTCGCCGAGCCGAATTGAGCCCCAATGGCGATGTCCTGGCCCTGGAGGAGGGTCTTCGTGCTGCGCAGCGCGTTCAGCTCCTGGTTCAGCCGGCCCATCAGCCAGCCCGCCTGCATCTGCCAGACGCTCATCGCCTCCGACATCCCTTTGTTCGCAGCCCAAGCGGACAATCCATTCAAACCGGTGTCCGGCTTCAGTAGACTCGACCGCGCCCCCGGGCTGGCCATGGGCGGGTGCACCGTCCCGCCGCTTTCGCCTATGCGGCCGGCGGCCTGCGTGTTTGGCAGCAGATGCTGCTCCATGAACGTCGCGACACGCTGTTTGTCGCTCGCCGAGCTCGCCAGTGTCCCCTGGCCACCGCCCACTCCGCCGGCATTCGCCTGAGCCGGCTGCAGCCGCTGTTCTGCAGAGTTCCCGTCACTCATGCAGTCCCCCCTTAGCGCTTGGGCCTCTGTCTGTTCCGCGCCGAGCGGGCGTGGTGCAGATGTCTGGCATGCACCTTACAGGCATGCGGCTGATGTGGAGATCCAGAAATATGGTCCCGATGACGCGTCCGAAAAAGCCTGATCCTTGGCGTGGGTGGCCGCTGTCAGTGGCCGTCAGCACCCCGCGGCGGCGCAGGAGCAAGGAGCGGATTGGGAGCGCGCGACCGACTACCACGGGAGATTGGGCTAATGGCTGATCGAGTGGCTTGGTTGAAGGCGCTGGCCCTCATTGCCGACGGTCGTGTGAAGCAAGCAGCGGGCCATGCCCAGGCTGCGGCCAGTACCGGCTTGAGGTTCGATACATCGTCGATGCCAACAGCCGCACCGGGTACGCGCTGTTCTTGTGCGGCGCGCGCCTGCGCGGCATTTCGGTTTCCCGAGTGCGGGCTCCAGACGGTTTCCCGACGTGGTCGATCGATGATCCAGCTGCGGTCCCAGCTGTCCCTGGTTTCATCCGATACGACTGACGCACGCCGAGTCGGGGCGCCCAAGCTCATGCTTCCTTGGGAGCGGGCGGAGCCAGGGCGAAGGAGGTCGTCTTGCTCCCTAGAGCTGCCTTGAGCGAGGTGGACGTGCTCGATGACGATGTGAGCTGGTCTTTCAGGGACGCCTAGCGCTTGGCGTAGTCGGCGAAGCCTTGCCAGTCGATGAAGACGCACGGGTCGTTGCCGAGTACCCAGGCGTCGTGGCCGGGTGGGCAGATCATGTAGTCGCCCGGGCCGAACTCCGCTTCTTCGCCGTCGTTCATCACGACCTTCATGCGGCCCGAGATGACGTAGCCCGCGTGGGAGGCCTCGCAGCTGTCCGTTCCCGCAATCGGCTTGATGTGCTTCGACCACTGCCAGCCCGGCTCGAACGTCGCCCGGCCCACCGGGCCTGCGTCCACATTCACCAGTTCCAGGCGTCCCTTGCCTTCCTCGAAGGGGCGGACTTCCTCCGGTGAGTCGAAGCTCTTGCGTACGAGACCGGCCATGGAGCCTCCTCCTTGAGCGGCAGGCAGCGGTTAGCGGTTGCTGAGCGACTCTTTCGAAGCTAGCCGTGGCTGCGGCCGGCTGCGAGGGGTGGAGGGCCGGGCGAGTGACGGCGCGTTCAGAGCAGGTGGTCCAGCTCGCCTCTTTTGGCGGCTTCGATCAGGTTGCGGAGGCCTTGGGAGGTGGTGCGGATCAGTTCGGTAGGACGGGCTGTTTCTCGGAGTATGGGGGTGCCGTCCGGGGCGTGGCCGATCTGGAGGCAGGCGTTGCCCCCGCCAGCGCACATCGGCTCCTGCCACTTGATCTCGGACATCTGCTTCCCTTCAGAGTTCCTTCGTGATGCCGTGAATGAGGTCGCGGGTCTGTGCGGCTGAGAGGCATTTGGCCACTGTGCGCTCCAAGAGACCGCGGTAGTTCTCAAGCTGGAGATCTGCGCTGAGGAAAACGGTGGTGTGCGCGGCGTCCAGCTGCACCGTGTCGAGTTGCGGTACCGCCCCATAGGCATAGAAGACCGTCTGACCGGCGCCGGGGAAGCTGCCCGCCGTGAAGGGGATGGACTGGATCTCGATGTGCTCGCGCTCGCTTGCCGCCAGCAGGTGCGTCAGCTGCGCGCGTGCGACCTTGCGGCCGCCGAACTGCATGCGTAGGGCAGCTTCGTGGATGATTGCAGCGAAGTGCGGAGGGTTCTTGACGTCGAGTACCGACTGCCTGCGCATCCGGTGCTCGATTCGGAGGTTCAGTTCATCGGCGGGCAAGGGTGACACCGCCTCCTCGAAGATGACGCGTGCGTGATCCGCTGTCTGGAGCAGCCCCGGGATGTGCACGCTGGAACACGTCTGCATCCTGCGGGAATTGTGTTCGAGTTCGGCGAGGTCGAGGTACCCGGGTGGCAGTGATCCGCGGTAGGCCTCCCACCAGCTCTTGTCGCGTTCGTCGGCCATCGTGACCAATGCTTCTACGAGGCCCTCGTCAGTGCAGCCGTAGTTACAGGTCAAAGTCCGCAGCCGGTTGGGCGTGATGCCGACCCGTCCGGCCTCCAGGTGGCTGACCTGGTACGCCTTGATGTTGACCACTGCGCCAGCTTCTTCTGCGGTCATGCCCGCAGCTTCGCGCAGCTTTCGTAGTTCGGCTCCCAGGCGGCGCTGCCGCTGGGTCGGATGGCTCCTCGACGGCATGTGCCCTCCCTGCGATCTACGTGAAGCATGCCGTGCGGCACGCCGCTGGTCCACCGACAGGGTTGTCTTTCCAGACAAGGTTGTCTGGACCCTCGAATGCCCCTACCGTCGGTACCGCTTAGCTCACACGCCGTGGCGCCGGAAGTGCACCGCGTGGGCATGCCTGCCTCCCTGGGTGGGGTGTGTCCGCATCCAGGGAGGCAGGCCACCGGTTGCTGTCCGCGTGCGAGAACTCCCCACTCGGTAGACGTGCTTGGAGTCTGCGCATGAGCAACAACGAAGTGTGTCCGGCGGCTGGTTCGCCGCGTTTCGCGACGCCATCCGCCCCCAGTCGCAACAACCTCAGTTACTCCTTCGGGTTGCCCGGTGGCGCGTACTGCCTGGGCATGGCCCGGAGCGTGGTCAGGAGGGTGCTGGCCGAGCATGGGCTGGGTGACATGGTGGACATCGGGGTGCTGGCTGCCTCGGAACTGCTGGGCAATGCCGTGGTGTTCACGCCCGGGCGGGATGTCAGTCTTGCCGTGCGGTGGCGGTTCGGGGTGTTGCGTGTGACCGTGTTCGACGAGCATCCGGAGCATGCGGAGGGCGGCGGTGCCGGTAGTGCCTGTCGGGCGTACCGGCGACGGGCGTTGGCCGCTCTGGAGGCCGTTGTGGGGCAGTGTGGCGGCGTTGTGGGGCTGGCCGCTGCGGAGAAGCCCTTGAGTGGGAGCAGGTTGTGGGTTGTGGTGCCGCGCGAGGCCGGGAGGCGTTATGCCGGGCTCTGAGCGGTGCTCGCATCGTGCGGGTTGGGCTCAGGGCGGGGCGGGCGAAGCCCGGTGCCTGGGGTGTGGGGTGCGGCGGTTCAGTCACTACGGCGGTGTGCGCCCGCCCGGCTTGCCCTGCGTCGTCGTGCCGTCCGCCCGGGAGAGGGCCGTGGCGGACCGGGCTGCGGCCCGGTACGTGGCGGCCGCCGTGCGTGCGCTCAGTGCCCCAGGTAGACGTACAGCGCCAGGCCCACCGGGCCCGGGCAGGCCAGGGCTCCCACGAGGGCCGCGCGGGTGGCCGGGGCCAGGCGGAGGAGCTTCAGGGCGTGCCAGACCGCTGTCAGGACTGCTCCGCCCAGGACCAGGACTCCCGCCACCTGCAGCAGGAAGTCGCCTGTCTCCGCCGGATGTTCCGCCGCAGCGCCCCATACGGCGATCATCATGACCACCATCAGGCACAGGCCGACCGCGTGGGCCGTGACCACCCACAGAGTGGCCGCCAGGGCCGTCATGAGGCGGTTGTTCCGCGGGTTCGGCGCAAGCGTGGTGTGCATGAGAAACGTCCTTCAGGGATGGTGGGCGGCTAGCGGAGCGGGAGCAGCCAGTGGGCGTCGTCCCGGTAGTCCGTCGGGGAGGCCGTGAAGTCCAGGCCGGTCGAGCCCGGGGGGACGTTGACGTGCATCTTCACCTTCACCTTCTGGTGAGGTGCGAGCCTGTCCGGGAACCAGGGGTTCTTGCGGTCCTCCGTAGGGCTTATGGGGCCAAAGGGCGTCATGCCGCCCGGGAGGATCTTCTTCTCGGAGCGGATGCCGTTCCAGGCGAGTTCGAGGGCCTTGTCCTGGTCGTTGACGTACGTCACCGTGAATTCGTAGGTCAGCTCGCCCTTCGCCAGGGCGACGTCGCCGGGGAGGTTCGGGACGCGGTGGGCCTTGCCCACCGTCACCTTCACGCCGTCCCGGTAGCGGGCCGTTCCGTCCGGGTGCAGGGGAGTCTCGTACTTGCCGCCCCCGGAGACCAGGTCCTCGGGGCGGTCGTAGGCGGCGGACAGCGAGACGCAGAACCACACGATCAGGCCGAGTGAGACGAGCGCCGTGGTCGCTCCCAGCGCGAGCCCGGCGACCGCCGCGGTGCTCGAGGTCGCTTCGCCGCGCTTCACCTTCGCGCGCCCCACGAAGCCGCAGACCGTGGCGACCAGGCCGATGGGGACGGCGAAGAGGATGCCCACGTACGTGCCGGTCGCCGCGACGGCCAGCACGCCCAGCGCCAGCGCCGCCGCACCGACGCCATTGGGCTGCTTCGGCATGAGGTCGGGGAGGTGGTCCGGCCGTGGCTTCGTCTTCATGCAGTGATCACACACGCCGGCGGGGGCTCCCCGGGAGCGCCCGCTCACTCAAACCGACCTGAGTAGCCGTACCCATGTTCGCCCTACGTAAGGTACGCATAAAGGGGCCCCGGAAGGCCCTGTCGCGGCGGATCGGGATGAGTGGGTTGAGCAAGAGAGTGGCGGCGGTCGACGCGGAAGCGATGATCGCCGAAGCGCGTAAGGCGTTCTTCGTGATGTTCGGCTTCCTGGCGGTCATCTGGGCCCTGCAGCTGGCCAACTGGGGGAGCGACCTGCGGCTCGTCCGCGACTACGCCGTGGTCGCAGGCGACATCGGACGGCTGCCCGAGATCCTCACGGCACCCTTCCTGCACCTGAGCTGGGCGCACATCGAGAGCAACTCCGGGCCGCTCTTCGTCTTCGGCTTCCTCGCCGCGTACCGCGGAGTCGCCCGCTTCCTCGGGCTGACGGCGCTGGTCGCCGTGGCCAGCGGGCTCGCGATCTGGTTCTTCGAGCGCGACGGCGTGGGGACGGTCGGGGCCAGCGGGCTGGTCTTCGGGTACTTCGGGTACGTCGTGGTCCGCGGGTTCTTCGACCGGCATCTCATCGACAGCCTCGTGGGTGTGGTCATGGGGGCCTCGTACGCCTACACCCTGACCCTGGCCGTACCCGGCACGCCCGGCATCAGCTGGCTCGCCCACCTCGGTGGGCTCGTCGGCGGTGTCGTCGGCGCCTGGGTCTTCCGCGACCGGCGGCCGGGGGACCCCTCGAAGGCGGTCGCACAGGCCGCCCCGAAGGGCCGTGCCGCCGACGCCGACCACCCCCGCTCCGAACTGCACAAGGAGCTGCGCGACCTCGGGTTGCTCTGACGCCCGGCAGTCCGACAGCCCGGCAGTCCGGCAGTCCGGTAGCCCGGCAGCCCGGCAGCCCGGTAGTCCGGCAGCCCGGTACCCCGGCAGCCCGGCACTCATGGAGGCCGTGGCGGGAATCGAACCCGCGTAACTCGCTTTGCAGGCGAGCCCCTCAACCACTCGGGCACACGGCCATGTCAACGAGCACGACCATAAGGCCGGGCCGACTCGGCTTCAATGGGTTGCCGGGCCCTGCCATATGACCGACATGTGTCGTTCATGAAGCGAGGAAGCTCTCCACCAGCGGGCGGAACACGTCCGGCTCGTGCACCGTTGACTGTCGGGGACGACGAGCCTGCGGTGGGCGTCCAGGCCGGCCAGGTCTCCCAGGTACGCGGCGCGGCGTCCCGGCCCGGGCCTCCCGCGAGACGGACGAGGGGCGGACGAGGGGCGGAGCGCTGCCTTCCCCCAGGACCTGGTAGCGCAATTCGGCTGCGTCGTATGAGGCGTAGTGCGGCATAAGGTCACCATGCCGGATATCCGAGCTGATCCAGAAGCAACCCAGCCGGGACCGACCCCGAACCCAAATTCCGCTTATGATTCCGGCGTGTTCGACTCCCGGCATATCAAGACCTTCCACGCGGTCGTCGCCGCGGGTTCGTACTCGGCCGCCGCCCGCGCGCTCGGCTACACGCAGCCCGCGATCACCCAGCAGATGAAGGCGCTGGAACGCTCGGTGGGCACCCCGCTGTTCACGCGCGTGGGGCGGCGCATGCGGCTGACCGAGGCGGGCGAGGCGCTCGCGCGGCACGCGGAGGTCATCCTCGACAGCCTCACCGCTGCGCAGCGGCAAATGAGCTCGCTGACCAGGCTGCGTGCGGGGCGGGTGCGGGTTTGCGCGTTCCCCAGTGCGGGAGCCACGCTCATCCCCGAGGCGCTGGCCCGCCTCGCCGCCGACCACCCGGGCGTAAGGGTCGAGCTGCAGGAAGGGGAGCCGCCGGATTCCCTGCGCCGGCTGGTGCGCGGCGAGTGCGACATCACGCTGGCCTTCACCTATCCCGGCCTGCACGAACAGGTCCCGGACGAGCTGGTCGAGATACCGCTGTTCGAGGACCAGCTGATCGTCCTGTTGCCGGTGGGGCACCCGCTCGCCCGCCGCCGTGCCGTCACGCTGGCCGACCTGGCGGAGGAGCGGTGGATCGCGGGTTGTCTGCGCTGCCGCACCAATTTCCTTCACGAGTGCGCCGAGCAGGGCTTCGCGCCCGACATCGCGTTCACAACGGACGACAACCTCGTCGTGCAGTCGCTCGTCGCCGAAGGGCTCGGCGTGGCGATGATGCCGGGGCTGATCCTGTCCTTCCTCCGGCACGACAAAATCACCGGCCGGGCGCTGGACCCCGCCTGCCGCCGCCAGGTCTCCGCCTACGTCCTGCGCGAGCACCTGCGGATTCCGGCCACCGCGCTCGTACTGGACGAACTGAAGGCCGTCGCCGCGCGCCGCGTCGGGTGCTGAGCTCCGGGCCGGTGCTGGGCTCCGCCGGGGCCCATCCATAAGCGTACGTTCGCGCCCCGGCAAGAAACTGTCGTTGGACGTGATGGATGGGGTGGCCCGACTCTGCACGTATGACCACACCTACCGCACCCCCGACGACCGCGCGCCTCGACCAGTTCGTCGGCGACGTCCGGGAGGTCGTAGGCCGCGGCCTGCCGCCCGACACGACGGCATACCTCGTCGGAGAGCGGCTCGCGGCCCACCTCGGCGCCCCGGACCTGCTCACCGACGAACAGCGCGAGGGCCACCCCGACCGCTACCGCCAGCACGTGCTGCACGCCGAACAGGACGGCAGCTTCTCCGTCGTCGCCCTCGTCTGGCTGCCCGGACAGCAGACCTCCATCCACGACCACGTCTCCTGGGGCGTCACCGGCGTCCACCAGGGCACCGAGAGCGAACGCCGCTACCGGCTCGTCCCCGAGGGCATGACCGCCCGTCTGGTCGCGTCCGAGGACGTGGCCAACCAGCAGGGCGACGTCTGCAGCTTCACACCGCCCGGCGACATCCACCGGGTGAGCAACGGCTGCTCCTCCGTGGCCATTTCGATTCACGTCTACGGCGCCGACGTCGTCCGCCTCGGCTCCAGCGTCCGACGCGTCTACGACCTGCCCGCCGACGAAATCTGATGGCGATCGTCAGCTCCCAGACGAGTACGAGTACGAGTACGAGTACGGGTACGGGTACGGGGGTGGGTGCGCCGACCGCTCCCGGGTCGGCGCCGAAGCCTGAGGCGCGGGCCGGGGGCGGCAAGCTCCCCGGGCTCGCGATGGCCGTCGCCGGCGTCGGCCTCGCCTGGTCGGTGCACCGGCTCGCACCCGCCGTGCCCATGCTCACCGCGGCCGTCGTCCTCGGCATCGCCGCCGCGCACCTGCCGGGCGTACGCGCACGGGTGCGCGGCATCGGCAAACCCGGGCTGACGCTGGCCGGCAAGCGGCTCATGCGGGTCGGCATCGTGCTGCTCGGGCTCAAGCTCAGCCTGGACGACGTGCTCGGGCTGGGCTGGGCCACGGTCGCGATGGTGGTGGCGGTGGTCGCCGCCACCTTCTTCGGAACGCTGTGGCTCGGCCGCAGGCTCGGGCTGCGCGGAGACCAGCCGCTGCTGATCGCCACCGGCTACTCCATATGCGGCGCCTCCGCGATAGGCGCGGTCAGCGAGGTGTCGGGCAGCGACGAGGAGGACGTGGCGACATCCGTGGCGCTGGTCACGCTGTGCGGCACGCTCGCCATCGCGGTCCTGCCGCTGCTCCACCACCCGTTCGGCCTGGACGACGCGCAGTTCGGCCGCTGGGTGGGGGCGAGTGTGCACGACGTCGGCCAGGTCGTGGCCACCGCGCAGACCGCCGGGCCGGCGGCGCTCGGTGACGCGGTGCTGGTCAAGCTGATGCGGGTGGCGCTGCTCGCGCCGCTGGTCGCGGCGGTTGCGGTGTCCGTGCGCAGCCGCCGCCGGTACGCGGGTGCGGGTGCGGGTGCGGGTGCGGGTGCGGGTGCGAGGGCCGGGGCCAGGGTCGTTGCTGGGGCCGTTGCCGGGCACGAGGTCGGGGCCGCTGCGGGTGCCGAGAGCGAGGCTCGTGCCGGAGCCGGTGCCGGTGCCGCTGCCGAGAGAGAGGCCGGGGCCGGGGCGGGGACCGAGGCCCGTGTCGGTGCCCGTGTCGGTGCCGCTGCCGGGACCGGTGCCGCTGCCCGTGCCGGGGCCGCTGCCGCTGCCGGGAAGGCGGGCGGCAAGCGGCCTCCGCTCGTGCCGCTCTTCGTGGCCGGCTTCCTCGCCATGGTGGCCGTACGTACCACCGGCTGGGTGCCGGACGGTGGGCTCGACGCGGCCCAGCACGCACAGGAACTGCTGCTCGCCGCCGCCCTCTTCGGCCTCGGCAGCGCGGTGCACCTGCCGACCCTGACCCGCACCGGCGGGCGGGTCGCGGCGCTCGGGCTGTGCTCGTGGGTGGTCATCGCCGGGGCCTCCTACGGCGGCGTACTGCTCACCACCTGACCTCCACCCAGTACGGGGGGAACCCAGGAGGGGACGGGGCCCGGCTGCGTGCCGGGCCCCGCCGGGTTCAGCGGGCCCCGTCGGGTTCACGAGGAGGAGGAGGAGTGGGCCTCGTCCCCGGTCTGCTGTCGCGCTCGGCCATGCCTTGCCTGCGTCCGGTGGGTGTACGCGGCGTACGCGCCGTACCGCCGGCGGTGGAGGGGACCGAAGCCCTAGGACGGATGGACCAGCGCACTCCGTTCGTCCGGCACGAGACGGCCGGGCCTCGCGCTCCTAGGCTGGCTGCCATGGCCGACACCAGCACTGACCTGCCCATATCCCTGGCCAAGCGAGAGCCAGAGCCAGAGCGAGAGCGGGGAGAGGGCGTTCTCGGACGCCGCTACCGGGCACTCACCCTCGGCATCATCTCCGTCGTCTCGCTCATCGCCTTCGAGGCGAGCGCGGTCAACACCGCGATGCCGGTGGCCGCCCGGGCCCTCGACGGCATCGAGCTGTACGCGTTTTCCTTCTCCGCCTTCTTCACCACGAGCCTGTTCGCGATGGCCCTGTCGGGGGAGTGGTGCGACCGGGCAGGGCCGCTCGCACCGCTCTTCGCCGGCATCGCCGCCTTCGGGGCCGGCCTGGTGGGCGCCGGCTCGGCGCAGCAGATGTGGATGTTCGTCGCCGCGCGCGGCGTGCAGGGCATCGGTGCCGGGCTGGTGATCGTCGCGCTGTACGTCGTGGTGGGACGGGCCTACCCGGAGCGCTTGCGTCCGGCGGTGATGGCCTCGTTCTCCGCCGCCTGGGTCGTGCCGGTCATCGTGGGCCCGCTGGTGGCCGGCGCGGTGACCGAGCGGATCGGGTGGCGCTGGGTGTTCCTGGCCATCCCGGTACTGATCCTGCTGCCGCTCGCCGTCATGCTGCCCGCCCTGCGCGGGCTCCCGCCCGGTGACCGGACGGTGGCAATGGACCGGCGCCGGATCCTTCTCGCGCTCGGCGTCGCCGCGGGAGCCGGGCTGCTGCAGTACGCCGGGCAGGACCTGCGCCCCCTTTCGGCACTGCCCGCGGTGGCCGGGCTCGCCCTGCTCGTACCGTGCGTGCGGCGGCTCCTGCCCGCCCGCACCTTTCTGGCCGGGCGCGGGTTGCCGGCCGTCGTGCTGCTGCGCGGCCTCGCCCAGGGGTCGTTCCTGGCCGCCGAGAGCTTCGTACCGCTGATGCTGGTGACCGAACGCGGGCTGTCGGCCACCCTTGCCGGGCTGTCGCTCACCGGCGGCGGACTGACCTGGGCCCTCGGCTCGTACACGCAGAGCCGCTCCCGCACGGAGCCGTACCGCGAGCGGATGATGAGCCTCGGCATGGGCCTGCTGGCACTGGCCGTGGCCATGGCGCCGGCCGTTCTGATCGGCGCGGTGCCGGTGTGGGTCGTGGGCGTGGCGTGGGTCATCGGCGGCTACGGGATGGGGCTGACGATCTCCAGCGGGGCGGTGCTGCTGCTCCGGCTGTCGCGGGCGGGGGAGGAGGGGGCCAATTCCGCTTCGCTGCAGGTGTCGGATGCGTTGGGGAGTGTGGTGCTGGTGGGGGTGGCGGGTGTGTTGTTTGTCCTGTTCGGGGGCGCCTCGCCTGCCGGCGGGGAGGGCGGGGAGGCTGCGCCTCCGGGCGCCTTCGCCGCAGTCTTCGCGCTGGCGGCGGGATGTGCGGGGGTGGGGGCGTACGTGGCTACGCGGTTGCGGCCGCGGGGGTGACGGTGCGTGGGGCGGTGGCTGTGGTTCTTCCCCTACCCGCCCCTTCCCGTAACCAGGGCTCCGCCCCGGGCCCCGGGTTCTCAAGCTCCCCCAGCTACCGCTGGGAGGTGCCCCCGGACGGGCTGGGTGGTGGCCGTCTTCGGGGCCTCCGCCCCCGGACCCCCGGTCCTCAAGCTCCCCCAGCTACCGCTGGGAGGTGCCCCCAGACGGGCTGGGGGCCAGGGCTCCGCCCCCGGCCCCCGGTCCTCAAGCTCCCCCAGCTACCGCTGGGAGGTGCCCCCAGACGGGCTGGGTGGGTACCGGCGGTTGGGGACCAAGGACGGTCGGCGTGTGACCTCCGTCCCACCCTTGGGTGAGGGCGGGGCGTACCACCAAAGCGTGAAGGCTCGCGCAGGTAGGCTGACGCGGTTGCCGATCGCCGAGCCAGCCGACGGAGACCGTGACTACCACCACCGCCAATCACCATCTCTCGCCCGCCTTCCCCGGCCGGGCCCCTTGGGGTACCGCCAACAAGCTGCGCGCCTGGCAGGAGGGCGCGATGGGGAGGTACGTACAGACCCAGCCGCGCGACTTCCTCGCCGTGGCCACCCCGGGGGCCGGAAAGACCACCTTCGCCCTCACCCTCGCCTCGTGGCTGCTGCACCACCACGTCGTCCAGCAGATCACCGTGGTCGCACCCACCGAGCACCTGAAGAAGCAGTGGTCGGAGGCCGCGGCCCGGATAGGCATCAAGCTCGACCCCGAGTACAGCGCCGGGCCGCTGGGCCGCGAGTACCACGGCGTCGCCGTCACCTACGCCGGCGTGGGCGTACGGCCCATGCTGCACCGCAACCGCTGCGAGCAACGCAAGACGCTCGTCATCCTCGACGAGATCCACCACGCCGGTGACTCGAAGTCCTGGGGCGAGGCCTGCCTGGAGGCGTTCGAGCCGGCCACCCGCCGGCTCGCCCTGACCGGCACGCCGTTCCGCTCCGACACCAACCCCATCCCCTTCGTCGCCTACGAAGAGGGCAACGACGGCATCCGCCGCTCGTCCGCCGACTACACCTACGGCTACGGCAACGCCCTCGCCGACGGCGTCGTGCGGCCGGTCATCTTCCTCTCCTACAGCGGCAACATGCGCTGGCGCACCAAGGCGGGCGACGAGCTGGAGGCCCGGCTCGGCGAGCCCATGACCAAGGACGCCGTCTCGCAGGCGTGGCGCACCGCCCTGGACCCGCGCGGCGACTGGATGCCGAACGTGCTGCGCGCCGCCGACAAGCGGCTGTCCGAGGTGCGCAAGTCCATCCCCGACGCGGGCGCCCTCGTGATCGCCTCCGACCAGGAGTCGGCCCGCGCCTACGCCAAGCTCATCCGGGACATCACCGGCGAGGGCGCCACGCTCGTCCTCTCCGACGACTCCGGCGCCTCGCAGCGCATCGACGACTTCTCGCAGTCCGACGACCGCTGGATGGTCGCCGTCCGCATGGTGTCCGAGGGCGTCGACGTGCCGCGGCTCGCGGTCGGCGTGTACGCGACGACGATCTCCACGCCGCTGTTCTTCGCGCAGGCCGTCGGCCGCTTCGTACGCTCGCGCCGGCGCGGCGAGACCGCGTCCGTCTTCGTGCCCACGATCCCCACCCTGCTGACCTTCGCCAACGAGATGGAGGTCGAGCGGGACCACGTCCTGGACAAGCCGAAGAAGGAGGGCGAGGAGGACCCGTACGCGGAGTCCGAGAAGGAACTCGCCGAGGCGGAGAAGCAGCAGGACGAGGACACCGGCGAGAACGACCAGCTCTCCTTCGAGGCCCTGGAGTCCGAGGCCGTCTTCGACCGCGTCCTCTACGACGGCGCCGAATTCGGCATGCAGGCGCACGCGGGCAGCGAGGAGGAGCAGGACTACCTCGGCATCCCCGGTCTGCTCGAACCCGATCAGGTGCAGATGCTGCTGCAGAAGCGGCAGGCCCGGCAGATCGCGCACAGCCGCAAGCGGCCCGACACCGAGGCCGACCTGCTGGAACTCCCGGCCGAGCGGCGGCCGGTGGTCACCCACAAGGAGATGCTGGAGCTGCGCAAGCAGCTCAACACGCTCGTCGGCGCCTACGTCCACCAGAGCGGCAAGCCGCACGGCGTCATCCACACCGAGCTGCGCCGCGTCTGCGGCGGGCCGCCGAGCGCGGAGGCCACGGCGGGACAGCTGAACGAGCGCATCAAGAAGGTGCGCGAGTGGGCCACGCGAATGAAGTGACGTGAGGCAGGGCCCCGGGCGCGCGGTGCGCCCGGGGCCCTCGCACGTACGTACGGGTCAGGTCAGTCCTGCGCGCCGACGCGGCGGCGCCGGGTCGCCATGACGAGTCCGGCGCCCGCGAGCACCGCGGCGGCGCCACCCGCGGCGATGTACGGGGTGGCCGGGTCGGAACCGGTCGAGGCCAGCTGGCTGCCGCCGCCCGTGCTGGACGTACCGAAGGAGCCGGACGTGGTGCCGGTGCTGGTGCTGGTGCTGGTGGCGGTCGCGGTGGGCCGCGCCGAGGCGGAGGCGGAAGCGGAAGCGGAGGCCGAAGCGGACGCGGATGCCGAGGCCGACGGCGACGGCTTGGGGGAGCCGGTCGTCGTCGCGGAGGCGGAGGGGGAGGCCTTGGTGGTGTCACCGGTGCCCGGCTGCGGGCTGCCGACCGCCGCTGCCAGGACATCGAGAGCCTGGTTCCCCATGGTGGTCGCGTCGCCGCCCAGGCCCGTCACGCGGAAGTCGCCGCTGTGGGCCGGGGTCTGCTTGCCGAAGCGCAGGCGCAGCTCGACCGTGAGCGCGTCGCCCTTCTTCACCGTGTACTGGTCGACGGCACCGGCGAGGACGAAGGAACGTCCCTCCTTGTTGCTGGTGCTGTACTGGGGCTCCAGCTTCACGGGCTTCCAGGAGCCGTTCCGGTCCTTGTACTCCAGGTCGAGCGCGTAGTCCGCCGTCTTCTCCGCGTCGGCCTTGAGCGGGACGTAGATGGCATGCGGCGCGATGGTCGCGTCCTTCTCCCCCTTCTTGTTGTCGAACGACATCGAGAACGGCGTCCACGTCGTGTCGCCCGCCTTGAGGGTCAGCCGTGGGCCCTGCACCTTCACGACTACGCGGTTTTCGTCCTTGGCGTTCTCCGCGGAACCCGTCTGCTCCGTACCCGTTACCTGGCCGGCGGCGGCCGGGGCCGGCGGCACGGCCTGCTTGTCGTCGGCGACGGCCGGAGCCGTCAGAAAGATCGTCGGCGCGATGACACCGGCGGCCACGATCGTGGCTATTCGGGAAATCTGCATGACGATCACACTAAAGGCCCAGTAAACCCAAGGGCCCCGTGCCCCGGCCTTCTGTTGCCGCTCCGTGCCCAAATCACCTGGGCGGTGCCCGGATTGTGGGCAGACTCTTCCGCTGAGCGGACCGGCGGCGCTACCGTGCCGGTCACGCACACGCCCCGTGGCAGCGCCGCCGCGGAGCGCAGCCGGATCATGCGTCAACGGCCGGCGGCCTCTCCTCGCGCGCTGCCGGACGGGACCGGTGGCGCACCCCCACCGCGGCGAGGGCCGCCACTCATCGGAGGAGGGGCGTCGTGACCGCGGAGACTTCGCAGACGCTCGACAGGGGACTGCGCGTCCTCAAATTGCTCGCCGACACCGATCACGGTCTGACCGTCACCGAGCTGTCCACCAAGCTCGGCGTCAATCGCACGGTCGTCTACCGTCTCCTGGCCACCCTGGAACAGCATGCGCTCGTCCGCCGGGACATCGGCGGCCGGGCCCGGGTGGGGCTCGGGGTGCTACGGCTCGGGCGGCAGGTGCACCCGCTCGTACGGGAGGCCGCCCTGCCCGCCCTGCGGTCGCTGGCCGAGGACATCGGCGCCACCGCTCACCTCACGCTCGTCGACGGCGCCGAGGCGCTCGCGGTCGCCGTCGTCGAGCCGACCTGGACCGACTACCACGTGGCCTACCGCACCGGGTTCCGACACCCCCTGGACCGTGGCGCGGCAGGAAGGGCGATCCTCGCCGCCCGCAGGGGCGAGGTCGACAACCCCGGATACGCGCTCACGCACGGCGAACTGGAGGCCGGGGCGAGCGGGGCGGCGGCGCCGCTGGTCGGGGTGTCCGGGATAGAGGGGAGCGTGGGTGTGGTCATGCTCACCGACTCGGTGCCGCAGCGGGTCGGTGACAGGGTCATGGAAGCCGCGAAGGAGGTGGCCGACGCGCTGCGGTAGCGCCATGTTCGCGCTGCGGCGCCGTGTGGTGTGCGCCTGATGTCGCGACGGCCGGGGCCCGGGTCCGGGGAGAGCGCTTCCCCGGAACCGGGCCCTGGGCCCCGACCCGTTGCGGGTCCGTTGCGGCGCGGGTCCGGCCGTGCGGAGCGTGCCCCGGCCCGTTGCGGTGCGGCCCGGCCCGGCCCGGCCCGGCCCGGCCCGTGCGGAGCGGTGTGCGGCGGCGCGCACGGGCCGTCCCGAGCCGCCCACGTGCCACGTCCGCCGCGCACGTGAATTAGATTCGCTGCATGCCAGCTCCGTCTCAGTCCGCTCAGGCCGCGCCGTCCGCGACGAAGCGCCGCACCCGGACCCTCGCCGTCTGTGCCGCGCCCCTCGTCGCCCTCTTCGCGGTCGCCGCGTTCGTACCGCTGCCGTTCGTCATCGCCCAGCCGGGATCGACGACCGCGAACGTTCTCGGCGTGCACAAGAGCAAGCCGGTGATCACCATCAGCGGTGCGCAGAGCCGCAGGACCAGTGGACAGTTGCGCATGACGACCATCGAGGCCACCGGCCCGGACTCGGACATCAGCCTGCGGAACGTGATCAGCAGCTGGTTCCGTACCGACCGGGCCGTGATGCCGTACGGCTCCGTCTACCCCGTCGGGCAGTCCGACAAGGAGATCGAGCAGCACAACGTCGCGGAGATGAAGAAGTCGCAGGACTCCGCCGCCCAGGCCGCCCTGCGCTATCTTCACCGGTCGCCCGAGGACGTCAAGGTGGAGCTCAGCCTTGCCGACGTCGGAGGGCCCAGCGCCGGGCTGCTCTTCGCGCTGGGCGTCGTCGACAAGCTCGACGGTGACGGACGCGGTGGCGACCTGACCGGTGGCCGCACGATCGCGGGCACCGGCACGATCGAGCCCGACGGGAAGGTCGGTGCGGTCGGTGGCGTCTCGCTGAAGACGCAGGCGGCGAGGAGGGACGGGGCCACGGTCTTTCTTGTGCCGAAGGGGGAGTGCTCGGAGGCGCAGGCGGAGTTGCCGGAGGGGTTGCGGTTGGTGCCGGTGGTTGAGCTGAAGGATGCGGTGGGGTCGTTGCGGGCTCTGGTTTCGGGTGGGGATGTGCCGGCCTGCTGATTGCGGTGGCTTGGGCGGGGGCTTTTCCCCTGCCCGCCCCTTCCCGCAACCGGGGCTCCGCCCCGGGCCCCGTGTCCTCAAGTGCCGGACGGGCTGGGTAGCCGGGGCTCCGCCCCCGGGCCCCGTGTCCTCAAACGCCGGACGGGCTGGGTAGTCGGGGCTCCGCCCCGGACCCCCGGTCCTCAAACGCCGGACGGGCTGGATTCGCCCGCACTGGACGGGCTGGCGCGGCCTCAGTCTGTTGATGCCTGTTTCACCAGAGGGATGATCCGTAGCGGTACCGGGTTCTCCATGACGATCGCCGTGGACGCACGGACGATGCCCTCGAAGCACACCACCTTGTCGATCACGCGCTGGAGGTCCGCGTTCGAGCGGGCGACCAGGCGGCAGAGCATGTCGCCGTGGCCCGTCGTGGTGTGCAGTTCCAGGACCTCGGGGACCGTTGCCAGGTGGGTTCGGACGTCTGCGCCCTGGCCCTGTTTGATCTCCAGCGTCGCGAACGCGGTCACGGGGTAGCCGAGGGCCGCCGGGTCCACGTCCGGGCCGAAGCCGCGGATCACGCCCTGGGACTGCAGCCGGTCCAGCCGTGCCTGCACCGTGCCGCGTGCTACGCCCAGGCGGCGCGAGGCCTCCAGGACGCCTATGCGCGGCTCCTCCGCGAGGAGCTCCAGCAGTCTGCCGTCCAAACGATCGATCACCGTGGCCTGCCCCTCGTGGTCATCCTGTACGGAACGCTCGGTAACACCGGGCCTTCACTGTGCAGAATGCCCAGTGAACAGGCAAACTATTGCGCACCTTGTGGATCGGCGAGACCCTGCGGCCATGACACAGACCACGGATCACACCCCGCACACCGCGCGGCAGGCGGACCCCTTCCCGGTGAAGGGGATGGACGCGGTCGTCTTCGCCGTCGGCAACGCCAAGCAGGCCGCGCACTACTACTCCACCGCCTTCGGCATGAAGCGTGTCGCGTACCGGGGGCCGGAGAACGGCAGTCGTGAGACCGCCAGCTACGTCCTGGAGTCCGGCGGCGCCCGGTTCGTGTTCACCACCGTGATCAAGCCCGTTACCGAACACGGACGCTTCCTTGCCGACCACGTCGCCGAGCACGGCGACGGCGTCGTGGACCTGGCCATCGAGGTGCCGGACGCCCGCGCCGCGTACGCCTATGCCGTCGAGCACGGCGCCACCGGCCTGGAGGCCCCGTACGAGCTGAAGGACGAGCACGGCACGGTCGTCCTCGCCGCCATCGCCACGTACGGCAAGACCCGCCACACCCTCGTCGAGCGCTCCGGCTACACCGGGCCGTACCTGCCGGGCTTCGTCGCCGCCGACCCGGTCGTCGAGCCCGGGCAGCGCCGCTTCCAGGCCATCGACCACTGCGTCGGCAACGTCGAGCTCGGCAAGATGGACGAGTGGGTCGCCTTCTACAACAACGTCATGGGCTTCACCAACATGAAGGAGTTCGTGGGCGACGACATCGCCACCGAGTACTCCGCGCTCATGTCGAAGGTCGTCGCGGACGGCACCCGCAAGGTGAAGTTCCCGCTCAACGAGCCGGCCATCGCCAAGAAGAAGTCGCAGATCGACGAGTACCTGGAGTTCTACAACGGCCCCGGCGTCCAGCACATCGCGCTCGCCACGAACGACATCGTCGCGACGGTGCGGGCCATGCGCGCCGCGGGCGTGCAGTTCCTCGACACCCCGGACTCGTACTACGACACGCTGGGGGAGTGGGTCGGTGAGACCCGGGTGCCCATCGACACCCTGCGCGAGCTGAAGATCCTCGCCGACCGCGACGAGGACGGCTACCTGCTGCAGATCTTCACCAAGCCGGTCCAGGACCGCCCGACCGTCTTCTTCGAGATGATCGAACGGCACGGCTCCATGGGCTTCGGCAAGGGCAACTTCAAGGCACTGTTCGAGGCCATCGAGCGGGAGCAGGACAGGCGCGGCAACCTCTGACCCTGCCGGGCAGGCGTTGTCCTCAATCGCCGGACGGGCTGATTTTTGGCCCGCCCGGTGACAGGCTGAGGCCATGGGCGAACTGATCAAGCTGCTGCGCGACGGGCTCCCCGACGAGGCCGTCGTCACCGATCCCGACGTCACCGTCTCCTACGCCAACGACATGGCGAGCTTCTGCGAGTCCGGCAGCCCGGCCGTCGTCGTCCTGCCGCGCACGACGGAGCAGGTGCAGCACGTCATGCGGACCGCCACCGCGCTGCGCCTGCCCGTGGTCCCGCAGGGCGCCCGCACAGGGCTCTCCGGCGCCGCCAACGCCACCGACGGCTGCATCGTGCTCTCGCTCGTCAAGATGGACCGCATCATCGAGATCGACCCCGTCGAGCGGATCGCCGTCGTCGAGCCGGGCGTCGTCAACGCCGCCCTCTCCCGGGCCGTCGCCGAACACGGCCTGTGCTACCCGCCCGACCCCTCCAGCTGGGAACAGTGCACCATCGGCGGCAACATCGGCACCGCCTCGGGCGGACTGTGCTGCGTCAAGTACGGGGTGACGGCCGAGTACGTGCTGGGTCTGGACGTCGTCCTCGCCGACGGGCGGCTGCTCACCACCGGCCGCCGCACCGCCAAGGGCGTCGCAGGCTACGATCTCACCCGCCTGTTCGTCGGCTCCGAGGGCAGCCTCGGCGTGGTCGTACGGGCCGTCCTGGCGCTCCGGCCCGCCCCGGCCGAACAGCGGGTCCTGGCGGCCGAGTTCCCCTCCGTCGCGCAGGCCTGCGAGGCGGTACGGCAGATCATGGAGCTGGGACACGCGCCCTCGCTCCTGGAGTTGATGGACGGCACGACCGTGCGGGCGGTCAACTCCATGGCGAGGATGGGCCTTCCCGAGACGACGGAAGCCCTCCTCCTCGCCGCCTTCGACACCCCCGACCCCGCGCCCGGCCTGGCCGCCGTCGCCGCGCTGTGCACGGCCGCCGGCGCCACTGAGGTCGTACCGGCCGAGGACGCCGCCGAGTCGGACCTGCTCCTGCAGGCGCGCCGGCTGTCCCTGCCCGCGCTGGAGCGGCTGCGGCCCGCCACGATGATCGACGACGTCTGCGTTCCGCGCGGCAGGCTCGCCGCCATGCTGGAGGGCACCGCCGCCATCGGGCGCAAGTACGGCCTGACCATCGCCGTCTGCGCCCATGCCGGCGACGGCAACACCCACCCCGTCGTCTGCTTCGACCCGGCCGACCCCGGTGAGGCGCGCCGGGCCCGCGAGTCCTTCGACGAGATCATGGCCCTCGGCCTGGAGCTCGGCGGCACGATCACCGGCGAGCACGGGGTGGGTGTGCTGAAGAAGGAGTGGCTCGCCAAGGAGGCCGGGCCGGTGGCCATGGAGATGCAGCGCGGCATCAAGGCCGTCTTCGACCCGCTCGGACTGCTCAACCCCGGCAAGGTCCTCTAGCCTGCGCTTTTCTTCAGCCCGCTCGTGCCGCCGGGGTGACCCGGACCAACGGGATCTCCCGGGCTGTCGCGGTGCGGTAGGCCGCGTACGAAGGCATCGCGGCCACGACAGCCGGCCACAGGCGGGCTGACTCGGCCGCCGTGGCCGGCCGGGCCGTCGCCGGGAAGGTGGCCGCGCCGACCTGGAGGGTGACCTCCGGGGTAGCCAGCAGGTTCAGGTACCAGGCCGGGTGGCGGTCCGCGCCCGCGTTGGACGCCGTCAGGACGTACGCGTCCTCGTCCCGGACGTACGCCAGCGCCGTTCGGCGCAGCAGGCCGGACTTGCGGCCCCGGGTGGTCAGGAGCAGGTCGGCCACCCCGGGGCGGGGGTAGCCGCCGGTCTCCTCAAAGCGGCGGATGTGGTCGGCGATCCATGGGGTCTGGTTGTCGTGGACCGTCCCGGTCATACGGCGGACACCCCCGCGTGGGTCCGGTGCAGGGTCGGGACCTCGACCTCGTCCAGCAGCGCGCGAGTGAAGTCCCCGGGCGTGATCCGGCTGTCGGCGGCGGCCGGGGCGAGCGCGTACCCGCCCGAGGGCTCGCCCTCGTGGTCGAAGTCCCCCGCCGGGCTCAGCACCACCCAGTCCAGCGCCTCCGGCGCGGCCGCGCGCAGCGCCTCGGTACCGGCGCCGTGGCCGAGGTAGAACTCCCGCCACTCCTGCGGGTACCCGGGGGTGTCCATCAGCAAGTCCCCGGAAGCGGTGGGCAGTACGGACGCCAGCCCGACCGACACCAGCCGCTTCACCCCAGCCGCCGGGAGCCCCTCCGCGAGGGCACGGGCGACGGCGGGGAAGAACTCCCCGGGGCGCATCCCGGGGTCGTACACCGCGACGATCGCCGCGTCGTGCCCGGCCGCGAGCCGCGCCACAGCTGCTGGGTCTGTCGCCTCCCCGTCGGCCCGCCCGGCCTCCGTGACCTCGTGGCCCCGCCGCCGGGCCTCCGCCACGGCCGCCCGGCCGACCCGGCCGCCCGACCCGAACACGATGATCTTGCTGCTCTTGGCTTCCATGGGCGGGAGCCTAGGCCGAGGGCTGGTTTCCGCTCGGATACCGCCCTACCGTGTGGATCATGACGAAGCCGCAGGCCGAACGGACCCCACTTGATCCCCAGATGTTCGACCCCGTCTGTCCGTCCCCCCTGGTGCCGTTCCGCGTGGGTGACAAGTGGGCCACGCTGATCCTGCGGTGCCTGCAGGACGGCCCGCGCCGATTCTCGGAGCTCAAGGTCCCGCTGCGTGGCGTCACGGCCAAATCGCTGACCCAGTCCCTGCGCCGGCTGGAGCGGGACGGTTTCGTCGTACGGGAGGAGTACAAGGGCACGGAGCGCCGCGTCGAGTACGCACTGACCGCGCTCGGCCTGGGCCTGCTGGGCCCGCTGGACGCAGCCTGCGAGTGGACGCGAGAGCACTGGGATGAGCTGATCGACGCGCAGGAGGCGAGCCTTTCGGGGCGCGGCTGATCCTTGCGGATCGCGGTCGATCCGGCGGTGATGCTCGCCGACGGCGGCGAAGCGACAGTGGACCTTGCCTGCTGCGAGACCAGGCGGAGGTGTTCGGCCCGGTTGCCTCCACTCCTACCGCCTGGCGCCTGCCGGCGGGCATCGACCCGGCCGCACTCGCCCGGCCGGGCTCGGCGAGGGCTGCTGTCCGGGAGGTCGCCTGGCTGCACCGTGCTGCACGCAGCCGCCCGCACCACCCGCGCAGGCCGCCGTCTTCACCTGCGGATCGCCGCCGGCCGGCCCTGGCGGCATGAGCTGGTGAACGCTTTCGCCTGCCTCGCGGCCCTGCCGAGGCCGGCAACCTGACCAGCGGCGCTGCCCCTGCCCATCCCCGACCGAGGAACCCCGGAGCGCCCGACCCGAGCGCCGGGGCCCCGGCCATGCCCACCGCCGGCGGTCACGGCCCACCCCAGTCAGCCCAGCTCAGCCGACCCGAACTGAAACGGGGAGGCTAGGCGCCCGAGGCCAGCAGCTCCCGCAGGGCCTCGTCGAGGGCGAGCCACTGCCGCTCCTCGCCGGGCGCAACGGCCCGCAGCGTCCGGTCCAGCCACGCCGACACCACCCGCGCCGGGGCCTTCAGCAGCGCGTGACCCTCCGGCGAGGACAGCGCGACGCATACCACCGGGCGCCCCGCGTCCCTGCCGGGGAACACCCGCACATCCCCCTCGCCGGTGACCCGGAACGCCCCTTCCACCAGCAACTCGCGTGCGAACGTCCACGTCACCGGCTTCTCCGAGGTGATGTGAAAGGTGATGTGGACGGCGTACGGGTCCTCCGTCCGGTAGACCAGCCGGGCCGCGACCGGAATGTTGTGCTCCGGTGACAGCACCATGTCGACCTTCAGTTCCAGCTCCACCACGGTGTGCATGTGCGGGACCTCTCTCCTCGGGGTCGGTACCGGAAGAGAGCGCGCGGGGCGGGTCTCATTACGCGACTTCGCGCGACTTCTTCCGGCGTGGCGCGCGGCCCCTGCAGAGGGCGCACGTGCGGGAAGTGCTACCCCGGTTGCGCCGAAACACCTTTTCGTTCGGGATCACGGCTTCGTTCGGGATCACGGCCGCGGGAATGCCGGAATAATGGACCGCTATCGCAGCGGCTGATGTCCCGAAGAAGGTGTGATGGCGGACAGCAAGAAACAATCGAAATGGCGCGATTTCTTCTTCTATGCACTACCTGTTGTCTCCCCTGGGCTGACCGTTCTCTGCACCACGCAAATCGGCGGGGCGAGCGGCGCCGGAAAAGTGCTGCTCATCGTCTGTTCGGCGATCTCGGCCATGCTGGCGCCCTTGCTTTCGCTGCTTGCCCAGCGCCGCTACCGGCAGGTCGAGGGAATCAAATTCGAGGCGGCGATGTCCGCGGTCATCGACCATATGGGGACACTCACGGCGGGGCCGGACGACTCCCTGGCCATCCTGCGGCAGATCCACGACCGGCTCATCACCACCCTGGCGAAGGACGCCAGCCCCCGGGCACGGGCGGCGTTCTACTCCCTGGACGAGGACGGCCGTCTGAAGCGGGAGGTGGTCTTCGGCGGTGCCACTCCTCCGGAGCGGTTCGACGAAAAGGACGAGGCGGCTCTGCTCTATGCGATACGGCAGGGCGAGCCGGTCTATATTGTCGACAACCGGGACACCAAGGGTAATTTGAAAATCAACCTGGGTGATGACTACCGGGCCGCCGTCGTCGCCCCGGCGTACGCGGGGAGCGTCCCGCAGGGGGTTTTGATTATCGACGCGCCCAAGGCGAAAGAGCTCTCCAAGGTGCGCAAGTCCTACGTGCTGGTGTTCGCGCACATGATCGGTACGGCGACCGCCCTGGGGCGCAGGGAAATTGCGGAATGATTCGCTCTTTTTTGGATGTCGGCAATCGACGAGGTGAGACTACCTCAGCGATGGGGTAGAAGGTGTGAAGGTGCGGCGAAACGGGCGTCGCGGGCCGCGACGCCCTAGGGTCGGCACACGTCTACGCAGGGCAGGGGGTCCCTATGATCACGCGGGATGGCGAGATCGTCGAGTCGGGGCGGCGCTGGATGGCCGGTGAGCTTTCGAGCGACGAGTATTTCTCCAGGGTGCGCCAATCGACGGCCATAGCTCCGGGGTGGGAATTGGTGCGGAACGTTCTCTGTGGTGTTCTCGCGCTCCTGCGTTCCCTGCGGAGCCACTAGCTTCACCGCGGCCGGGCCCCGGAGTGTTCGGAAGCCGGCCGCGGTGTCCGCACGTACTTGCGAGCGGTCCTCGTTCGGGTGTCTTGCGCTCCGCTCCGAACCCCGTCCGCTGTCGCCCGATGGCAGTGTTTCCGCCGGTCTCCTTCTTCCGGCGGCCCCGCTCTTCGTTAGTGTCGTGCCGGGGCGGACGCAGGCGCCCGCCCGGGTCCTGTGGTACGTACGACACGTACCCGAGCTCGAGCCGAGAGCCGTGGTGTGCCCCCGCTCGCGCGGCCGCGCGGCCGGGGGCCATCGATGCCGGAGACGGCGGATAGGTCAAGTGTGTTGTGCATGAACGGAGTTGGGGGCATTGGTGACCTCTCCTGACGGTCCCGGGGACACCCCCCGCGAAGGCTATTACCCCGACCCGTCCATTCCCGGCTACATCCGCTACTGGAGCGGCACGGCCTGGGTGCCCGGCACCAGCCGTCCCGCGCCCGCCGAGGGCGAGCCCATGCCCGCGCCGCCCGCCTCGGTCGCCGCCGCGCCGGGGCCCGTGCTCGCCCCGCCCGTACCGCCGACGCCGCGCCCGGCCACCGGCGGCGGCCGGCCCCCGGCGGGCGGGCAGCTGCCGGACGAGACCGGGCCGGTGTTCCTGGACGAGGACCCCGGGCTTGCGGAGGCCCGCGGCGAGGCGGCCCGCGCCTGGCAGGCGGACACCGCGCACCAGGACGGCTTCGGCGGGGAGAAGGATCGCCGCGTCTCCTGGGGCGGCAGTGCGGGCGGCAGCGGAGGCGGCAGTGCAGGCGGCAGCGACGGCGAAGGCGGCGGCTCCGCCGCCCCGGCGCTGCCCAAGGCCCGCGACCCGCGCCTGCCCGCGCCGCCCGCCGAGGAGGCCGTCACGCCCCCGGCGGGGCAGACCGGCGTCCCCGGCCAGGGCACCCTCAACCTCCGCCCCAAGCCCCACGGCGCCGCCCCGGGCGGCCCGCCCGCCCCCCTGCCGCTGTCCGGGCCGCGCCCGGCCCCGGCCGCGCAGCCGGCCCCCAAGGCGTGGCCCGGCCCGCGCGACCGGGAGGCGCCGGCCGAGCCCGAGGCCGCCTCCCTGCCGGCCCGGCGCCCGGAGTCCGCGCCCGTCCCCGCGGACCGGCCCCAGCCCGTGGGCTGGGCCCAGCAGGTACAGCAACTCGCCCAGCAGCAGCCGCCCGGCGGGGGCGAGGGCGTCATGCCCTGGAAGCCGCCCAAGGACGACCCCTTCCTGCTGGCTGCCCAGGCGCAGGGCCGCCCCGCCCCGCTCGGCCGGCGGCTCGCGGCCCGGCTGCTGGACACCGTCGTGCTCGGCGGTGCCGTGGGCGCCGCCGCCGCACCGCTGTGGGGCAAGTCGGTCGAGCACATCGACGCGAAGGTGGAGCAGGCCCGGCAGTCCGGCGAGACCGTGCGCGTCTGGCTGCTCGACGGCACGACGGGCACCTACCTGGCGATCGTGCTCGCGGTGCTCCTGGTCGGCGGTCTGCTCTACGAAGCGCTGCCCACGGCCAAGTGGGGGCGCACGCTGGGCAAGAAGCTGTTCGGGGTGCGCGTGCTGGACATCGAGTCGCACGACACGGTCCCGTTCGGGTCGGCGGTGCGCAGGTGGCTGGTCTACGGCCTGCTGGGGGTGCTCGCCGTGGGAGTGCTCAACGTCCTGTGGTGCCTGTTCGACCGGCCGTGGCGGCAGTGCTGGCACGACAAGGCGGCCCGTACGTTCGTGGCGTCGGCGAAGAGCTGACTCGAACGGCATGCGGCCGGATGCGGGAATCGCGGGCCTGCGTTCCACTGGGGCCATGAGCACCGACCAGCCGCAGGGCGACGACCCCTTCAAGAAGCGGCCCCCGGATCCGGAGCCCTCCCCGCCGCCGCCCTATCCGGGCTCCGGGGCCGGTGGCGGTACGACCGGTGGCCCCTACGGCGGCGGGGGAGGCGGCCCGCAGGGCGGTGGTCCGTACGGAGCCGGTGGCGGGGGTCCGTACGGCGGTGGTGGCCCGGGCAGCCCCTACGGCGACCAGTACGGCGCCGCCGACCCGCTGGCGGGGATGCCGCCGCTGGCGAGCCGCTTCCGGCGGCTGATCGCGCGGATCGTCGACGGGCTGATCATCAGCATCCCGGTGAGCACGGTCTTCTCGCTGGCGAACTCGTACGACCCGTGGAAGGACCAGGGCAAGTCCACCGGCCTGTCCATCATCATCGCGCTCGTCTACTTCCTCTACGAGGGCCTGATGCTGACCACGCGCGGTCAGACGCTCGGCAAGATGCTGCTGAAGATCCGGGTCGCGATGCTCGACAACGGCGCGATCCCGGAGGGCAGGCCGGGCTGGACGCGCGCGGCCGTCTACTCCCTGCCCCAGATCGTGACGTGCTGCGGCTTCGTCTTCTGGCTGGTGAACGTGTTGTGGTGCACCTGGGACGAGCCGTACCACCAGTGCATTCACGACAAGGCGGCCAAGACCGTGGTGGTGTCAACCGTGCAGTGAGCGATCCCCCGCGCCCGCGCCCGCGGTGGCCTGACCCGCGTGCGCGGGCGTGCGCCTTTCGGGCAACGGGGCCGCCCCGGCCGTGCGGTGACGCGGCGTCCGGACGGTCAGGGAGACGGCCAGGCCGAGCGCGAGGGCGGCCAGTGCAATGACCGCGACGCCGATCCCGGAACTCGCCTGCGACAGCAGCAGCAGGGCGAAGGCCGAGAGGGCCGTGGTGGCCGATCCGTAAGCGAGCTGTGCAGGAGTCGGACGCGGCATGGCGGGATCCGTCCTCAGGGCAAGGGCAACGGTATGGGGGAGTGCGGAGCCGACTGGTACGTACCGTTGGTACATACCGCTATCGACTCTACGATGCTCTCTGCCCGAGGGGAACTGGCGGTAAGCGTGACCTAACCCACGGTACTGGGAGCATAAGGGGCGCACGGGGTCGAACAGCACGCCGGGAGTGAGAC
Source organism: Streptomyces sp. NPDC026206 (assembly GCF_040638465.1). NCBI lineage: Bacteria > Bacillati > Actinomycetota > Actinomycetes > Kitasatosporales > Streptomycetaceae > Streptomyces > Streptomyces sp. NPDC026206. The sequence continues at coordinate 117,285 of NZ_JBEZYL010000005.1, forward strand.
GGGCGCACTTGTGCCGGTCAGGCGGCCAGCGCCGTCATGACGGTGTCGACCACGTGCCAGAACAGGCGCTCGCCCAGGCGCGCGCTCGCTCCCGAAGTCGAGGAGAGCACCCCCTGGTTGGACATCAGGTCCACATCGACCGGGTGCCGGTACACGCCCGCCTGCGGCGGGGTGTCGTGATCCGGACGCCCGGCGCGCACCGACTCCGGCCGCAGATACAGCATCAGAGAGGTCTCGGTCAGCCCGGCGTGCTCGGCGTGCCAGCCGGGGAAGGCCGGCACGTGCTCGCCCAGCCAGTCCTCCCGCACCATGCTCCACCAGCTGAAGGCGGTGATCTCCGTATCGGGGAAGGTCCTGGCCGGCTCACAGCCGTCGATGGCCTCGAAGAGCAGGGCCTCGTTCTCGTAATGGCCGTTGATGACCACCAGCCTGGCCGGGCGCAGAGCGGAGAGCGCGGTCAGACAGTGGGTCAGATAGCCGATGAACGCGGCGCCGCCGATGTGGACGGTGCCGGGGAAGTGCAGGCCGCCGCCGCTCTGCGGCAGCGACCGGGCGGAGAACGGCTGGCCGGGCAGCAGGAAGCCGTCCGTCTCCCTCACCACCTGCCGCGCCAGTGCGTCGGGAATGTCGAAGTCCACCGACAGCGGCAGATGCGGACCGTGCTGCTCCAGCCCGCCGACCGGCCAGACCAGTGTGGCGCCCCGCATCGCGGCCAGGACCTCGGTGCTGGTCAGGTCCCCGTAGGAGCGCACCGAGGTGTGGCGCCGCCGTTCACCCGTCATCGCCCCACGCTCCGTCCCACCAGAGCCGACGTCGTGGTCCCGTGGCCGCGCAGCCAGCCGTCGAAGCCGTCGCGGATGCGGGCGAAGGTCTCGTGCATGGTGGTGTGCAGGGCGGTGTACACCTGGACGACGTCGGCCCCCACGCTGAGGTACTCCACCACGTCGGCGGCCTCCTGCACGCCGCCGCTGCCCAGCACCGCCACTTCGAGGCCCTGCCGGCGCAGGGCGAAGATCTCGGCGAGGACCAGCGGCTTGATGCCGGGGCCCGAGTAGCCGAAGGAACCCCCCAGGCGGACCTCGCCGGTGACGGCGTCCACGCAGAGCCCGGGGACGGTGTCGCTCAGGGTGACCGCGTCCGCCCCGGCCGCCACGGCGGCCGCGACCCGCTCGCCCACCCCTTCCCCGGCCGCCAGCTTGACGCTGAAGGGCACCGGGACGCTTTCGCGCACGGCACGGGTGTAGGCGGCGACGCGCTCCGGGGTGTCCTGAAGGCCGCCCTCCTCGTTCAGGCAGGAGATGCCCAGTTCGAGGGCGCGGCTGCCGGCGGCCACCACGCGCCCGGCCAGCCCGGCGAGTTCAGCGGGCGTGTCCGCGTGCAGCGAGGCGATCACGGGCAGCCCGTCGCGGGCGAAGCCGCGCAGCATCGCGCACCAGTCGTCGACGCTCCGCCGCGAGTACGTGGTGCTGTTGAGCATGCCCGTGGGCAGCCGCAGCAGCCGCTCGTCGCCGGAGCGGGGCGGGGACGGATGGATGGTCTTGGTGACCACCGCGCCCGCCCCGGCGGAGAGCAGCCTGCGGATGTTGCGCTCCTGGTCGGTCAGCAGCCCGGAGCCGACCAGGACGGGCGAGGACAGCGACAGGCCGAGCACCGTGGCCGCGGCGGGGTTGTACGTACCGGTGGTCACTCCGACATCACAACCCCCCGGGTGACCGAGGTGAGCAGCCGCAGCAACCCGGCGGGGCTCCGGTGCACCGAGGCCAGGTCGAAGACCGACACCCTGGCCACCGAGGGCAGTCCGCGCAGCAGATGGCTGGCGTTGGGCGCCATCGGCGTCGGGGTCACCAGCACGATCGGCTTGTCCAGCGCGGACGCCCACCCCAGCTCGATGTGGGTGCCGTCGGTGCGCATCAGGTCGCCGTGCTCGTACACCGGCAGCACGGGCACGAACACGTCGCAGCGCCGCATCCAGTCGAAGTCCCGCACGCTGACCTGCTCGGGCGAGAACAGGGCGGTGTCCACCCCGAACTTCTCGGCGACGTGCGCGGAGAAGACGGTGCCGTTCACGGCGGAGACCGCCTCGATGACGTCGTGTATGGCGTGCCGCAGCGGCCCGTGGAAGCTGTCCTCCTCGATGGCGTGCTGGATCGGCCCTCCGACGAAGACGTTGACCCCGGACAGGTCGACAGGTTCGAGGCTGTCGAGCGAGATGTCACTCATGGCTTCTTCTGATCTCCTTCGTGACGCGCAATGTGTTCGATCTTCATCTGGGTGTATTCGAGGAGCCCCCAGTAGCCGTACTCGACCCCGAGCCCGGACTGCCCGTGCCCGCCGAACGGCACGTCGTGGCGCAGGTCGCCGTGGGTGTTGATCCACACCGTTCCGCAGTCCACGGACCGGGCCAGCTCCCGGGCCGCGGACTCCTCCCCCCACACCGAGCAGCCCAGGGCGTAGGGGGAGGAGCCGACCCGTTCGACGGCCTCGGCCGGCTCGTCGTAGGCGATGACCGGAATGACCGGGCCGAACTGCTCGTCGAGCTCCAGCCCCGTGCCGGGAGGCAGATCGGTGACCACCGTGGGCCGGTAGAAGTGCCCCGGCCCGTCCGGGGCGCCGCCGCCGGCGACGATCCGCGCGCCGGCCCGCACCGCCCCGTCCACCAGGACGGTGACCCGGTCGAGCTGGGCCCGGCTGATCAGCGGCCCGAGGTCGGTGGCGGGGTCCATGCCGTCGCCCAGGGTGACGGACAGCGCCAGCTCGCCGAGGACCTCCGTCAGCCGGCGGTGCTGCCGGCGCGGTACGTAGACGCGCTTGACGGCGGCGCAGAACTGGCCGCTGTTGACCAGCGCCCTGCGGAACAGCTCCCGCGCCACCGTCTCCGTATCCGCACCGGGCAGGACGATCGCGGCGTCGTTGCCGCCGAGTTCGAGCACCACGCGCTTGAAGTCGCCGGCCGCCGTGCGGGCGATGGTGCGGCCGGTCGCGACGGACCCCGTGAAGGAGATCAGCCGGACGGCGGGGTGGCCGGTCAGCGCCGCACCCAGCGCGGCGTCACCGGCGACCACGGTGAGCACGCCCGGCGGCAGGGCGTCACGGAGTGCTTCGCCCATCAGCAGGCTGGACAGCGGGGTGTCGGGTGACGGCTTGAGGACCACCGTGTTGCCCGCGAGCAGCGCCGGAGCGATCTTGCAGACCGCCAGGACGAGGGGAAAGTTGGACGGCGCGATGGCCGCGACCACACCGTGCGGCACCCGGTTCAAGGTGATGTGCGCGGCGGCGTCGTCCACCAGGCGGTCGGCGCCCGGGCACAGCCGCGCCGTGTGCCCGAACCAGTCGCAGGCGAGCCGCACTTCCGCACGGGCGTCCCGCAGTGGCTTGCCCTGCTCCCTGGTCAGCAGTTCGGCCACCTCCTCCGCCCGGGCTGCCAGCGCGCTGCCGCACTCCCGCAGGTGCGCGGCCCGGCGCCGGACCGGCAGGGCCGACCAGGCGGGACGGGCGAGGGACGCCTCCCGCAGCACCGTGTCGAGCCGCTGAGGGGAACAGGCGGGAGCGTGGGCGAACACCTCGCCGTGCGCGGGGTTCTCCACCGCGATGGCGTGCTGCCGCTCCGTGGCCGGGTGGGTGATCACGTCCTGCCTCCCGTCGTCGCCGTCGCCGGATGTGCGGCCGCCCGGCCGTCCCGGGCCAGCGCGTCGTCGACCGCCCGGTGGGCGGTCTCCGCGATGAGCTCCGCCTCCTCGGCCGTCGTGGCCAGCACGACGATCCCGAAGGAGGGCCGGGGCCGGCCGAGGTTGCGCACGGTGGACGGGTAGGCGCGCACGCCGCGCCGCCACAGCTCCTCGAAGACCGGCCGGACGTGGCGTTCGTAGGAGGGCGCCGTGCCGATCCGCAACGGCAGCATGTCGTGGGAGTACCCGGCCAGGTCCTTGCCGGGCGCGTCGTCCAGCAGGGCGATCGCGTGCATGGCCCCGGTGCGCCGCGCGTTGACCTCGGTGACGTACAGCTCGCCGTCCGTGCCGGCGATGCAGTCGACACCGAGCCAGCCCCTGAAGCCCAGCTCCTGCGCGACGGCTGCGATGTGCCGGCCGGTCGTCAGCAGGCGCCGCTCCGTCCCGGCATCCAGTACGCCGGGGCCCACCCGCAGGCTGCGGTAGCGCAGGCCGTCCACGGCCAGCACGCTGGCCACCGCCCGCTCGACGCCCCGGTCACCGATGAGCATGTCCACCGCAGGGCAGCCGCCCTCGTGCTCGATGTACTCCTGCACGCACACCGGGAACGTGCCGAAGAACGGCTCCCTGCTCACCGCCTGCCAGAACTTCGCCGCACCGCCGTGCTCGGACCGCACCACGGTGGAGCCGTCGCCGCCGACGCCGTACATGCTCTTGACCACCGCACGGCCGTGGGACCTCAGCACGGCCGACAGCGCGCCCTGCAACTGGGGCCAGTTGGTGACGGTCAGGCCGCGCGGCACCCGCAGCCCGGGCACCCGCGCCGCGAGGTCGACGCAGCTGAGCTTGGCCTCCAGGTAGTGGCTGGACCAGTAGTCCTCCTGCTCGGCGACGTCCAGCCGTACGGCGGCGCCCCAGCTGCGTACCGCGGCGGCCAGCGCGTACACCTCCGGTGCCGCGCCCCAGGTCAGCAGGCGCACCTCGCGGCCGGCGAGCGCGCCGCGCAGGGCGGCCAGGGCCCGCTCGTCGTGCAGCAGATCGCTGATCAGCCGGCCGGTGCGGGCGGCCGGGCGGACGACGGGCGGGGTGTCCTGCCCGAGCCCGCGGTGCACATCGTCCAGCCAGGGCTCGCTGTATCCGGCGGGCAGGACCAGCACCCGGTCCGCGGAGCTCCAGAAGACGCACTGGTCGGCCAGCGCCGTGCCGTACTCCACGAACGCCTTCTCCGTGCCCGGATCGAACGTCAGGAGCGGGTACTTCACGTTGAACTCGACATTGTTGGGGACGATGAGGTCAAGGGGTCCGGGCATCTGCTCCCGCCAGCGAGGGTGTCGGGGAAGGGGGACGACCGAGCGGGGGAAGGAGCCGCGCCAGCGCTCCGGCCAGGGCCAAGGTGGTGCGGTCGGCCAGGTAGGGGCCGCAGACGGCGATGCCGACCGGCAGGCCGCGGCTGTCGCGGCACACCGGGACCACGGTCGTCGGCAGATAGCTCACACCGGTCAGCCCGGCCCAGACGATCTGGTCCCAGTAGGGCCGCTCCTCGCCGCCCACGACGATGCGGCGCTCGGGGAACGGGCGGTGGTCGTGCGGTATGGCCGTGGTGGGGGCCACCGGCAGCAGGATCGCGTCGTGGCCGGCGAAGAACGACTGCCACAACAGTCGCATCCGCGCCCGCTGTTCACCGGCCTCCGCCCACGCCCGGTGGCTCTGCGCCACATGCCCGGCCCCCAGCTCCGAGCCCGCCTGCCCGGAGCCGTCCGCGATGTCCTCGATCCGGCGGGCGGAGTAGTCCCCGTAGGCGACGGGAGCCAGCAGCCGGCGGAAGACCCGGTCGCTCGCCTCCAGCCGGATGCCCGGCGGAGCGGCCTCCTCCACGAGGACACCGCTGTCCGACAGCAGCCCGGCCGCGTACCGCAGGGCACGCTGGACCTCCGCGTCCACCGGGCAGTACGGGTCGTCGAACCAGGCCGCGACCCGCCGGACCGGCCGCGCGGGCGGCAGGGTCAGCCGCCAGGCCGCACTGTCCCAGGAGTGCGGCCCCGCCACCGCCTCCAGCAACTGCTCCAGGTCCGCGACGCTCCGCGCGAACGGGCCCACCGCCGTGATGTCGGAGGTGGTGTGCGCGAAGGGCAGGGGCGGCACGTGGCCGTAGGCCGGCACCACGCCGAAGCTCGGCTTGTGGGCGAAGACCCCGCAGTGCGCCGCGGGGATCCGGATGGAACCGGCGACGTCGGACCCCAGCTCCAGTGGCGAGAAACCCGCCGCGACCGCGCCGGCCGCCCCTCCGGACGACCCGCCGGGCGAGAACTCCGGCCGCCACGGGTTCCGGGCCACCCCGAACAGGTCGTTGTAGGCCTGCACGTCGGTGGAGTTGCGCGGCAGGTTGGTCTTGCCGAACACGATGCAGCCGGCCCGGCGCGCCGCGGCCACCACGTCCGCGTCCTGCCGCGGTACGTAGGAGGCCAGCGCTTCGGCGCCCCCGGTGGTCCGCAGCCCGGCCGTGGCGAAACAGTCCTTGACCGTCATGGAGACGCCGTGGAAGGGCCCGAGCGGACCACCGCGCACCGTCGCCTCGTCGGCCTCCGCGGCGCGGGAGAGGGCACGTTCGTCGAGGGTGACGACGAGACCGAGCGCCTTGTCGTGCCGTTCGATGCGGTCGAGCAGCACGGCGAGATATTCCCGTGCGGAAATCTCACGGCCCTTAATCGCCCGGGCCACCGAACGGGCGGGCCACCAGCACAATTCCTCTTCCGGTGACACGGTTTCCGGTGACACGGTGCCGCACCCCCTGAATGTTTTCCGTTTCCGAAACACGTTCGATCCGAGCCCGAAACAGTCTCCATGGGCGCCGGGTGCGGGCGCACCCCCTCTTTGGGCTATGACCGTCCGGCTACACCGATCGCCCGCCTGTTCGCATCTGCTGAATCCGGCGGTCGCCGTGGACCATCAGCCGGGTGTGGACGCACATCGACGCCATCGCCGCCTACTCGCCGCAGCAGAGCGTGCCCGTGGTGCCCTATCTGCGCCGCCTGGGAGTCGGCCCGCAGGAGGCGCTGCGCTACGAACGCTTCTACGGGTTCTCCCGGGTGCGGCTGGACCCGCGGGGCACCCTGACCGGCCTGCTGCTGGCGGCCGCCGGCCGGCTGGGGACGCTGCGCGGCCGCGAGGACCGCGTCCGGTACGTCCTCCACGCGCGCACGGTTCCCGTGGCGTCGCCCTACCCGGCCAACCCCGTGCACGAGGTCCGCGACGCCCTTGGACTGCGGCACGCCACGGCGCTGACCGTGTCCCAGCACGCGTGCGCCTCCGGGCTGCTCGCGGTGCGGCTGGCGGGCCGGCTCCTGGCCGGCCACGGCGACCCGGACGGCCTGGTCCTGCTCCTGACCGGCGAGAAGGCGTTCACCCCCGCCGCCCGGCTGATCGCCGACACCGCCGTCATGGGGGAGTCCGCCGCGGCCGTCCTCATCGGCCGCGGCGGCCCGCACGACCGGCTCCTGGGCTCCGCCACCCGGCTGCGCGGCGACTTCCACCAGAGCCCGCTGCTGCCCCCCACCGCCGACCCGCGCATCCAGCAGGGCTACACCGGCCAACTGGCCGGGGTGATCCTCGACGCGGTCGGCCGGGCCGGGCTCGCCCCCGCGGACATCCGCCTCGTCCTGCCGCACAACGTCAACCGCATGTCGTGGCCGCGCGTCCTCAGAAAGACCGGCATCCACGGTATGGCCCGGCTGTTCCTCGACAATCTCCCGGAGACCGGGCACTGTTTCTGCGCCGATACCTTCCTCAATCACCACGCTGCCTGCGCGCTCGGCCGGCTCCACCCCGGAGACCATTACGTGATGACATCGGTCGGGCTCGGGGCGGCATTCTCCGCAATGGTTTTCCGGCGCTGATCACCGACCGAAAAGCGAGGAGACAAGGTGGCGCACCACCCGCTCCGGATCGACCGGATCGCCTACCGGGCCTTCTCCGGCGGGCAGGCGTACTCCGCCGCCGACAAGGCCTATTTCACCGACCTCGCCGACCACCACGGCCTGGCGCCGCACGATGACGTACTGGCCGCCGGGCACACCTCGTTCACGGCCATGACCGATGCCCTGCTCGGGCAGCTGCCGCCGCCCACCGCCCCCTACGACCTGCTGCTGCTCGCCCACGCCGCACCGGACTCCGAAGCCGGCTGGCCGGTGTGCCGGGCCTGCGCCGTGGTCCCCGTCGACGGCCCGGCCTTCTCCCTGTCCGACCAGGGCGTGGCCGTCCCGTTCACCGCGCTGCGCGTCGTGGCCGACCACGCCGCCCGGCGCGCGCTCCTGCTGGTCATGGACCAGGGGACGCGGCCGGTCGGGCCGCCCGTGCCCGCCGGGGAGCGCGGCGCCACCGGGGTGGCGCTGGTCCTCACGGACGACGGAGCGCTGGGCGGCGTCCGTGTGGACCAGCACGCCGGCGTCGGCCCCGCGCAGGTCCCGGGCCTGATGGAGAGCGCGCTGGCCACGGCCGGGGACTGCTCCGTGATCCTGGGTGCCGCTCTCACCCCGCACTGGCCCGCGGCGGGCCGGTGCGGACCGGCGGGCGGGCGCACCCTGTACCGGGCCCATGCCGGACGGCCGTGCACGGGTCTGTGGACACGGCTCGCCGACGAACTGCCGTCCCTCTCACGGCACGGCGGACGGCTGCTGCTCGCCGACTACGACCCGGCCCTCGGCTACCTCGGCCTGTGCACCGTCGACGTCAGCCCGGAGACCGGCCCGGCCTCCTCGGGCCGCAGCTCCCGGACGGCGAACTCCACGAGCAGCCGCTCGACGCCCAGCAGGAACGCCTGAACCTCCTCCGGCGGCAGCACGGCGGTGTCCGCGCACAGCACCATCCGCAGCCGGCCGGGCACTTCGTCGTCGACGACGAGGAAGAAGTCCTCCGCCTCCTCGAAGGCGTCCGGGACCACGGTGGTGGCGGCCATGGCCGCCCGCACGGCAGCGGCGTCGACGGGCCCGGCAGGCCCCGGGGCGTCCCGCCCCTCACGGACGTCGTTGAAGCAGCACGACAGGGACAGGCGGGTGCCCCGCTCCCGGCCGGCGCGGTGGATCAGCTCCTCGACCCGGTCCGGGTCGTACAGGCCGTTGCCGTAGGCGGTCATGGACGCGGCGAGCGCACCGCGCACGACGTCGGTGACGGTCGGCCCCCTCAGGTCCACGGTGGTCAGGATCTCCTGGTGCAGATTGGCGACCGCGCCGCGCAGCCCGGCGGCGAAACGGTTGGCGACCAGCAGCCGGACCGCACAGGTGGGCAGCCCGGCCCGATGGCCGAGCAGCAGCGAGACCGCACCGAGCAGCACCGCGGAGGTAGTGGCCCGGCAGCGGTCCGCGAGCGACGGCAGGACCATGGCCACGGCCCGTGAGTCCATGGCCGCGCTGGAGAACCGGCGCGGCCCGCAACCGGCGGCGCGGTGGGGGAACATCGTGACCGGCGCGCGCTCGAGCTGCCGCCGCCAGTACCGGTGCGACCTCTCCAGCACCTGCCGCCCCTCCGCCGAGGCCTCGTACAGCGCCTGCTCGACGGGCTGGCGGGAGGCCGGGGGCGGCGGGGACGGCCGCCCGGCGGCCCGTGCGGCCAGCAGCCGGGTCAGCTCACCGGCGAGCACGCGCAGGGACATCAGGTCGGCGGCGATGTGCGAGACGCACAACGCGGCCAGCACCGGCACCCCGCCGGCCAGCACGACCATCGCCCGCAGCAGCGGAGCCGTCCCCGGGTCGAACCCGCTGCCCCGCATCCGCCGCTGCCAGGCGTCGGCCAGGACCTGCGGGTCCTCCCCGGGCGCCGCCGACCACAGCTCGGCCTCGAACGAGCCGTCCCGCACCACCTGTTGGACCAGCGTTCCGCACCCGGCGGTGCGGAAGGCGGTGCGCAGCGACTCGTAGCGGCCCACCAGCTCCGCGAGCACGGCGAGCACGTCGTCCGCCCGCGCCCCCGGCGGCAGCCCGACGCGGTAGACCTGGTTGTAGAACGCCGGGTCCGGCAGGGCGCGCTGGATGAGCCGCCACATGTGCCGCTGCGCGCAGGTCGCCGGCGCGGTGACGGAACGCTGCCCGGACACGGGGACCCGGCGCCGTACGACTTCTGCCACGGATCGCTTCCTCTCGTGCGCGGCGGGAACGGCACCGGCCGCGCACGCGGGCGGCCGGCCCTGCCCGGGGCTGTCAGTAGCTGGAGTGGACGCCCGGGACGAGCAGATGCTTCTCCGGGCCCCGCAGCGCGGGAGTGAAGACGCACATGAGCGTCATGCCGCTGGAGGAGCGCAGCACATGAGGCTCGCCCTTGCCCGGCGAATAGAGCATGCCCGGCCTGATCTCGAACAGCCCGTCCTCGGATTCCACCGAGCCCGCGCCGTGGACGCAGTAGCAGACCTCCACATGGTTGTCGTAGCGCAGATAGGACTCGGTGCCCGGCCGCACATAGGTCTCGGTCAGGCTGAACCCGAGATCGTCGGCATCGACGAGCAGCCGGCGGCTCGTGCCGTTGCCCCATTCCACGTCATGTGTGGTGCCCACAATTTCATTGACGGACCTGATTAACACCCTTCACCGTCCCATTTTTTCGGTGATCGCTTCGGATGCCGTCAACGTACCGAAATTTGTCGACAGGAGTCACCCGCACCTGTGGACATAGCCGATCGGCTACCCCAACAGCGCGGCCACTGTGGCCTTTCCGGACGGCCGGTGGCCGCCGAGTATTGCTGCGACGAGTTTTTTGCGGGCTCCAGCGGGGAGAAGCTCTTGCGTGCGATCATTTTGACGGGGGGCAAGGGAAAACGGCTGCGGCCGTATACGGAACACCGGCCCAAGGCCCTGGTCGAACTCAGCCATTACCCCATCCTCGAGGTCATCATCCGAAGGCTGCGCGGCGCCGGATACGACCGGATCACCCTGTGCGTCTCCCATCTCGCGGGAATGATCAGACGGGAGTTCGGCGACGGCGGCTCGCTCGGGGTGCGCATCGACTACAGCGTGGACGAACGGCCGCTGGGCACCGCGGCCCCGCTCGCCGGCGTGCCGGACTGGGACTCGCCGGCACTGGTCATGAACGGCGACGTGCTGACCACCCTGGACTTCGCGGACCTCCACCGCGCCCACGTGCTCAGCGGCAGCCCGCTGACCGTCGCCTCCTACCGCAGTCCGCTGCCCATCGGCTACGGCGTCCTGGACGTGCTCGACGGGCGGGTGAAGGGAATCTGGGAGAAACCCGTCCTCGGCCTGGAGATCTCCTCCGGAATTTATGTCGCCGACCCTTCCGTGTGCGAGGTCATCACGCCCGGGGAACCGGTGGACATGCCCGACCTGATGCTTTCCCTCCTGCGTCGCGGCAGCCCGGTCAATGCCTATTCATTTTCCGACCGATGGCATGACATCGGCACACCGGAGCGCTATGAGGAGGCCCAGCAGTACTTTGCCGAGAATCCGGAACTCTATCTGCACAACCACACATCCGATGCGGCCGGGGAACAGCAGGAGACGGCCTCGGCAATACCGTTCAAGCGCCTGTACGGCGGCGATCCCACGGGATCCGGAAAGGACCACGGGCCAGCCATGAACCAAGCACCGGACGACCTCGCCTCAGCCATAGCGCAGGAGATGGGAGACATCCTCGTCAGCCGTCCCCTGGAGCCGATGGACGACTTCTTCCTCGCCGGTGGTGACTCCTCGCGCGCCATCGAGCTGATCTCACGGCTGATCGAACGCTGCGCCCCCGCCGACGCCGAGGCCGCCGACCGGCTGCACGCCGCGCTGATGCTCGCCGTCTTCGACGACGCCAGCCCCGCCGCCCTCGCCGAGGTGGTCCAGCAGCACACCACAGAGCAGCAGCACACCACAGAACGGCAGCACACCACAGAGCAGCAGCGCCCCCCGGCGCAGCACACCACAGGGCAGCACGCCACCGGAGAGAACCCCCGCCGATGACGGGCACCGCATCGCCTCCCACCGTGGCGGGCCTGCTGCGGGCGCACGCCATGCGCGCCGGCGACCGGGTCGCCGTGCGCACCCGCTCCACCGCCACCTGGTCCACGACGACCTGGGCCGAACTGCGCCGCGCGGCCCTGTCCGTGGCGGCGCACCTCGGCGGCGCGGCCCGGCCGCGCGGCCCCGCGATCGTCCTGGTCGACAACACTCCCGCGAGCGTGGCGAGCGTGCTCGGGCTCGCCCTGGCCGGCGTCGACATGCTCCTGGTGGAGCGGGAGAACTCCTACCTGTCCGACGAGCGGTCGGTGGTCAACCGCCTCCCCGCGACCGCGATCGTCTGCCCGGCCGACGTGCAACTGCCCGCACTGCCGGGCCTGGTCCAGCACACCTTCGACGAACTGACCGCCGGCCCCCCGGCCGACGACACCTGCCTGCCGGAGAACCCGCGATCGGCGGTCCTCCAGCTCACCTCCGGCTCCACCGGCGAGCCGAAGATCGCCCGGCAGACCCTGGGCAACACCCTCACCGGCGGCGCCCTGTACCGGGACCTGCACAAGGTCACCGAGGCCGACACCCTGTTCGCCATGGTGCCGCTGGCCCACTCCTTCGGCCTGGTGGGGGCGCTGGCCACCGCCCTGGTCACCGGCGCCGGCCTGATGACGATGAGCCGCTTCACCCCGGGGGCCGTCCTGGAGGGCCTCCGCGGCGGCGCCACCGTACTGCTGGGCACCCCGCTGGTCTACGAACTGATCGCACCGGTACTGCCCCGGGACGCCACCGGCACCCGCGTCAGGACCGCCCTGTCGTCCGGCGGGCCGCTCACGCCCCGCCTCGGCGGCGCCGTCACCGAACGCCTCGGCGTGCCCGTTCACCAGATCTACGGCAGCACCGAGACCGGCCTCATCGCCTGCCAGTACGACCGGCCTGAGCCGTGGCCCGGCAACTGCGCCGGCGTGATGGCCCCCGGGGTCCAGTGGCGGCTGCGCACCGGCGAGTCCTCCTGGGCCGTACACGGCCGGGGCCGGCTGTTCGTCCGTACCGCCACCATGTTCCTCGGGCACCAGGGCAGCACCACGTCCCCCCTCCTCGACGACGGGTTCCTCGAATCGGGGGACCTGGTCGAGGTCGACGAGGGCGGCCACGTCACCGTCCTGGCCCGCAAGGACACCTTCGTCAACGTCGGCGGCAGAAAGGTCAACCCCCGGCGCGTGGAGCGCGTGGTCGCCGGACACCCGGCGGTCCGCGAGGCGTTCGTCTACGGCCGGGCCGCCGCACGCGACGGCGAGGAGGAGATCCACGCCGCCCTGGTGCTGCACCCGGGCGCCGACACCGGCGAGATCGCGCGCTTCTGCCGGTCCCGCCTGATGCCCTACGAGGTCCCGCACCACATCCACGTCATTCCCGCCGTGCCCCGTACGGGCATGGGCAAGGTCGACCGCAGCAAGCTACTGGACGCCGTGCGAGCGGCAGAGGAGAGAGTCAATGGGTGAAGTCAACGACCCCCGGGGCGGCTATGTCGCCGTGGTCGGACTCGGCTACGTGGGGCTGCCGCTCGCCGTCTCCCTGGCCGCCGCCGGAGTGGACGTCGTCGGCGTCGACGTGTCCGCGAAGGTCCGAGAGAGCCTGCGCGAGGGGGAAGTCCCCTTCTACGAACCGGGAATGACGCAGGCGCTGCGGGCGCTGCCCGAGGGCCGCCTCACGGTCGTGGAGCAACTGCCCGCCGCACCGCCGCACGCCGTGGTGATCTGCGTGGGCACCGCCGTGTCACCGGAGACCGGCCGGCCCGCCCTCGGCCACCTGGAGGCGGCCGCCGACGCGGTGGCCGCCGTCGCCGGCGAGGACACCCTGGTCGTCGTGCGCAGCACGGTACCGGTGGGCACCTGCCGCGAGACCGTGCTGCCCCGGCTGCGCGAGCGCGTGGCCGAGCCGCTCCTGGCCTTCTGCCCCGAGCGGCTCATCCAGGGCAGGGCGCTCGCCGAGGTCACCACGCTGCCGCAGATCATCGGCGCCCTCGACGACCGCTCCCGCGAACGGGCCCGTGAGCTGCACGCGCACGTCACCCCGGACCATGTGGCGGTCTCCTCGCTGGAGGCTGCCGAAATGATCAAACTGATCTGCAACGCCCACACCGACCTCATCTACGGCTTCGGCAACGAAGTCGCCATGATGGCCGCCCCCTTCGGGCTCGACGCGGACGAGCTGATCAGCAGCGCCAACCTGCGCTACCCCCGGCCCGACCTGTCCCGGCCCGGCTTCGTCGGCGGCAGCTGCCTGACCAAGGACCCCTACCTGCTCACCTACGGCACGAGCCAGGGGGGCTACGACGCCCCGCTGGTGACCGCCGCACGCAAGGTCAACGAGAGCGTGCCCCGCTTCGCGGTGGACCGTCTGCTGAGGGCCCTCGAAGCGGGCGGCGGCCGGCCGGCCGCCGACGCCAAGGTCCTGGTCTGCGGCATCGCCTACAAGGGCCGGCCCGAGACCGACGACGTCCGGGGCGCGGCCTCCGTCGACGTCGCCCGGATCCTCGGGGACACCGTGCGGACCCTGGCCGGGCACGACTTCCTGGTGCCCCAGCACCGGATCAAGGAACTCGGCTACCAGCCGGCCGGCCTGGAGGAGGGCATGCAGGACGCCGACGGCCTGATCCTGCTCACCGACCACCCCGGGTACGCCGGGATCACCGCCGACGCCGTCCGCTCCCGGCTGCGCGGCCCCCGCGTCGTCTTCGACATGTGGGGCGTGGCCGAGGACGAGCTGGGCCACGCGGACGGCATCACCTACCTGAGGCTGGGCCGTGGCTGACCGGGCGCTCATCACCGGCGGAGCCGGCTTCATCGGCCTGCACCTCGCCCGCAGGCTGCTCGCGGACGGCACCGACGTCATCCTGCTCGACGACTTCTCCCGGGGCAGGACCGACGAGGAGTTCGCCCACCTGCGCGCGGACGTCACCGTCGTCGAGCACGACCTGCGGCTGCCCCTGCCCCCCGACAAGATCGCACCGGTCGACGACGTCTACCACCTGGCCGCGGTCGTCGGCGTGCGGCGCAGCAACGAGATGCCGGCCCGGGTGCTGACCACCAACATCCTCGCGACCGTGCACCTGCTGGACTGGTGCACCCGCACCTCGCCCCGGTCGGTCTTCCTCAGCTCCACCAGCGAGATCGCCGACGGCGCGGTCGGGCTCGGCCTGGCCACGCTGCCCGCCGGCGAACAGGTCCCGTACGTGCTGCCGGACACCCGGCTGCCACGGGCGTCCTACTCGCTGAGCAAGGTCGTCTCCGAGACGCTGATGTGGCAGGGCGGCCACGACTTCCGCGTACGCATCGGCCGGTACCACAACGTCTACGGCCCGCGCATGGGCTACTCCCACGTCATTCCGCAGTTCATCGAGCGGCTGCTGGCCGAGGAGAACCCGTTCCGCATCCACGGCGCCCACCAGACCAGGGCGTTCTGCCACGTGGACGACGCGGTGGCCGCCACGGTCGCGCTGACCGGGCTGCCCGGGGCCGGGCCGTTGCTGGCCAACATCGGCAACGACCGCGAGGAGACCGACGCCCGCGACCTCGCCGAGCGGCTCTTCGCGGTGGCCGACCGCAAACCGGACGTCGAGGTCCTCCCGCCCCCGCCGGGCTCCCCCGACCGCCGGCTGCCCGACCTCACCGCCCTGCGCGGCCTGGCCGGCTACGAACCCCGCATCGACCTCGACACCGGCCTGCGCCGCACGTACGAGTGGTACGCGGCCAACCGGCGGGAGCCCCGGTGAGCGAGGTCCTCGTGGAGTTCGGCGGCTACGGGCTGGCCCAGCACGCCGGCGCGGAACGCATGGGCTGGCGCACCACCGAGCGGCTGGCCGCGCGCGGCCACCGCGTGGTGGTCCGCACCGACTCCGCACCACCACCGGGCCTGGACCGGGAGGCGGTACGGGTGGTGGCCCCGGGCCGGCCGGTGACGGACGGCCGGCTCCGGCTGGTCCACGCCTACGACCTGGGCCGGCCCGCGAACGTCGCGGCGGCCATGGAGACGGCACGCGCACACCGGGTGCCGTTCGTGCTCACCCCCGCGACGACCGTGGACCTGTGGCCCGACCGGGAGCTGGGCCGCAGGGCCTGCCGGCAGGCCGCCGTCGTCTACGCACTGCCCGGAGCCGAGCGCGCCCGGCTGCGCTCGGCCGGGGTGAAGGACGAACGGATATGGCCCATCCCACAGGCCCCCGACCTCACCGGCAGGCCCGACCCGCCGGCGTTCCGGGCGCGGCACGCCATCGACGGCCCCGTCGTGCTCTTCGTGGGACGCCGCGTCACCGGGAAGGGCTACGCCGCCCTGCTCGACAGCGCGCCCCTGGTCTGGGCACACGTCCCCGACGCCGCCTTCGTCTTCGCCGGCCCGGCCGCCGAGCCGGGCGTCGAGGAGCGCTTCCGCGCCGCCGCCGACCCCAGGATCCACGACCTCGGGGCGATCGGGGAGCAGGACAAGCACGACGCCCTCGCCGCCTGCGACGTCCTGGCCCTGCCGACCACCGCCGATGTGTTCCCGCTGGTCTTCACCGAGGCCTGGGCCTGCGGCAAACCCGTGGTCAGCGGCCGCTTCCCGGGTGTGGAGGACGTCGTACGGCACGGGCAGGACGGGCTGATCACCGGCTCGGACGTCACCGAACTCGCCGCCGCCCTGGTGCGCCTGCTCCGCGACGGCGGGGCCCGGCGGGCCATGGGCGCGGCCGGACTCGCCAGGGCCCGCCGGGAGTTCGGCTGGGAGGCCGTCGCGGCCTGCGTGGAAGCGGGCTACCGCCTGGCCACCGAGGACACGCTCGCACCGGAGGGGAAGCCGTGAACAACGATCCGCAGTGGAAGGTGACGGTCGCCGACGCCGCCGTCGGCGCCGAGGAGGCGGCGGCGGTCACCGCCGTGCTGGAGTCGCGCTGGCTCTCGGTGGGGGCGGTGACCCGCGCCTTCGAGGAGGAGTTCGCCGAGCGGCTGGGCGCGGCCGACGCGGTGGCGGTCAGCAGCGGCACCGCCGCCCTGCACCTGGCCGCCCTCGCCCTCGGCATCGGCGCCGGCGACGAGGTGATCACCCCGTCGCTCAACTTCGTGGCCTCCGCCGAGGTCTGCGCCCTGCACGGGGCCCGCCCCGTCTTCGCCGACGTCCGCTCCGAACAGGACCCGGTCATCGACCCCGAAGAGGTCCGGCGGCTGCTCACCGGCCGCACCAGGGCCGTCTTCGCCATGCACTACGCCGGCTACCCCGCCGACCTCGCCGCCCTGCGGGCCCTCTGCGACGAACACGGCGTCGCGCTCATCGAGGACGCCGCGCACGCGCCGCTGGTCTCCGTGGGCGGGGCGATGGCCGGAACCGTCGGCGACATCGGCTGCTTCAGCTTCTTCGCCACCAAGAACCTGACCACCGGCGAGGGCGGCATGGTCGTGGCACGCGACCCCGGACTCCTGGGAAGGATCCGCTCGATGCGCTCGCACTTCCTCACCAGCACCACGATGGAGCGCATGCGCACCGGCGGGATCTCCTACGACGTCCCCGCCATCGGGCTGAACTACCGGCCGACGGAGATCTCCTCCGCCATCGGACGGGTCCAGCTCCGCAGGCTCACCGCGGACCGCGAGCGCCGCCGCGCCCTGAGCACCCTCTACCGGCAGCGCCTGCGCGGGGTGGGCATCCCGTTCGCCGGCCGCACCGGGGACAGCGCCCACCACCTGGCCACCGTCATCCTCCCGCCCGGCGCCGACCGCGAAGAGGTCCGGGCGGCGCTGCGCGCGGCAGGCGTGCAGACCTCGGTGCACTACCCGCCGACCCACCAGTTCTCCTACTACCGCGACCACCACCACTCCACCGCACGCCCCCTGCCGGTGACCGAGTCCATCGCGCCGCGCCTGCTGACCCTGCCCCTGCACGCGCGCATGTCCGACGCGGACGCCGGGCTGGTCGCCGACACGCTGGGCGGCGTCCTGCACCGGCCGGCGAAGGCCTGACGGCATGGACTTCGCCGTACGCGAGGGCCGGCTGCTGGCGGACGGCGAACCGTTCACGGCCCTGGGCGTCAACTACCACCCCTCCGCCGCGGGCTGCCGCATCTGGTCCGACTGGGACCCCGGCGCACTCCGCAGGGACATGGGCGACATCGCCGCCGCCGGCCTCAACACCGTCCGCCTCTTCGTGTTCTGGCGGGACTTCGAACCCACCGAGGGGCACGTGGACGCCGACGTGCTGGACCGGCTGTCCGGGGCCGTCGCGGCGGCCCGGGACCACGGGCTGTGCTGCGTGCTGTCACTGTTCACCCTCTTCATGAACGGCCGGCTGCTCGACCTCGGCTGGCGCGCCGGCCGCAGCCTGTGGCGGGACGCCGCCCTGCTGGAGAGGGAGGAGGACTTCGCCCGGCAGGTCGCCCGGGCGGTGCGGGGCCACGGCAACGTCCTCGCCTTCGACCTGGGGGACGAGATCACCGCCGTCGACCCCGGTGACGCGGACGGCCTGACACCCGCCGACGTCACCCGCTGGTACGCGCGCATGGCGGGCGCCCTCCACAAGGAGGCACCGGGAACCCTCGTCCTGCAGGCCAACAACGCCTCCTCCGTGTTCGGCCACTCGCCGTTCGGGCCGGAGACCGCCGGCCGGGCGCTGGACCTGACCGGCATCCACGGCTTTCCGTACTGGAGCCCCGGTGCGATCGAGTCGACCTCGTCGTACAAGGCGACCAGCCTGAACGCCTTCCTCGTCCGGTACGCCGCCGCCCACGGCACACCCCTGGTGGACGAGCTCGGCAGCTACGGCACCGACGAGGCCACCGCGGCCGGCTACCTGCGCGCCTCGGCGGCCTCGGCCCTCGCGAACGGGGCCCGCGGCGTCCTGGCGTGGTGCTGGCAGGACATCGCCTCCACCGAGGAGCCCTACCGCAGCCGCCCCGCCGAACGCTCCGCGGGCCTGCGCCGCCTCGACGGCTCCGCCAAGCCCGCGCTGGGCGAACTGACACGGCTGGCCGGCGCGGCGCACACCCTCGCGCCGCGCCGCCCCGCCGCCCGGACCGCCCTGTACCTGGGCGAGGAGGTGCGCAGCGCGCCCGGCTCGTACCTGGACCACGGCGCGGGCACGCTCGTCGCCTTCTTCTCCCATCTGCTGCTCACCCGCGCCCACTTGGACTTCGACGTCGTCGCGGGTGACGTCGACGGCCACGGCCTGGTGATCTGCCCCTGCCTGCCGCAGCTGACGCTGCGGGACCTGGAGCGCGTGGAGGCGGCGGCCGCCGCGGGCGCCACGGTGTACCTGTCCCTGGGCGACCACCTGCACGGCTTTCCCGGCGAACACCTGGCCGGAGTGCGGCTGGTGGACTACTCGCTGGACACCGCGGGACGCACGTCGCTGCGCTGGCGCGGCCACGAGTGGCCGGTCGGCTGGGGTGCGGCGACGGGCCGGCCCGCGATCGTACGGGCGACCACCGCCAGGGTCCTCGCCTCCTTCGCGGACGGCACCCCGGCGCTGACCGAGAACCGGGTCGGCGCCGGACGTGTGGTCTTCACCCCGGTGCCCGTCGAACAACTGCCGGCCGCCCCCGGCGCCCTGGAGCGCGAGCCCTGGCACCTGTTCTACCGCGAGGTGGCCGCGATCGCGGGGGTGGCACCGGTCGCCGAGGACGCCCACCCCGACGTGGAGATCGTCACCGGCGACGGCACAGCGGTCCTGATCAATCACGGCACCGTCCCCCGCAGCGCCCTCGGCGTCACCGTGGACGCCAAGGACTGGAGCGTCGTCGACCTGGGAGGAGACGAAGGATGAAGGGAGTGGTCTACCGCGGGCCCGGGAAGGTCGAGGTCTGCGCGCACCTGCCGCGGCCGCGGGCCGGCGGCCCCCGCGACGCGCTGGTGCGCGTGACCGCCAGCGCCATCTGCGGCACCGATCTGCACCCCTACCGGGGCGAGATCCCCGCCTTCGCGCCGGGGACCGTGCTGGGGCACGAGTTCACGGGCGTGGTCGTGGAGGCGGGCGCCGAGGTGCCCTTCGCCCCCGGCGAGCGCGTGGTGGCCTCGGACATCGTGGCCTGCGGCCGCTGCGAGCGGTGCGCCCGCGGCTGGCACTACCAGTGCCCGCAGGTCACGCTGTTCGGCTACTCCACGGTGGTGGGCCGCCCGCTCGACGGAGGCCAGGCCGAGTACGTCCTCGTGCCGTTCGCCGACGTGGTCCTCACCCGCTGCCCCGAGGATCTGACCGACGAGCAGGCCCTGTTCGTCGGCGACGTCCTGACCACCGGCTACACCGCGGCGCACGCCGCCGCGATCACCCCGGGCGACGTGGTCGGGGTGGTGGGCGCGGGCCCGGTCGGCCTGCTGTCGGCGCAGTGCGCCGCGGCGTTCGGCGCGGCGCACGTCGTGGTCAGCGACCCCGATCCCCGGCGCAGGAGCAAGGCCGGGGAGATGGGGTTCACGGCGGTGGCCCCGGACGGCTTCACGGGAGCGCTGCGAGGCGCCTCGGCCGGCCCGGGTGCCGCTGCCGTGATCGAGGCCGTCGGGACCGCCGGGGCCCTCGCGTGCGCCATGGACGGCGCCGGCCACCGCGCCACGGTGGTGGCCGTCGGCTCGCCCAGCTCGCAGGCGGCGCCGATCGCCGCCCAGGCGGCGTTCGCCCGCGAACTGACCCTGCGCTTCGCCGTCGGGGACCCCATACGGTGGCGCGAGCAGGTGCTCTCCCTCCTACGGGCCGGGCGCCTGGATCCGACGCCCGTCATCTCGCACCGGCTGCCGTTGTCCGAGGCGGTGCGCGGCTATGAGCTGTTCGACAGCAGGGAGGCGCTGAAGGTGGTGCTCCTCCCGGACGCCGCCTAGCACTTGATCAGGCCCGCCTGGATGGCGTGCACCACCGCCGCCGTCCGGTTGGGCGCGCCCAGCTTCAGCAGGAGGCTGGCCACGATGCGCTTCGCCCCGTGGCTGGAAATCTGCAGGCGCCTGGCGATCTGTTTATTGCTGAGCCCCTCGGAGAGCAGCAGCAGCACCTCGTTTTCACGTTCGGTAAGGGACATGTCGCGCCGCTGCCCGAATTGCCGCGCCCCGTGTGCGCGCTGCAGCAGCTCACGCGCGAGCTGCCCGGGCATGGGGACGTGGCCCTGGGCGGTTTTGTGCAACGCCTCCTCGACCGCGGTGGCGGTGAGCTCGCCCTGCACCAGGAAACCGTCGGCGGACGGCGAGCCGGACAGTATGCGGTCTTCCGCGCCGCTGCCGAGCAGCAGCAGGACTTTAGGGCGGACGCCCCGGGTATCAACCGGAACAATGTGTTCCGGACCGAAGTCGGACTCGTGCAGAAAGAGGACGTCGGTAGGCCCGGCCCGTAAGGACTGCTGTACTTCGTGCCAGCTCCTGCAATGCCTCACATCGCTGACGACGGATGACGTCGACAATACGGCGCTCAGCCCCAGCTGCAGGATGTGGTCACGAACGAATGTCACGACGGCAAGTTGTCCGCTCAGAATGGGTTTTTCGCACTCCAATTTACGTACCTCGCTCCCGTCAGGGCGCCAGGCGCCTGCCCCGCGGCAGCGCGTGGCTACGATCGGCCGGTTGAGCAATCCGGTGGGTCACTACCCTTTTGATTCTTGTTGCAACCAATGCGCAACAGAGAAATCAGGACAAGTGATCCCGGCTAGGCAAGCGGCATATGCGGGCATCGGGGTGATGGGTAACATAAGGCCACATAGTCGGGCAAGTTGCTTGTGGTGCCCGGTCCTATTTTCGCGGAACGGGGCCTTCCTGCCGCCCGCCCGAGCGGCTTTCGTTTTCGGCCGAAAACCAGTAGCGTCCGTTCCTGTGACGCCCTTACAACCTATTTCTTCCGACCGGCCGCTGGTGCATGCGCGCGGCCTGACAAAGAATTTCGGCGACTTCACCGCGGTCAAGGGAATCGATTTCGAAATCCTTCCCGGAGAAACCTTCGGCATGCTGGGCCCCAATGGTGCCGGGAAATCCACGACCCTGCGTATGGTGAGCTGTATCAGTAGCCCCGGCAAGGGCACGCTGAAAGTTCTCGGCATGGATCCCGTCCGCGACGGGACCAAAATCCGCGCGCGGCTGGGAATCTGCCCGCAAGCGGACAACCTCGACCAGGACCTCACGGTCACCGAGAACCTGATGACGTATGCCAGGTATTACGGGATGTCCCGTGCGCAGGCCCGGCGGCGGGCGGCGGAAATGCTGGACTTCGCCCAGCTCACGGACCGGGCCGGGGACCGCGTGCATTCCCTCTCGGGCGGCATGAAACGCAGGCTCACCATCGCCCGGGCCATGGTCAACGAACCGGAGATCGTGCTGCTGGACGAGCCGACCACCGGGCTGGACCCGCAGGCCCGCCACCTGCTGTGGGAGAGGCTGTTCCGGCTCAAGCAGCGCGGGACCACCCTGGTGCTCAGCACGCACTACATGGACGAGGCGGAGCATCTCTGCGACCGCCTGGTGATCATGGACGAGGGAAGGATCGCGGCGCAGGGCCCGCCCCGCTCGCTCATCGAGGAGCACTCCAGTGCCGAGGTCGTCGAGCTGCGGTTCGGCACCGATTCCGTCGGTGACTACCTCGGCAAGCTGGAGGGCGTCGGCGACCGGCTCGACCCGCTCGCCGACCGGCTCCTGGTCTACGCCCCCGACGGCGACGCCGTGGTGGGCGAGGTCCACCGGCGGGGGCTGGAACCCTCCAGCGTGCTGGTGCGGCGCTCCACGCTGGAGGACGTCTTCCTCCGCCTCACCGGCCGGGCCCTGGTGGAGTAGACGATGGCGCATCCGGCAGTGGCCGTCCTCGAACGCCACCTCTACCTGTACCGCAGGCTGTGGAAGGCGTCGGTCTTCTCCTTCTTCATCCTGCCCTTCCTCTTCCTCGTCAGCATCGGGCTGGGCGTGGGGGGTTACGTCGGCGACATCGACGGGGTCTCCTACCTCGGGTGGATCGCGCCCGGCGTACTGGCCTCGACGGCCTTCCAGATCGCGGTGAACGAGTCCACCTACGGCGTGCTCAGCGACTTCGAGTGGGTCGGCGGCCTGCACACCATGCGGACCACCCGCGTATCGGTCAAGGACATGGTCGCGGGCTGGCTGATGTACGTGCTCTTCGTGCTGACCATCGCCGTCCTCGCCTTCCTCGTCGTCACCCTGCTGTTCGGCGCCGTCCACTCGCCCTGGGCGGTCCTCGCCCCCCTGGTGTGCTGCCTGGTCGCGGTCAGCGCGGCGGCACCGACCACGGCGTTCTCCGCGAGCATCCGCAACGACGGCTACTTCGAACTGCTGACCCGCTTCGGCGTCATTCCCGCGACGCTGTTCGCCGGGGTGTTCTTCCCGGTGGGCGACCTCCCGGACGGCTTCCGCCAGCTCGCCTACGCCTCGCCGCTGTGGCACGGCGTGGAGCTGAGCCGGGCGTCCTTCCTGGGCACCGCACCCGCCTGGCCGCCCCTCGCGCACGCCGGATACCTGCTGCTGTGGGCGGCGGCCGGCTGGATCTGGGCAGCCAGGGCGTTCCGCCGCCGGCTCGGAAACTGAAAACGGGGGACACATGGTCACGATGACACTCGCCGCGCGCTTCTCCCCGACCCGGTCGGCCGCGGTGGTCCGGCGCAACGCCCGGGCCATGCAGACCGGCCCCTCGTACTGGCTCCTGCTGCTGTCCGGGCTGATCGAGCCCCTGCTGTACCTGCTGTCCATCGGCGTGGGGGTCGGCGAGCTGATCGAGGGCTCCATCTCCTACCGGGGCCACGCGCTGGAGTACGTCACCTTCGTCGCCCCGGCGATGCTGGCGGTGGCCGCCATGTCGGCGGCGTTCTCGACCACCACCTTCAGCTTCTTCGCCAAGCTGAAGGAGCAGCGCATCTACGAGGCGATCCTCGCCACCCCGGTCCGCCCGTTCGAGATCGCCACCGCCGAGGTGGTGTGGGCCACCGTGCGCGGCGCGGTCTACGGCGGCATGTTCCTGGCCGTCATGGTGGCCCTGGGCACCACCGGTGCGCGGTGGGCCCTGATCGCCTTCCCGGCCACCGTCCTGGTCGTGATCGCCTTCGCCGCCATCGGCATGGCGGCGAGCACCCTGATGCGCGGCTGGCACGACTTCGACACGCTCACCACGGCCCAGATGGCGCTGTTCCTGTTCTCCGGAACGTTCTCCCCGGCTCAGGAGTATCCCGCCGCCGCCCAGGTCGTCGTCGAGTTCACCCCGCTCTACCACGGGGTGGAACTCCTGCGCCGGATCTGCCTGGGCGACGTGTTCATCTGGGTGAATCTCTGGCATATGGGTTATCTGCTGATAGTGACTGCGGGCTGCCTGTGGTTCGCCACCCGCCGCATCACCACGCTGCTCCGCGACTGACGCCCCGTCGGCCCGCTTGAGAGGAGCTTCCGGAGAGGAACTTCCGGAGAGGAGCTTCCGGTTCCGGGACCGGAAGCTCCTTTGCTGGATATCCCAGAGGATCATCTCAGTCAAGGTCTGTCTTTTCTTGCGTCCCTCCGGTCAAATACCTCCACAGTTCTTACTGGGGAGGACATTCACAAGTGAAGATCAGACAACGGAGGGTCGTCCGATCCGCCGCGGTGGCCGTCATGGCCGCGGCCCTCGGCACGGGCACCCTTTCGGCAGGGATCGCGCAGGCGGCGGGCTTGACCGCCCCGTCCGGCGCGGACCAGGGCCCCGCCTCCGTCCAGCGCCAGGACCCGGCGCAGGTCAAGCGAGGTGCGGAGCACGACCTCAAGGGCCCGTTCAGCAAGAAGCAGGAAGAGCAGCGCAAGGCGGCGCTGGAGCAGGTCGTATCGGGGGACGCCAAGGCGGAGCAGCGCGGCGCCTCCAAGGTCGTCCAGCTCGGCAAGGGGAAGTACGTCGAGCTCGGCCGCGAGAAGACCGACAAGATCTTTACGATCCTGGCCGACTTCGGCGACAAGGTCGACGACACCACCATGTACGACCCCGACGGCCCGGACGGCCCGAAGCCGGCCGTCAAGAAGTACGGCGGCGCCCCCGGCCCCGCGAACAACCGGATAGTCCAGCCGGACCGTGCGAAGGACAACAGCACGGCCTGGCAGAAGGACTACAACCGCCAGTACTTCCAGGACCTGTACTTCTCGCACGACGAGAACAAGGAGTCCCTGGCCAAGTACTACGAGAAGCAGTCCTCGGGACGCTACTCGGTCGACGGCAAGGTCACCGACTGGGTGAAGGTCCAGTGGAACGAGGCCCGTTACGGGTCCAACTACTGCGGCTCCACCAACTGCCCCAGCGCCTGGGACCTCGTGCGCGACGGCGTCAACCAGTGGGTCAAGGACCAGCAGGCCGCCGGCCGCAGCGACGCGGACATCAAGGCGGAGCTGGCCACCTACGACCAGTGGGACCGCAACGACTTCGACGGCGACGGCAACTTCAACGAGCCCGACGGCTACATCGACCACTTCCAGATCGTGCACGCCGGCGAGGACGAGTCCGCGGGCGGCGGCGCCCAGGGCAAGGACGCCATCTGGGCTCACCGCTGGTACGCCTACGGCTCCGACGCGGGCAAGACCGGCCCCGCGAACAACAAGGCGGGCGGCACCCAGATCGGCGACACCGGCATCTGGGTCGGCGACTACACCATGCAGCCCGAGAACGGCGGCCTGGGCGTCTTCGCCCACGAGTACGGCCACGACCTGGGCCTGCCCGACGAGTACGACACCACCGGCACCGGTGAGTCCTCCGTCGAGTTCTGGTCCCTGATGTCGTCCGGTTCCTGGCTCGGCCGGGGCAAGGACACCATCGGCGACCTGCCCGGCGACATGAGCGCCTGGGACAAGCTCCAGCTCGGCTGGCTCAGCTACGACAAGGCCAAGGCCGGGACGAAGTCGACCCACAAGCTGGGCGTCGCCGAGTACAACACCAAGGACAAGCAGGCGGTCCTCGTCGACCTCCCCGCCAAGAAGGTCACCACCGAGGTCGTCAAGCCGGCCGAAGGCACCAAGCAGTGGTGGAGCGGCGCCGGCGACGACCTGAAGAACACCCTCTCCCGGTCCGTCGACCTCACCGGCACGTCCAAGGCAGCCCTGGACCTGTCCGGCTGGTGGGACATCGAGGAGAATTACGACTACCTCTACACCGAGGTCTCGACCGACGGCGGCGCCAACTGGATCCCCGTCGACGGCACCGCCGACGGCAAGGCCATCACCCGTGACGGCGGCGACAAGCCCGCCCTGACCGGTGTCTCGGGCGCGTACAAGAAGCTGTCCTTCCCGCTCGACGCCTACGCGGGCAAGAAGATCGACCTGCGCTTCCGCTACGCCACCGACGGCGGCGCCGGCGGCAAGGGCTTCACCGCCGACGCCATCACCCTCACCGCCGACGGCAAGGCGCTGGTCACCGACGGCGCCGAGGGCGACGACAACGGCTGGACGGCCAAGGGCTTCTCGCGCATCGGCGCCTCCTTCACCAAGGAGTACCCGCAGCACTACATCGCCGAGAACCGCCAGTACGTCTCCTACGACAAGACCCTGAAGGTGGGCCCGTACAACTTCGGCTGGCGGACCGCCAAGCCGGGCTGGGTCGAGCACTTCGCGTACCAGAACGGCCTGCTGATCTGGCTGTGGGACACCTCGCAGGCGGACAACAACGTCGGCGTCCACCCCGGCTCGGGCCGGATCCTGCCCGTCGACGCGCACCCGCAGGCCGAGAAGTGGTCGGACGGTTCGCTGATGAAGAACCGCTTCCAGTCCTACGACTCGCCCTTCAGCTGGTACCCGACCGACGGCTACACCGTCCACAAGGACGGCGTCGCCACCCGCGTCAAGGGCAAGATGGGCGTTCCGGTCTTCGACGACCACAAGAACACCTACTACGACGCGGCGAACCCCACCGGCGGTGTGAAGCTCACCGACACCAACACCCGGATCAGGATCGTCACCGAGGCCCTCACCGGCTCCACGATGACGCTCCAGGTGGGACCCTCCACCAAGTGACCCGCCAGTAGGTGAATCACCGCAGGTCAGCCACGCACCGGCCGTCGCCCTCTAGCGGGCGGCGGCCGGTCGTGCCGAGAATGCCCTCCATGATGGTCTTATTGACACCCTTACCCGCAGGGGAGAGGTGAGGCACGTGGCCGGTGGTGGATTCGCCAAGCTCCCCGACGGCAGTGTGGTCGTCGCCCTCTCCCTGGCGGCCCCGCCCGACGGCGGCGTCCGGCAGGGCGTGCGCGTCCGCGTCCTGGTCCGCGCCGCGAACCGCCAGCGGGCCCTGACCCGGCTGCGCAACCTCGGACTGCGCGCCGTCTACCTGCGCGGCAACACCCACCCGCCGACGCCCGACGAGATAACGGCCGTCCTGCACCACCCCGACGGGATCGTCTGGCGGACCGTGCCGGACGACGACACCGAGTCCTGGCACCCCATCGCCAGCCTGCTGCGCCCCGCCCCCGCCACGTGAGGGCCCTCGCGGCGTTGTCAGCCGCCGTGCACGATCGGCTTCCCGCTCAGCTCCACGCCGGCCTCCCGCAGCTCCTCCAGCGTCCGCTGGGTGCTCTCCTGGGCCACGCCCGCGGTCAGGTCGAGCAGGACGTGCGTGGAGAAGCCCTCCCGGCGGGCGTCCAGTGCCGTGGCCCGTACGCAGTGGTCGGTGGCGATGCCGACCACGTCGACGTCGGTCACCTCCCGCGCCCGCAGCCAGTCCGCCAGGTGGGTGCCGTTCTCGTCGGTGCCCTGGAAGGCGCTGTACCCGGCCGCGTAGGTGCCCTTGTCGAACACGGCGTGCACGGCCCCCGAGGTGATGGCGGGGGCGAGGTTGGGATGGAAGCCGCTGCCCTCGGTGCCGGCCACGCAGTGCCGCGGCCAGGAGCGCTCGTAGTCCGGGTGGTCCGAGAAGTGGTCCCCGGGGTCGACGTGCATGTCGCGCGAGGCGACGACGTGCGCGTACCCGGCGGGCGCCTCGCCCACCAGGTCGGTTATGGCCGCCGCCACGTCGGCGCCGCCGGCCACCGCGAGGCTGCCGCCTTCGCAGAAGTCGTTCTGCACGTCGACGATGATCAGTGCACGGTTCATGGTGCAGATCCTTAGGTGAGGGGCTCTCGGCCGACTGTGCGGATCAACCCTGTGTGACCGAGGGTAGTGACTCGGATTGCGTTACGGGAGGGGCACTCAGGGGGCCCTCAGAGGTATTCCGTGGGCAGCACGGGCTCTCCGCGCGAGAGCTGGGTCGCCGACATCGGCAGCGCGGCGCGCGCCGCCGTGTGCCTCTCGCGCGCCGCGTCCAGCGGTTCACGGGCGACGACCTCGCCCGCTCGGACCAGCTCCACCAGCAGCTGCCGGTCCGCCAGCTCCGCCGGGACCTCGCCGGTGCCCACGACCTCGGCCTCGGCCACCCCGGCCGTGTCCTGCCGGCGCGCGGCCCACTTGCGGCCGCCGACGGACGACTTGCCGCCCATCGACTTCTTGGCGACCGGCCGCAGCGGCGCGTCCGGCCCGGCGCCGTCCGCGCGCGCCACCAGCTTGTAGACCATCGAGCAGGTCGGATGCCCGCTGCCGGTCACCAGCTGGGTGCCCACGCCGTAGGCGTCCACCGGCGCCGCCGCCAGCGAGGCGATGGCGTACTCGTCGAGGTCACTGGTGACCACGATCCTGGTGTCCTTGGCGCCCAGGTCGTCCAGCTGCTGCCGCACCCGGTGCGCGAGCAGCAGCAGGTCGCCGGAGTCGATCCGTACGGCCCCCAGGCCCGTCCCCGCGACCTCCACGGCCATCGCGACCGCCTCGGCGACGTCGAAGGTGTCCACGAGCAGCGTCGTGCCCCCGCCGAGGGAGTCGACCTGCGCCGTGAAGGCATCGCGCTCGCTGTCGTGCAGCAGGGTGAAGGCGTGCGCACTGGTGCCGACCGTCGGGATGTTGTAGCGGAACCCGGCCGCCAGGTCGGAGGTGGAGGTGAAGCCGCCCACGTAGGCGGCGCGCGCGGCGGCGACGGCCGCCAGCTCGTGGGTGCGGCGCGCGCCCATCTCGATCAGCGGCCGCTCACCGGCGGCCACCGCCATCCGCGAGGCCGCGGCCGCGACGGCCGAGTCGTGGTTGAGGATCGAAAGGATCACGGTCTCCAGCAGCACCGCCTCGGCGAAGGTGCCCTCGACGCGCAGGATCGGCGAGCCGGGGAAGTACACCTCGCCCTCGGGGTAGCCCAGGATGTCACCGCGGAACCGGTAGTCGGCGAGGTAGGCGAGCGTGGGCTCGTCCACGATCCGCTGCTCGGCCAGGAAGTCCAGGACGCCGCCGTCGAAGCGGAAGTTCTCCACGGCGTCCAGGACCCGGCCGGTGCCCGCGACGACGCCGTAGCGGCGGCCCTCGGGCAGTCTGCGGGTGAAGACCTCGAAGACCGAGCGGCGCCCGGCGGTGCCGGACCGCAGCGCACCCTGCAGCATCGTGAGTTCGTACCGGTCGGTGAAGAGGGCCGTCGACGGCACGGCGACGGGCAGCCCCAGGTCCGCAGTGTTCATGAACGGGATGCTACCCCGAATACTCGTCAGAGTGACGATTTCTGTTCGGGTCCGTTGCGGGCTCGCCGCGGCCTCCCGCGGGCCCTTGGCGGCCACCCCGTTTGTGCACCGCGAGTCGGTGAGTGGCAGCATGGATACGTGAGCGACGCACGCGAGGCCGCCGGGCCGCAGAAGACCTCAACCCGCACGTGCGCCTCGCGGGCGGAGAAGCGATCAATGGAGCACGCGTGAGTGTGGCACCGGTCGAGATCGAACGGCCTGAAACGGGCGAGTCGCCCTTCGCTGTGACCGAACCCGACGTGCCGTGGGTCACTCTGGTCCATAACGACCCCGTCAACCTCATGAGTTACGTGACGTATGTCTTCCAGGCCTACTTCGGCTACCCCAAGGACAAGGCGCACCGGCTGATGCTCGACGTCCACCACAAGGGCCGTGCCACGGTCTCCAGCGGCAGCCGCGAGGAGATGGAGCGCGACGTGCAGGCGATGCACGGCTACGGGCTCTGGGCGACGCTGTCGCAGGACCGTTGATGGCCGGGCACTTCGAGCCGCTTCCCGGCGGCGGGGCGGCCGTCGCCCTGGACGAGGTCGAGATCTCCATCCTGCGCAGCCTCGCCGTGCAGCTCCTGGAGCTGATCGGCCCGGGCCAGACGCAGGGCCCGGAAGCCGCCGACCCGCTCGCCCGGCTGTTCGCGGAGGGTCCCAGCGAGCCCCCGGCCGACCCGGCGCTGGCCCGGCTCTTCCCGGACGCCTACGGCACGCCCGGCGCCGAGCAGGACCGGCAGGAGCGCGCGTACGCCTCCGAATTCCGCCGCTACACCGAGAACGACCTGCGCGACCGCAAGCGCGAGGACGCGCTCGGCGTGGTCCGCTCGCTCGACGCGCTCGACACCGGCGAGGACGGCTCCGGCCGGAGCGCCGCGGTCCTGCGCCTGGCTCCCGACGGCTGCCGGCAGTGGCTCGGCGCGCTGAACGACCTCCGGCTGACCATCGGCGCCCGGCTGGAGATCACCGACGAGGACGACGGCGAGGCGCTCTTCCGGCTGCCGGACGAGGACCCGCGCAAGCCGATGGTGATGGCCTACCTCTGGCTGGGCGGGCTGCAGGAGACGCTCGTCGAGGCCCTGATGGCCTGACCACCCGGAACGAGCTATTCCGGGGCAGTTCCGGCCGTGTCCTGACAGTGTTCGCTCAACGGACGCGCAAATCCGCATAACGATCAAGTCACCGTAGTAGTCCTTCTTGGTGGCCCAGGTCACTTGTGTCCGGATTTTTTTGTGCCGTGCGCCACAACCGCGCCGATGATCTCCTCTTTGCACGTGATACTTCTTGCCGACCTGCCTCTGCGACGCCACCCCTGTCGCAGCGGAAGCGCTAGCCGACCGACCGTCGGCGCTGAGCAGGACTCCATCCGGGGGGATCGGAACCCGATCCGGAGCAACCGGATCGGTATGGAGAAAGGCGCACCACCATGACCTCTGAGCAGGTCGCGGACCGCACCGCAGTGCGGGACGGCAGCGGAAGCGACAAGGAAGCTTCCGAGGGTTACCAGCGGGGATTGGGTAACCGGCAGATTCAGATGATCGCCATTGGTGGCGCCATCGGTACAGGACTGTTTCTCGGCGCGGGCAAGGCCATCTCGAAGGCCGGCCCGAGTCTCATCCTGGCCTACGCGATAGCCGGCCTGGTCATCTTCTTCATCATGCGAGCGCTCGGTGAGCTGCTCATGTACCGCCCGGTGTCGGGCTCCTTCTCGGACTACGCCCGAGAGTTCCTCGGCCCCTTCTGGGGCTATGTGACCGGATGGACGTACTGGCTCTTCTGGGTCGTCACCGGCATCACCGAGGTGACAGCGGCAGCCACCTACGTGCAGTACTGGAACAAGTCGATCCCGCAATGGGTCGCCGCACTGGTCTTCACCGTCATCCTCTACTTCGCCAACCTGATCTCCGTGAAGCTCTTCGGTGAGCTGGAGTTCTGGTTCTCCATGGTCAAGGTCACCGCCATCATCGGCATGATCCTGATCGGCATCGGCGTCATCACGCTCGGCTTCTCCAACGCCGGCGACACCGCCTCCTTCACTCTCCTGTGGGACCACGGCGGGTTCTTCCCCAAGGGCATCGGCGGCACGCTGATGACCCTGCAGATCGTGATGTTCGCCTTCCTCGCCGTCGAGCTCGTCGGCGTCACCGCGGGCGAGGCGGCCGACCCCAAGAAGACCCTGCCCAAGGCCATCAACACCGTGCCGTGGCGCATCGCCGTCTTCTACGTCGGCGCGCTGATCATCATCCTGTCCGTCGTCCCGTGGACCGAGTTCATGCCCGGCGTCAGCCCCTTCGTGGCGGCCTTCGCCAAGATCGGCCTGCCGGCCGGTGCCGGAATCGTCAACTTCGTGGTCCTCACCGCGGCGCTGTCCTCCTGCAACTCCGGCATGTACTCCACCGGCCGCATGCTGCGCGACCTCGCCCTCAACGGCCAGGGCCCGAAGTTCTTCGGCGTCCTGACCAAGCGGGGCCTGCCGCTGCGCGGCACCACCGTCTCCGCTGCGCTCATGCTCGTCGGCGTGTGGATCAACTACCAGTGGCCGGGCGAGGCGTTCAACTACGTCGTCTCCTTCGCGACCATCTCCGGCATGTGGGCCTGGATCATGATCCTCGTCGCCCAGCTCCGCTACCGCCGCAAGGCCGACCGAGGTGAGCTCCCGCAGTCCGAGCTCAAGGCCCCGGGCGCGCCCTGGACCAGCCTCTTCGCCCTGGCCTTCATCATCATGGTGATCGTGCTGATGGGCATCGACAAGGACGCGCGCATCTCGCTGTACTGCGCCCCCGTCTGGGCCCTGATCATGTGGGTCTCGTACCTCGTGCTCAAGTCCCGCAACCCCCAGGCCTTCGAGCGCAAGGACTACTCGCTCAGCAAGTAGTCCGGCCGCAGGCCGCACGGCAACACAACTGCACAGCAACAGAGCCCGCCCGTACCGGCACCCGGTACGGGCGGGCTCTCTGCATATCCTGAGCCGCATGCTGACCATCACACAGGACCTGTACGACCGGATCGTCGCGCACGCCCGCGCCGACCACCCCGACGAGGCGT
The DNA here is from genome assembly GCF_040638465.1 of Streptomyces sp. NPDC026206. NCBI lineage: Bacteria > Bacillati > Actinomycetota > Actinomycetes > Kitasatosporales > Streptomycetaceae > Streptomyces > Streptomyces sp. NPDC026206. Next base: position 149,425 of record NZ_JBEZYL010000005.1, read on the forward strand.
GCGGCGTCGTCGCCGGACCGGCCGGCAGCGACCGCCCCGAGCGGTTCGTCCCGATGCTCAACGCCGCCCGCTCACCCACGTTCTACGAGTTCGACTCCACGGACCTGCTGAAGCTCTACCGCGAGATGGACGACCGCGACGAGGACCCCGTCGTCATCTACCACTCGCACACCGCCACCGAGGCCTACCCCTCCCGCACCGACCTCACCTACGCCAACGAACCCGGCGCCCACTACGTCCTCGTCTCCACCGCGGACACCGACGGAGCCGGCCCCTTCCAGTTCCGCTCGTACCGCATCGTCGACGGCGTGGTCACCGAGGAGGACGTCCGGGTCGTCCAGGCCTACTGAGCCACGCCCACCACGGGAACCACCGGGATTCACCCACTGAGACCACCTGGTCCGGATACCGGGACGAACTTCCGGGGAGCGCACAGGGAATCGATACGATGCGCCCCATGGTTCCCACGATGTGAGCCTCCGCGTTCCACCCGAACCGACCCCGCACTCCGACAGGAGCACACCCATGGCCATCGAGGTCCGCATCCCGACCATCCTGCGCACCTACACCGACGGCAAGAAAGCCGTCGAGGGCAGCGGCTCCACCATCGACGAGCTCTTCAAGGACCTCGAATCCCGCCACCCGGGCATCCGCGAGCGCCTCGTCGACGAGGCCGCCGGCGGGGAACTGCGCCGCTTCGTCAACGTCTACCTCAACGACGAGGACGTCCGCTTCCTCGCCGGCATCACCACCGAGCTCAGCGACGGCGACAGCGTCACCATCCTCCCGGCCGTGGCCGGCGGAATGGTCTGAGCGGGACGCGCATGCGCTACGACAGCCCCCTGGCCGCGGTGGGCAACACCCCGCTCGTCCGCCTGCCGCGCCTGTCCCCGTCCGGGTCCGTCCGGATCTGGGCCAAGCTGGAGGACCGCAACCCCACCGGTTCGGTCAAGGACCGCCCCGCCCTGCACATGATCGAGCAGGCGGAGAAGGCCGGCCGCCTCACCCCCGGCTGCACCATCCTGGAGCCCACCTCCGGCAACACCGGCATCTCCCTCGCCATGGCCGCCAAGCTCAAGGGCTACCGCATGGTGTGCGTGATGCCGGAGAACACCAGCGAGGAACGCCGGCAGCTGCTCGCCATGTGGGGCGCCGAGATCATCCCCTCGCCCGCCGCCGGCGGCTCCAACACCGCCGTGCGGGTCGCCAAGGAGCTGTCCGCGCAGCACCCCGACTGGGTGATGCTCTACCAGTACGGCAACCCCGACAACGCCGGCGCCCACTACGCCACCACCGGCCCCGAGATCCTCACCGACCTCCCTGAGATCACCCACTTCGTGGCCGGCCTCGGCACCACCGGCACCCTCATGGGCGTCGGCCGCTACCTGCACGAGCACAAGCCCGGCACACAGATCGTCGCCGCCGAGCCCCGCTACGACGACGTCGTCTACGGCCTGCGCAACCTCGACGAGGGCTTCGTCCCCGAGCTCTACGACGCCTCCGTCCTCACCACCCGCTACTCCGTCGGCTCCGAGGACGCCGTCCGCCGCACCCGCGAACTCCTCGCCGAGGAAGGCATCTTCGCGGGCGTGTCCACCGGCGCCGTACTGCACGCCGCCCTCGGCGTCGCCCGTAGGGCCGTACGGGCCGGGGAGAGCGCCGACATCGTCTTCATCGTCGCCGACGGCGGCTGGAAGTACCTCTCGACCGGCGTCTACACCGCCGCTACCACGGAAGAGGCCGTCGAGACACTGCACGGCCAGCTCTGGGCGTAGCCCGGTGCGCCGCCTGTCCGCGCCGGTCCGTAAAAAACAGAACTGTGCACGGATGAACTGCTACTACCGATGTTGGCAAGCGGCTGACATCATCCCGTAGGAGACGCACATGAACTGTCCCGCATGTGGATCATCGGACATGAGGCAACTCAACAATGGAAACTGGCAGTGCGGAAACTGCGGCGCAGTCACGGCTGGATAAGGCCGCCTGGGATGCGCTCGCGCCCGAGACACGTGAGCGGCTCGCGGCGTTCATGTCGCCCGAGGTGTTCACGGTGACGGCCGGCAGCAGCGAGTCGGCCGAGCGCTTCCAGCGCTTCATGGACACCCTGGACCGTGCCGAGCGGCACCGTCCCCTGTAGGGCGCCGGGCCGCCGCACCGGCCCGGTACCGCCTTCCGCCTCCGCACCCCCGGCCTCGCAGGGCCCCGGCCGCGCTCGTTCCCCGGGCGCGGGCCGGGGCCTTCGCGCTGCGACCAGGTCCGTCCTGGTGATTCCGCCCACACGCCACCCCCTCGGAGGAGCCACCGCCCGGTTCTCGCCTTACCCTCGACTGCACCGCATGGCCCCCCGTAACCAGCCCACGGAGGTTCAGGCCCGCATGAAGCTCACCGTCGTCGGATGCTCGGGCTCGTTCCCGTCCACGGAATCGGCCTGCTCGAGCTATCTGGTGGAGGCCGACGGCTACCGGATCCTCCTCGACATGGGCAATGGCGCCCTCGGCGAGCTGCAGCGCCACATCGGGCTCTACGACCTCGACGCCGTGCTCCTGTCACACCTGCACCCGGACCACTGCATCGACATGTGCGGCTACTTCGTCGCCCGCTACTACCGTCACGACGGCGGCCGCACCGGCGCCCTCCCCGTCCACGGACCCGAGGGCACCGAGAAGCGGCTCCTCACCGCCTATGGCGACGTCCCCGACGAGGCCTGCATGAGCGAGGTCTTCGACTTCCGCACCCTCACGCCCGGCACCTTCACCCTCGGCCCCCTCACGATCCGCACGGCCCGGATGAGCCACCCCGTCGAGGCGTTCGCCTTCCGGGTCGAGCACGCGGGCCGGTCACTGGTGTACTCGGGCGACACGGGCCCCTGCGCGGCCCTGTACGAGCTGGCCCAGGGCACGGACCTGCTGCTGTGCGAGGCCTCCTTCACCCACGGCAAGGAGGACATCCCCGGCCTCCACCTCAACGGCCTGCAGGCCGGCGAGTGCGCCGCCCGGGCCGGCGCCGGCCGCCTCGTCCTCACCCACATCCCCCCGTGGACGGACCCCCTCACCAACCTCCGCGACGCGCGCTCGGTCTACGACGGACCGGCGGAGCTCGCCCACGCGGGCGCGGTGTACGAGCTGTAGGCGGCCCCCGCGCCCACGCGAAGGCCCCCGGAACCGCACGGTTCCGGGGGCCTTCGCGTCGTTCTGGGGGATCAGGCCTTGCCCGCGTCCTCCAGCTCGCCCTCGGGCTCGCGGCCCGGGGTGGGAAGGTTGAACTTGATGATCGCGAAGCGGAAGACCACGTAGTAGAGCGCGCCGAAGCACAGACCCACCGCGGCCAGCATCCACGGCTTGGTGGCGATGCCCAGGTTGAGCAGGAAGTCGATCGCGCCGGCGGAGAAGCCGAAGCCGTCCTTCATGCCCAGCGCCCAGGTCAGGGCCAGCGAGACACCGGTGAGCAGCGCGTGGATGGCGTAGAGCACCGGGGCGATGAACATGAAGGTGAACTCGATCGGCTCGGTCACACCGGTGACGAACGCGGTGAGTGCGAGCGAGCCCATCATGCCGCCGACGACCTTGCGGTTCTCCGGGCGGGCGCAGTGGACGATCGCCAGGCAGGCCGCCGGGAGGGCGAACATCATGATCGGGAAGAAGCCGGTCATGAACTGGCCGGCGTCCGGGTCGCCGGCGAGGAAGCGGGCGATGTCGCCGTGCTTGCCGTTGAAGTCGCCGGCCTGCAGCCACGGGAAGGAGTTGAGCAGGTGGTGCATGCCGACCGGGATCAGCGCACGGTTGGCGACACCGAAGATGCCCGCGCCCACGGCGCCCGAGCCGACCAGCCACTCGCCGAAGTTGTGCAGACCCGCGCCGAGGACCGGCCAGATCAGGCCGAAGACGATGCCGATGACCAGACCGGCGAAGGCCGAGAGGATCGGGACGAGGCGGCGGCCGCCGAAGAAGCCCAGCCAGTCGGGGAGCTTCTTGCGGCTGTAGCGCTGGTAGAGCAGGGCCACGACCAGGCCCATGACGACACCGCCGAGCACGCCGGCGTTGACGGGCGCCTCGTTCATGACGATCTTGCCGTCGACGACCGCGGCGACCTTGGGCAGGTTCTTGTCGGTGAAGGTGGCGAGCACCTCCTTGAAGACCAGGTAGCCGGACACGGCGGCCAGGGCGGTGGAGCCGTCCGACTTCTTCGCGAAGCCGATCGCGACACCGACCGCGAAGAGCAGCGCCATGTTGCCGAGCAGCGCGTTGCCGCCCGCCGCCATGTAGCCGGCGATCTTGGTTATGAACTCGGGGAACGAGTCACGGCCGAGCATGTCGTTGTTGCCGAGCCGCACCAGGAGGGCGGCGGCGGGCAGTACCGCGACCGGCAGCATGAGGCTGCGGCCGATGCGCTGCGCGACCGCCATGGCCCCGGCGCCACGCTTCTTCTTTTGCGGAGCCGCCTCTTCAGGCGCCGCCTTTGCCGCCTTGGCTGCCGTACTCATCGGATTCCTCCAAGTGAGGCGGGCGCTCAGGAAGAAAGGGGGACGGCCCGCGATTTGGTCTACACCACTAGTGGTTTAGACCTGTTGTAGCACGTGAGTCGGGCATAAAGGAATCCATCGCTCCAAGTGCTGTGGACCACACGCGTAAGGGCGGCGTGAGCGCTCTGCGCTGCGTCACGCCACCCTTACGTCACGTTGATTCCGGCCCCGGGGGCCGAGACCCCGGCCCCGGCTTCGGGTGGGGCCCGGCCAACGACCTCCGGCCCCGGGTGGGGCCGGGCAGGGGTCCGGCCAACGGCCTCCGGCTCCGGGTGGGGCCGGCCAGGGGTCCGTCCCGCCGCCCGGGGATGATCTTCCCCCGGTCCGGCCGTTCTACTCGACGTTCTCCTTCTCGATTTCCTCCGCCAGCGCCTCCGGCTCCCGCCCGGGCGTCGGAAGGTCGAAGAACGTGATCACGAAGCGGAAGACCGCGTAATAGAGGACCGCGAAACCCAGCCCGATCGGAATGATCAACCACGGCTTCGTCGCCAGCCCCCAGTTGATGACGTAGTCGATCAGCCCCGCCGAGAAGCTGAAGCCGTCGTGCACCCCCAGCTCCCACGTCACCGCCATCGACACGCCCGTCAACACCGCGTGCGCCACATAAAGCAGCGGCGCGATGAAGAGGAACGAGTACTCGATCGGCTCGGTGATGCCCGTGACCAGCGACGTCAGCCCGACCGACAGCATCATGCCGCTCACCGCCCTGCGGTGCTGCGGCTTCGCGCAATGGGCCATGGCCAGCGCGGCCGCGGGCAGGGCGAACATCATGATCGGGAAGAAACCCGAGGTGAACTGCCCGGCCGCCGGGTCCCCCGCCAGGAAACGGTTGATGTCACCGTGCACGACCTGCCCGTCCGGCTTGGCGAAGTCCCCGAACTGGAACCACACGAAGACGTTCAGGAACTGATGCAGCCCGACCACCAGCAACGCACGGTTCGCCACACCGAAGATCCCCGAACCGAGCGAGCTCAGATCGACCAGCCACTCGCTGAAGCTCGTCAGCCTGTCACCCACCCACGGCCAGATCCACAGACACAGCGCCGCGAAGGCGATCGCGACGAACGCCATGATGATCGGCACGAGCCTGCGGCCGTTGAAGAAACCCAGCCAGTCCACGAGCTTCACACGGTGGTACCGCTGCCAGAACCAGGCCGCCAGCAAACCGATGACGATGCCCCCGAAGACCCCCGGATTCTGGTACCCCACCGCGGACGGCTCCCCGCCCGCCGTCACACACACCCCCGCCAGCAGGCCGATCGCGGTGTGCCTGGAACCGGCAGGACAGTCCCGCGGGAACTGGTGCAGCACCGCGTAATAGACCAGGAAGCCCACCACCGCAGCCAGCGCCGTCGAACCGTCCGACTTCTTCGCCATACCGATCGCCACACCCACCGCGAACAGCAACGGCAGCCCCAGGGAGGAGTCCAGCAGCGCACCGCCCGCACCGGCCATCACCTTGGCCACGTCCGTCCAGCCCAGACCGTCCTTGCCGAAGACGTCCGGCTGGCCGAGCCGGTTGAGGATGCCCGCCGCCGGGAGGACCGCGATCGGCAGCTGGAGACTGCGCCCCATTTTCTGCAGCCCCTGGAAGAGGCCGTGCAGGCGCTTCTTCTTCCGCGGAGCCGCCGCGGCGATCGAACTCATCTGCGTCCTCCGGCTGCTGGCATACTGGTGTAGACCACTTGCGGTGCGTGTGGGCCTCCCGGAATGGCAGTTGCCGGGTGCTCGCCATCCTTCGACAGGTGGCGGACATACGCCCGCATAGTTGGGCTATACGTGGGATACCGTGTGAAAGCCGGTCGGCGGAACCGCCGAAGGGCTGAGACAACCAGGAGTGCACATGGCCAGCAAGGCTGAGAAGATCGTCGCCGGCCTCGGCGGGATCGACAACATCGAAGAGGTCGAGGGCTGCATCACCCGCCTCCGCTGCGAGGTCGTCAACCCCGACCTCGTCGACGACGCCGCCCTCAAGGCCGCCGGCGCCCACGGCGTCGTGAAGATGGGCACCGCCATCCAGGTCGTCATCGGCACCGACGCCGACCCGATCGCCGGCGAGATCGAGGACATGCTGTGAGCTGAGCCACGAGGCTCCTCGCGGAGGGCTCCGTTCCGTTTGACGCGTCCACGACGCCAACCGGAACGGGGCCCTCTGTTGTCCCGATAGGCTCATCACCATGTCTCGCATCGACGGCCGTACCCCCGACCAGCTCCGCCCCGTGACCATCCAGCGCGGATGGAGCAAGCACGCCGAAGGCTCCGTCCTCATCTCCTTCGGCGACACCAAGGTCTTCTGCACCGCCAGCGTCACCGAAGGCGTACCCCGCTGGCGCAAGGGCACCGGCGAGGGCTGGGTCACCGCCGAATACTCGATGCTCCCCCGCTCCACCAACACCCGCGGCGACCGCGAATCCGTACGCGGCAAGATCGGCGGCCGCACCCACGAGATCTCCCGCCTCATCGGCCGCTCCCTGCGCGCCGTCATCGACTACAAGGCCCTCGGCGAGAACACCATCGTTCTCGACTGCGACGTCCTCCAGGCCGACGGCGGCACCCGCACCGCAGCCATCACCGGCGCCTACGTCGCCCTCGCCGACGCCATCACCTGGGCCCAGCACAAGAAGCTCATCAAGCACGGCCGCAAACCGCTGACCGGCACCGTCTCAGCCGTCAGCGTCGGCATCGTCGACGGCGTCCCCCTCCTCGACCTCTGCTACGAAGAAGACGTGCGCGCCGAGACCGACATGAACGTCGTCTGCACCGGCGACGGCCGCTTCGTCGAGGTCCAGGGCACGGCGGAAGCAGAACCATTCGCCCGCGCGGAACTCAACAGCATCCTCGACCTCGCCGTCGCCGGCTGCGCCTCCCTGGACGCCGCCCAGCGCGAGGCCCTGGCCCGCACGCTGTAACGCACGGCTCCGGCCCCGGTCCCGGGGGGCACGGCGGACCCCCGGGATAATCGCCCCATGAAGCGCCTGATCCTCGCCACCCGCAACGCCAACAAGGTCACCGAGCTCCGCGCGATCCTCGCCGCCGCCGGCCTCGACGTCGAACTCGTCGGCGCCGACGCCTACCCCGAGATCCCCGACGTCAAGGAAACCGGCGTCACCTTCGCCGAGAACGCCCTCCTCAAGGCCCACGCCCTCGCCTCGGCCACCGGCCTGCCCGCCGTCGCCGACGACTCCGGCCTCTGCGTCGACGTCCTGGGCGGCGCCCCCGGCATCTTCTCCGCCCGCTGGGCCGGCACCCACGGCGACGACAAGGCCAACCTGCAGCTGCTGCTGGCCCAGCTCTCCGACATCACCGACGAACACCGCGGCGCCCACTTCGCCTGCGCCGCCGCCCTCGCCCTGCCCGACGGCACGCAGCGCGTGGTCGAGGGCCGACTGAAGGGCACGCTGCGCCACGCCCCGGCAGGCTCGGGCGGCTTCGGCTACGACCCGATCCTCCAGCCGCTGGGCGAAACCCGCACCTGCGCCGAGATGACGCCGCAGGAGAAGAACGCGATCAGCCACCGCGGCAAGGCGTTCCGGGGGCTGGCGCCGGTGGTGCGGGAGCTTTTGGGATAAAAATGGCCTGCGATTCGAACTTTCGATTCGCAGGCCATTTGCCGTGCGGCGGAAGGGATTCGAACCCTCAAGCCCCGATCAAGGGCCACAGATCCTAAGTCTGCTGCGTCGCCACTGCGCCACCGCCGCTAGCCGCCAGCCATGGTATCGGGCTGGCGGCTGCTCGCGGAACCTGGCTCAGTGCTGTTCGTACGTGGCACCTTGGCGCCTTCCTCTACGATTCCGGCACCACGTCTCCGTGAGAGCGTGACAGTTGGGGCAGAGGTAACGAAGATTGTCCCGGCGGTTGTCGAGCCAGTCACCGCTGATGTGGTCGATCTGCAGTGTTATCGGTTTGCCCAGCCACTCGCCCTCGTTGCCGCATGAGGCGCAGCGATAGGGGACGCCCGTCTCAGTGAGCGCTCGATGCAGTCGCTGGCGGCTCTCGCGAGGTGAACCTTCGGGTCGTACCTGGAGGACTTCGTCCGCGATGGCCCTGGGCTTGGCGACCCGAATCGTCCCCCAGGTCCGCCGCTTGAAGTGAGATGTGTCCAGGCCGAGTCGGGCTACGCCCCGTCGAACGCGGCGATGGTTGGTGTCGTTCACCGGCAGCCCGAGAGCCCGCATCACGTCAGCGAAGCTCGTGGAGTTGCCTACTGCTTCCCTTATGCGGTCCTCCGGCATGCCACACGATTCCGGCCGAAATGTGTGGTGTCAATGCCCAGCTCGTCGAGCATGCGTCGGAGCGTTGCACGAGACCTGCTGTCGTTGGAAACGCGAGGTCCCGTGCCACCGCGCGGATGCTGGTCGCGGATGCGGCTGACGTACGGAGCTCTTCGCTGGTGAACGGCAGATCAAGCTCTGGTCGATTCAGACCGGGGAAGTGACTGACGTCGATGCCGATCGCGGCGATCCGACGACGGATATGGGAGAGCGTCCCCGTCGCGGGGGCCGCACCGAGTTTCTGGGCGACCTCGCGCAGAGTGGTGGATGAGGCGACAGCCTTGGCTATGGCCTCATCGGGGTACTTGCGCCAGGGGCTGCGCTGCTTGAAGTGGCTGGTGTCGATGCCGTAGGCGGCGACCTTCTCCTGGAGAACCCGGCGCCTGCCGCCGCTGGCCTTCACGCCGAGCCTGCGCATGAGATCAGCCCACCCCCTCGACTCCGCGACGTTGGCTGCAAGCGCTTCGCGGTCGTAGATCTCAGACATGGTTCCCCTCCCACCCCGTGGCCCCCTCCCCAAGAGGGTCTCGTATGGAGCAACGACCGCATCCTTGATCGGTTACGCCACACATGTACGTATCTCCGCAAGGGAACGCGCCGGTCGTTTTCACCGTCCCTCAGAGCGGGATGGGACCGACAGACAGGCCCGTACGGGCAGCGTCCGTACGTGATCGAGGAAGAGAGCCGATGACCGACCGTGCCGTGGCCCGTGGGGCCGGTCTGCGCACCGTGGTGGCGGTCTTTCTGGGTGTGGCCGTGCTGGTGATCGGCGGGGTGTGGCTGGGGGATGCCACGAACCGGGCGAGTGTGGTGAACAAGGCGCCGAAGACGGCGGCGGCGCAGCGGACGGGGGCCGGGCAGGAGTCGCAGGTGGAGCTGGAGGGCTCGGAGGCGCGGGAGCTTCCGGGGGTGCGGGACTGCGGGGTGGGGGAGCCGGTGCTGGAGCCGACGATCATCACGCTGGACTGCAACAACTCCGGGCGGGTGGCCAGCGGTATCCACTGGGAGGCCTACGCGGCGGACGGCGCGGCCGGCAGTGGTGTGGTACAGGTGTCGACGAATGCCGCCGGTGCGGCGGCGGGTAAGTCGTTCCCGGTGCGGCTGCGGCTGTACGGGCCGAAGGAAGTGGACGGTTCGGTGGCGTTCACGGCGCTCGAGGTCAGGTACGTGGGGGCGACCCCGGCGGGGGAGTCCCGAGAGGTCCTTCCGATCGCGTGATGGGTATCCGTGGCCGGATCGCCTTCGCGATCTCCTTCGTCACCGCCCTGGCCGTGGTGGTCCTGGGCGTGGCTGTGCATCACATTTCGGGCCTGGAGCGCGACCGGCAGGCCATGGCGTACCAGGACGGGCTGCTGAGCTCCGCGCTGCAGATCTATCAGCGTGACGGCACGCTGGCGCTGGGTGCGCAGCTGGACGATTCGACGTTGCCGTTCGCGCTGTCGCAGGCGGTGGGCAAGGGGGAGTCGGGTACGTACATCAGCGGTGGGGAGGATCCGCGGGTGTGGGCGGCGACGGGGGTCGGGGACGACAAGGTGTTGTCGATCTCGGCGTCGTACCCGGACCGTGATCCGTTGCAGACGGCGTTGGACAAGGCGCTGGTGGTGGCCGGTGCGGCGACGGTGGCGCTGATGGCGGTGGTGGCGTGGTTCGTGGCGCAGAGTCTGTCGCGGCGGTTGCGGCTGAGTGCGGCGGCGGCGCGGCGGATCGCGGCGGGTGAGGCGCCGGACGCGGAGGCGCTGGACATCGGTGGCCGGGACGAGGTCGCGGAGCTGGGCCGGTCGGTGCATCACATGGCGACGTCGCTGGCGGGGCGGGTGTCGGCGGAGCGGCAGTTCACGGCGGATGTGGCGCATGAGCTGCGGACGCCGGTGGCGGGTCTGGTGGCGTCGGCGGAGTTGTTGCCGCACCCGCGGGCAGTGGAGATGGTGCAGGAGCGGGCGCAGACGATGCGTGCGCTGGTGGAGGATCTGCTGGAGGTTTCCCGGCTGGATGCCGGGGTGGAGAGTGCGCAGCTGGACGAGGTGGAGTTGCCGTCGTTGGTGCGGGGCATCGTCAAGCGGGCCCGGGGTCAGCGGGGTGTGGCCGATGTGGCCGTGGAGGTGGTCGGTGAGGGGAGGATCGTGGCCACCGATGCCCGGCGCGTGGAGCGCGTCCTGGTCAACATCCTGGCCAACGCCGCCAAGCACGGCAGGCCGCCGATCGAGGTGACGGTGGCGGGCACCCGCATCGTCATCCGGGATCACGGGGACGGTTTTCCGCCGGGTCTGGTGGATCAGGGGCCGCGGCGGTTCCGTACGGCGGCGCCGGAGCGGGGTACGGGCCATGGTCTGGGGCTGACGATCGCGGTGGGGCAGGCGGCGGTGCTGGGTGCGCGGCTGTCGTTCGGGAGGGCTGAGGGCGGGGGTGCCAGGGCCGTCCTCGACCTGCCGGAGGCCGAGGACGTGCCGGAGGGCGGCCGGCCGGTGCGCCGGGGTGCGGCGGTGCCGGGGGTTACAGCGCCAGGTCCTTGATGATCTTCGCGACGTGGCCGGTGGCCTTGACGTTGTAGAGGGCGCGTTCGACCTTTCCCTCTTCGTCGATGATGACGGTGGAGCGGATGACGCCGGTGACGGTCTTGCCGTAGAGCTTCTTCTCGCCGAAGGCGCCGTAGGCCTCCAGGACCTTCTTGTCGGGGTCGCCGACGAGGGTGACCTTCAGGGATTCCTGGTCGCGGAACTTGGCGAGCTTCTCGGGCTTGTCGGGGGAGATGCCGATGACGTCGTAGCCGTGGCCGGCGAGGAAGTCGAGGTTGTCGGTGAAGTCGCAGGCCTGCTTGGTGCAGCCGGGGGTGAGGGCGGCGGGGTAGAAGTAGACGATGACCTTGCGGCCCTTGTGGCCGGCGAGCGAGATCTCCTTGCCGTCGGCGTCGGGCAGGGTGAAGGCGGGGGCGGTGTCGCCGGGCTGCAGTCGTTCGCTCATGGCGGCTCTCCTCGGGTCGTCGGTGGGTGTCTCCCGGCGGGGCCGGGGGACGTCCCGAGGGTAGCCAGGTCGCGGATCGGGGGTGCCGCGGGGCGCTGCGGCGGGGGAGCTGACAGACTGTAGTCATCACTCTTCATCATTCTTATCGACGAGACGGAGGCAGCGCGGTGGCGGAAGCCAGGACCCCTGCGCAGATCGAGGCGGACATTGCCCGCCGGCGGCAGGAGCTTGCCGTGACGCTCGACGAGATCGGGGTGCGGATGCATCCGTCGACGATCATCGGGGATGCCCGGGCGAAGGTGGCGTCGAAGGTGGATCAGACGGCGGGGCGCGCGTACGTGGCGGCGAACCGGGTCGTGTCGGAGGTGCGCTCGCGGTTTGTGGCGCCGGACGGTACGCCGCGGCTGGAGCGGATTGTTCCGGTGGCGATGGTGGCGGTGGGTGTCGTGGGGCTGCTGGCGGCTTCCGCGCGCCGGCGCAAGTCGTAGCGGCGGCTGGGGGCCGCGGGGCGCGGTGCCGGCGTGGCGGCGGCTTCGGGCGGGGATGACGGCCCTGTGGCCTCGGTCGCCCGCGCGGACAGGTACGGTCGTGGCGTGAGTACGAATACCACGCACGACAAGCTGCCCATCCGGATGCTCCACGACCGTGTTCTGGTGCGGACGGACATCCCCGAGGGCGAGCGCCGGTCCACCGGCGGCATCGTCATTCCGGCGACGGCGGCGGTGGGCCGCCGGCTGGCCTGGGCCGAGGTCGTCGCGGTCGGTCAGAGTGTGCGTACGGTCGAGCCGGGTGACCGGGTGCTGTATGACCCGGAGGACCGTGCCGAGGTGGAGGTGCGCGGGGTCGCGTACGTCCTGATGCGTGAGCGGGATCTGCACGCGGTGGCGGCCGAGCGGCTGGAGGGGTCGGAGGACTCCACGGGGCTCTATCTCTGAGCCCTCTGAGCCCTAGCCCTCTGCGCCCTCGGAGCGCTCTGAGCCGTCCGAGTCGTCCGAGCCGTCCGTTCCCGCCCGGGTTTGCTACGGTCGTAGGTACCCGACGAGACGCGCCGTACCGGGTCAGGACAAGACGACGCACCCCTGGAGAGTCGTTTCCACCGGAGGTGCCGTCATGGCATGGGTTCTGCTCGCTGTCGCCGGTCTGCTCGAGGTCGGCTGGTCGGTCGGCATGAAGTTCACCGAGGGTTTCACCCGGCTGTGGCCGAGCGTGTTCACGGTCGCGGGCATCGTGGCCAGCATGGTCCTGCTGGCGCAGGCCGCGCGGACGCTTCCCATCGGTACGGCGTACGGGGTGTGGGTGGGTATCGGCGCGGCCGGTGCGGCGGTGCTCGGCATGACGGTGCTGGGCGAGCCGGTGACCGCCGCGCGGGTCTTCTTCATTTCGTTGTTGCTGGTGGCGGTGGTCGGTTTGAAGGCGACCTCGGGCCACTGATCCGGCCCACGGCCTTCTGCTCCCGGCCGTCCCCGTCAGTAGTCGTACTCCAGGAAGTCGCCGCCCCGGTGGTCGGCCGGGTGCCGTTCCCTGGCCTCGTTCGGTGGGAACCCGAAGGTGGGCAGTGGCGGTGTCGGGAAGCCCGGCGGGGTGACCGGTGGTGGCACCGGGATCGTCGGCGGCTCCGGCGGGCCGAAGGTCGGCGGGGTGCGCGGCGGTGCGGTGGTGGGTGAGGGAGTGCCGGTGGGTGTCGGGGGTGCGGTGGTCGGGGTGGGTTCCAGCATGGGGACGCCCGCGCCGCTCTGCAGTTCCAGGTCGAACTCCGTGGGCTCGGTGCCTTCGAGGGCGTCGGCGGTGTAGGCCGCCCAGATCTGTGCGGGGTAGCCGCCGCCGTTGATGCGGGGTTCTCCGGCGGCGCCGTACAGCGGCTTCTCGCTGCCGGTGTCGGGGTCCTGGCCCATGACGGCGACGACGGTGGCCAGGTCGGGGGTGTAGCCGGCGAACCAGGCGGCCTTGTCCTCCTCGGCCGTGCCCGTCTTGCCGGCCGCGGGCCGTCCCGCGGCCTGGGCCCTGCGGCCGGTGCCGCTGTCGACGACGCTCTGCAGGATGGAGGTGGTCGTGTCAGCGGCCTCGCGTGATACGACCTGCTTCGTTTCGCGGCCGTCCGGCAGCTGGACGTCCTCGGCGGCCTTGGAGACCTTCTCGACGAGTGTGTAGGAGCCGTGCCGGCCGTGGTTGGCGAGGGTCGCGTAGGCCTGGGTCATGTCCAGGACGCTGGCGGTGGCCGGGCCGAGTGCGATGGAGGGGGTGGCGGTGAGGTCGGGGGTGCCGGAGGGGATGCCGAGGGCGACGGCGGTGTCCTTGACGTTGGCGGGGCCGACGTCCTGGGCCATCTGCGCGTAGACGGCGTTGACGGACAGGTCGGTGGCCTTGGTGACGGTGATGCGGGGGTTGGAGTAGCCGTCCTCGTTCTCGGGGCTGTAGCCGACGGGGCCGTCCTTGCCCTGCACGGGGCGTCTGTTGGTGCCGTCGTAGACCGTGTTCGGGGTGATCGTGCGGCCGTCCTGTGTCGAGGAGCCGTTGTCGACGGCCGAGGTGAAGACGAACGGCTTGAAGGTGGAGCCGACTTGGTAGTCGCGGCGGGTGGCGTTGTTGACGTACTGCTTGGTGTAGTCGATGCCGCCGTAGAGGGCGACGACCTTGCCGGTCTTCGGGTCGATGGAGGCTCCTCCGGCGCGTACGTACCGGTCGACCTGGCGGTCGTCGCTGAGGTTGTCCATCAGCTGGCGGCGTACGGCGCTGACGAAGGCGTCCTGTTTCCGGCGGTCGATGGTGGTGACGATGCGGTAGCCGCCGGTGGCCAGCGTCGTCTCGTCGACGATCTTGTTGCTGGTGAGGTAGTCCTTGACGGCCTCGACGAGGTAGCCGCGCTGTCCTGCCATGCTCAGGCGCGGCTTGGCCTTGCCCGGCGTGGGGAACTGCATCGCGGCGCGTTCGGTGCGGCCGAGCCACTTCTTCTTCGTCATGCCGTCGAGCACGTAGTTCCAGCGGGCCAGGGCGCGTTGCCGGTTCTGGGGGTGGGCGCCGACGTCGTAGGCGGTGGGGGCGTTGAGGAGGGTGGCGAGGTAGGCGCCCTCGGCCGCGGTGAGCCTGTCGGAGTCCTTGTTGTAGTAGGCCTGGGCGGCGGCCTGGATTCCGTAGGCGTTGCGGCCGAAGTAGCTGGTGTTGAGGTAGCCCTCGAGGATGTCGTTCTTGCTCTCCTCGCGGTCCAGCTTGATGGCGATGAAGAATTCCTTCAGCTTGCGGCTGATGGTCTGTTCCTGGCCGAGGTAATAGTTCTTGACGTACTGCTGGGTGATGGTGGAACCGGACTGCTTGCCCTTGCCGGTGGCGGTGTTCCAGGCGGCGCGCAGCATCGCCTCGGGGTTGACGGCGGACTCGGAGTAGAAGTCGCGGTCCTCGGCGGCCAGGACGGCGTGCTGGACGTCCTTGGGGACCTTGCTCAGGGGCACGCTCTCGCGGTTGATCTCGCCGTCGCGGGCGAGCTGGCTGCCGTCGGCGTAGAGGAAGACGTTGCTCTCGGCGACGGCGGCCTTGTTGGCCGCGGGGATGTCCACGAGGGTGTAGCCGGCGACGAGGATGCCGACGACGATCAGGACGATCAGCAGGAAGCCGCCGAGGACCATGCGCCAGGTGGGTACGAGCCGGCGCCAGCCCGTGCGGCGGGGGCGGCGCGGCCGGCCGTGGCCGGTGCCATGGGTGGGGGCGCCGCGAGCTCCGGGCGCGCCGCCTGCCGGGGGCGCGCCGGTGCCCCGGGGCGCCCAGCCCGGCGGCGCGTGGCCGCCACCAGCGGGACGCCGCTGCTGTGACTGCTCGTCGCTCATGTCTCCTGGGACTCCTCGGCCGCCGCCGGGGTTGTGCGGCCGCGGCGGAGCGGTGTCGTGTCGGGCGGTTCCGACCTGCGTCGTAGGCCCCGGAAGACACTGTCGCATCATGCGTTCCGGGTGAAGGGCGTAGCGCACCTTTGAACAGCGCGGTAAGGACCGTTCGGGCCAGACGGACCACCCCATGGGGTGAAAATCCGTGGTTCCGTGCCGAGGTGTGCGGCTAGGCTCCTGCGCTTCGGGGTGCGGCGGTATCGGTGCGGTGGGCGTCGGGTGGGCGTCCGGTGGGCGAGTGGCTGGTCAAAGTGGTTCCACGGGGCGGGGGGTGACGGAGTGCGGCTGTATCCGGCCGTCGCGGTCAGCAGCTTCCGGCGGTACGCGACCTACCGGGTCGCGACCGTGGCGGGGGTCTTCACCAATACGGTGTTCGGCTTCATCGTCGCGTACACCTTCATTGCCCTGTGGAACGAACGTCCCCATCTGGGTGGGTACGACCAGTCGCAGGCCCTGACGTTCGTGTGGGTGACGCAGGCGCTGGTGGGAGCCTCTTGTCTGATCGGCGGGGGTTTCCAGGAGGAGCTGCAGGAGCGGATCCGCTCCGGTGACATCGCCGTCGACCTCTACCGGCCTGCGGACCTGCAGTTGTGGTGGCTGGCGAGCGATCTGGGGCGGGCGGCGTTCCAGCTGCTGGGCCGTGGTGCGGTGCCGCTGGCGGTCGGCGTGCTGTGCTTCGAACTGGCCCTGCCGGGATCGCCGTTGACGTGGCTGGTGTTCCTGCTGTCGGTGTGTCTGGGCATCGTGGTGGGTTTCGGCCTGCGCTATCTGGTGGCGCTGTGTGCCTTCTGGCTGCTCGACGGCTCGGGTGTGAACATGCTGAGCGGCCTGTTGTGCATCTTCTTCTCGGGGATGCTGCTGCCGTTGAACGTTTTCCCGGGTGTCTTCGGGGAGACGGTGCGGGTGCTGCCGTGGGCGGCGATGCTGCAGGTTCCGGCGGACGTTCTGCTGGGCCGCTACGGGGGCGCGGGGGGTACGGCGGGGGCGCTGGGGTTCCAGGCGGTGTGGGCGGTGGTGCTGCTGGTGGTGGGGCGCTGTGTGCAGGCGCTGGCCACCCGGAAGGTGGTGGTGCAGGGTGGCTGAATTCCCCGCCGGCCCGGGGGCGCGCGTGTACGAGGGCGTGCGTGCCTATGGCCTGATCGTCGGAATGTGGGTGCGGTCGGCGATGGCCTACCGCACGTCGTTCGTGATGATGGCGCTCGGCAACTTCGCGGTGACCGCACTGGATTTCGTCGCCATCGCCATCATGTTCTCGCACATCGACGCGCTCGGCGGTTTCACGCTGCCCGAGGTGGCTCTCCTGTACGGCACCACGAGCACCGCCTTCGGCCTGGCGGACCTCGCGCTCGGCAACATGGACCGCGTCGGCCGCCGGGTGCGCGACGGCACGATGGACACCCTGCTCGTGCGGCCGGCGTCGGTCCTGGCGCAGGTCGCCGCCGACCGTTTCGCGCTGCGCCGGCTGGGCCGGGTGACCCAGGGCGGGGTGCTGCTGGTCTGGGCGCTGGCCCGGCTGGATGTGCGGTGGACGCCGGTCTCGCTGCTCCTCGTGCCGGTGATGCTGGCCGCCGGTGCGGCGATCTTCGGTGCGGTCTTCGTCGCGGGTGCGGCGTTCCAGTTCCGGGCCAACGACGCGTCGGAGGTGCAGAACGCCTTCACCTACGGCGGTACGACGATGCTGCAGTACCCGCCGACGGTGTTCGCCACGGACCTGGTGCGGGGCGTCACGTTCGTCGTTCCGCTGGCGTTCGTCAACTGGCTGCCGGCGCTGCGGGTCCTGGGGCGCGACGATCCGCTGGGGCTGCCGGGCTGGGTGGACTTCGCCTCGCCGCTGGTGGCGCTGGTGTGCTGCGCGCTGGCCGGTCTGGCGTGGCGGGCGGGGCTGCGGAGCTATCGGAGTACGGGCAGTTGACGGCCGGGTGTCCGGCCTGGAGGAGGGTGGCTTCGGGGTGGACGGGTTCATCGAGCTCGACGGCGTCGAGAAGGTCTTCGAGGTGCGCCGCAGGGCGGGCCTGTGGCGCCGGGAGCGGCGCGAGGTGCGTGCGGTGGACGGCATCAGCTTCCGTGTGCCGCGGGGGGAGATGGTCGGCTACATCGGGCCCAACGGCGCGGGCAAGTCCACCACCATCAAGATGCTGACCGGCATCCTGACGCCCAGCGGCGGCAGGCTGCGGGTCGCGGGCATCGACCCCTCGCGTGAGCGTACGCGCCTGGCCCGTCGTATCGGTGTCGTCTTCGGGCAGCGCACCACGCTGTGGTGGGACCTTCCGTTGCGCGACTCCTACGGGCTGGTGCGCCGCATGTACCGGATCCCGGAGGGCCGTTACCGCGCCAATCTGGAGCGCTGTGTCGAACTCCTCGACCTGGCCGAGCTCCTGGAGGTGCCGGTGCGGCAGCTGTCGCTGGGGCAGCGGATGCGCGGGGACATCGCGGCGGCGCTGCTGCACGACCCCGAGGTGCTCTACCTCGACGAGCCGACGATCGGCCTGGACGTGGTCAGCAAGGCGAAGGTGCGGGAGTTCCTGCGGGACGTCAACGCGGAGCAGGGCACGACCGTGCTGCTCACCACGCACGACCTGACCGACATCGAGCAGCTGTGCAAGCGGGTGATGGTCATCGACCACGGGCGGCTGGTCCACGACGGCGGGCTGGACGGCCTGCACGCGGCGGGGAAGAGCGAGCGGACCCTCGTCATCGATCTGGAACGAGAGCTTCCGCCCATTGGGGACGTTCCCGGCGCCCGTACGGTGAAGGTCGAAGGGCCGCGCCAGTGGCTGGCGTTCGCCGCCACGCAGAGTGCGGCGCCGATCGTGGCCGCGGTCGCCGCGCGCTATCCGCTGGTCGACCTCTCGGTCCGCGAACCGGACATCGAAGACGTCATCGCGAAGATGTACGCGGACAGACAGGCGCTGTGAGAACCTGCGCCCGCCGTGGCCCGGCCGGCGGCCCTAGGCTGTCGGACATGACGAGCGAACTTCCTGAGATGCGGGCCTCCGACGCGGAGCGCGAGCGGGTCGCCGAGGCGCTGCGCGAGGCGGTCGCCGAGGGCCGGCTGGACCTGGAGGAGTTCGGGGAGCGTCTGGAGGCCGCGTACAAGGCCCGTACGCACGCCGAGCTGGAGCCGCTCGTACGGGACCTGCCGGTGCCCTCCGGGGCGGTGGCGCCCGTGCCGGCGGCCCCGGCGGCGGGGGACGCCGGCTGGGCGGGGCGCATCGGCGGGCGGGCGACGTCCAGGGGAGCCATCGGCGTCATGGGCGGCTTCCAGCGCCGTGGCGGCTGGACCGTGCCCCGCCTCTTCACGGCCTTCGTCTTCTGGGGCGGCGGTGAGATCGACCTGCGCGAGGCGCGCTTCGAGGACCGCGAGGTGGTCGTCCGCTGCATCGCGATCATGGGCGGTATGCAGGTCATCGTCCCGCCCGGGCTGGACGTGTACGTCGGCGGCGTCGGCATCATGGGCGGCTTCGACGACAACGCCACCGGCCCGGGCACGCCGGGATCGCCGACGGTGCGCGTCACCGGCCTCGCGTTCTGGGGCGGCGTCGGCGTCGACCGCAAGCCGACGAAGGCCGAGCGCAAGCGGCTGCGGGACGAGCGGCGCGCGGAGCGGCAGCTGGACCGGGAGGAGCGCCGGGACGGCGGCAAAACGCTTGAGTGATCGTTCCTGCTGTCGGTGGCAGGGCGCTCGGGGCGGGCTTCGCTCCGGGTGGCGGCGGGGTCCCGCGTGGAACGGTCCTGCGGGCAGCGGCGGGGCGCAGTGCGGCACGGGCCCGGGTGGTGGAACGGTTCTTGGGGCCGGCCGCGGGGTCCGTGCCCGGGGGAACGGCCGGGCTCAGAGCTCCGCCGCCGCCCGGCCCTTGAGCGTGTCGAGGTCCAGGGCGTCGGCCATCGCCCGGTAGCCGGCGTCGCTCGGGTGGAGGTGGTCGCCGCAGTCGTACGCCGGCAGGAGCCGCTGCGGATTCGCCGGGTCGCGCAGCGCACGGTCGAGGTCGACGACGTCGTCGAAGACGTCCCCGGCCCGGATCTCGGTGTTGACGCCCTGCCGCACCAGCTCCTGGTCCGGCCCGAGGCCCACCCGCCCGCCGAAGGGCGTCAGGGTCGCGCCGATCACCCGCAGCCCGCGCGCGTGCGCCCGCGCAACCAGCTGCCGCAGGCCCTCCGTGATCCGCCCCGGCTCGGTCTGCCGGGGCCGGCGCATGATGTCGTTGACGCCGAGCTCGACGACGACGGCCCGTACGCCCGCACGGGAGAGCACGTCGCGGTCGAAGCGCTCCAGGGCGCTGGGGTTGTTCCTGGGCGAGGAGCCCACGCCGCCCAGCAGGACGCGGTTGCCGCTGATGCCCTGGTTCAGGACGCCGTAGCGGGGTGCGCCGGGCTCGGAGCGCAGGCGGCGGGCGAGAAAGTCGGTCCAGCGGCGGTTGGCGCCCACCGTGGCGGAGACGCCGTCAGTGAGGGAGTCGCCGACGACCACGACCGCGCCCTGCGCCTCGGTGCTCCACACGTCGACGGCGGTGACGTAACGCCAGTACGGGGTCCTGCCCGTGTACGCGTTGCCGCCGCGCTCCGCGACCCGGTCGCCCTGCGCGAGGAAGGAGACCTGGCGGGCGTGCGGGTGGTAGGTGACCGGGCCGGAGGGGACCGGGGAGTACGTGGTCACCAGCAGGTCCGCCGCGTACTCCACGGTGAGCCGCACCGGGTCGCTGACCGTCGCCTGCCCCGCGGGAATCGTCACCGCCGGCCGTCCGCCGAACGTCAGCGACCGCATGCTGCCGGGCGCGGCCGCCGGGCTGCCGGGGGCGGCGGCGACGGCGAGCGAGGCGTGACCGACGGTCAGGGGCCGGTCGCCGAAGAGGTTGGAGAGGTGGATGCGGGCCATGCTGCCGGCGAGAGTGGTGTGCACCACGTTACGGATGGACCGTCCGGCGTAGCCGTGACCGGTGTTCGGTTCGGCGGCGGCCGGCGAGGTGGACCAGGCACCCACCCAGCCTCCGGCGGCCGCCGGAGCGGCGGAGCGCGGCGTCTCGGGCGCCCCGGCCCCGGGCCGGCCGCCGGAGCCGCCGGCCCCGGCGAATATCAGCGCCGGTACGGCGGCCACCACGGCTGCCAGTGCGGCGAGCACGGCGTAGGCCGCACCGCGCGACAGAGGTGGCCTGTTCATGGGCGGGTGACTCCTGGGGACGGCGGAGCATACCGCTCCGGGTGGCCTGGCGGCCGGGAGGACGACAGCCTCGCAGCGCGTGCTCGTGACATGTCATGGGCGACTTGTCAGACGCGGGGAACCCTTCGGCCGTTCCCCGAGTCGGTCGGTTAGGGACAATGCACGTGAGGACAGCCGGAACGGGTGGTGGTGCGCATGAAACGCTTCCATGGACAGCAGCCGCCTGCCGCTGGTGGCGGTTCGAATGCCGCCGATGGGGTGATGCCCGGTCGGAGCGCTGGTTTCACCTACAGCGCGGCGGACGAGGAGAAGCGGCGTGGAGTGCGCCGGATGAAGGCCTCCGCGACCGGGCTCCTGCTCGCCGTCGCCGTCGTCTACGCCCTCGCCGAGTGGGCGCGGACCTCCGGCTCGGGCGGCGGCTGGGCCGGCTATGTGGCGGCCGGGGCCGAAGCGGGCATGGTGGGCGCGCTCGCCGACTGGTTCGCAGTCACCGCGCTGTTCCGGCGCCCGATGGGCCTGCCGATCCCGCACACGGCCATCATCCCCACCAAGAAGGACCAGCTCGGCCGGAGCCTGGGGGATTTCGTCGGCGAGAACTTCCTCTCCGGCGACGTGGTGCGCGTACGCCTGCGCGCGGTCGGCATCGGCTCCCGGCTGGCCGCCTGGCTCGCCGAGCCCGCACACGCCGACCGGGTGACCGGCGAGGCGGCCACGGCCCTGCGCGGCGCCCTGCGGGTGCTGCGGGACTCCGACGTGCAGGCGGTCGTCGGCGAGGCCATCACCCGCCGGGCGGACGCCGTCGAGATCGCGCCCGGCATCGGCACGATGCTGGGGAAGGTCGTCGCCGACGGCGGCCACCGCAAGGTCGTGGACCTGGTGTGCGTACGGGCCCACGACTGGCTCGTCGCGCACAGCGACTCGGTGATGGCCGCGGTCACCGGCGGCGCCCCCGGCTGGACCCCCCGCTTCGTCGACCGCAAGGTCGGCGAGCGCGTCTACAAGGAACTGCTGCGCTTCGTCACCGAGATGCGCGACATGCCGGAGCACCCGGCCCGTGACGCGGTCGACCGCTTCCTCGCCGACTTCGCCCACGACCTGCGGACCGACGACGACACCCGGGCCCGCGTCGAGCGGCTCAAGGCCGAAGTGCTGGGCCGCGGCGAGGTCCAGGACCTCATCGCCTCGGCATGGTCCTCGGTACGCGCCATGATCGTGGCCGCCGCGGAGGACGAGCGCAGCGAACTGCGGCTGCGCACGCGGGCATCGGTCCTGTCACTGGGCGCGCGGATGACGGCCGATGAGCGCCTGCGGGCGAAGGTCGACGGCTGGCTGGAGGATGCCGCCGTCTATGTGGTGACGACCTACCGGGACGAGATCACCTCCCTGATCACGGAAACGGTCGCCGGCTGGGACGCCGAACAGACCTCCCGCAAGATCGAGGCCCACATCGGCCGTGACCTGCAGTTCATCCGCATCAACGGCACGGTGGTGGGCGCGCTGGCAGGCCTGCTGATCTACACGGCGTCGAGGCTGGTGGGGGCGTGATCCCGTGCCCGCCCGGGCGGCCGTCCATCCTGTCCGGGCAACCATCCAGCCCGTCTGGGGGCACCTCCCAGCGATAGCTGGGGGAGTTTGAGCACCGGGGTCCGGGGGCGGAGCCCCGTCACGCGGCGGAGCCGCATATCGGTCACAGCGGGAAGGGGCGGGGTGGGGAGAAACCGCCGGTCACGACCTAGGGTCGACGCCGTGCTGAAGAAACGTCCCCACCTGCTGTGGCTCCTGGCCCCGTACGCGCTCTACCTCGCCTCCCTGCCACTGACGGACCGCATCCACCCCACCATCCTCGGCCTCCCCTTCCTGTTCTTCTGGCTCCTGCTGGCCACCCTCCTCACCCCGGCCGCCGTCTTCCTCGCCTGGCGGGGCGACCGCAAGCGAGGCCGCGCGTGAGCGCCGACGCCGCCACCGCGTCGGCGATCTTCGGCGGCTTCATGGTCCTGACCGTGGCCCTCGGCCTCCTCGCCGTACGCGGCCGCGGCGCGACCAGTGGCCTCGCCGAGTGGTCGGTGGGCGGCCGCAGCCTGGGCACGGTCTTCATCTGGGTCCTGATGGCCGGTGAGGGCTACACCAGCTTCAGCTACCTCGGCGCGGCCGGCTGGGGCTACAACCACGGCGCCCCGGTCCTGTACGTCATCGCGTACCTCTCCTGCGGCTACGCCATCGGCTACGTCGTCGGCCCGATGCTCTGGGCGTACGCCCGGCGCCACGGCCTGGTGAACATCACCGACATGGTGGCGCACCGCTACGACAGGCCGTGGCTCGGCGCGGTGGTGGCCGTCCTGGCGACGGTGTGCCTGCTGCCGTACATCCAGCTGCAGATCACCGGGATGGGTGTCGTCGTCTCGACGATCTCCTACGGGGCGATCAGCCTGAACTGGGCCTACTTCATCGCCTTCGCGGTGACGACGGGCTTCGTGGTGGTCAGCGGACTGCGCGGCAGCGCCTGGGTGTCGGTGCTGAAGGACGTGCTGGTCATCGGCACGCTGGGCTTCCTGGCGTGCTACGTGCCCCTGCACTACTTCGACGGCTACGGGGCCTTCCTGGAGCGGATCGTGGCGGAGAAGCCGGAGTGGCTGACCTTCACCGGACACGGCGGGAGCGGCCTGGGCGGTGGCTGGTTCGTGACGACGAGCTTTCTCAACTCCCTGACGGTCGTCATCTTCCCGACGACCGTGGCGGGCTATCTGAGCGCGCGCAACGCCGACGCGCTGCGGCGCAACGCGATGCTGCTGCCGTTCTACAACGTGCTGTTGTTCGTGCCGATGCTGCTGGGGCTGGCGGCGGTCTTCGTGGTGCCGGGGCTGACGGGGGCGGGCTCGAACCTGGCGCTGTTCAAGCTGGTCGTCGACTCGCTGCCGGCGTGGGCGGTCGGGGTGATCGGGGTGGCGGCGGCGCTGTCGTCGATCGTGCCGATGGCGGTGTTCATGCTGGTCATCGGGACGATGTGGGGGAGGAGCGTGCTGGGGGCGGTGCCCGCGCTGGCCGGCCGGCCGGACCGGCAGAAGGCGGCGGCGCAGGTCGTCGTCGTGGTCGCCGGCGCGCTGGCGCTGATCCTGACGTACACCGAGCCCAACACGCTGGTGCGGCTGTCGCTCATCTCGTACGAGGGCATGGCGCAGCTCGTACCGATGATCCTGCTGGGGCTGGTGTGGCGCAGGCTGACGCTGTGGGGGGCGGTGAGCGGACTGGTCGCGGGCGGTGCGCTGGTGTGCGGCCTCGTCTTCACCGAGCACGATCCCGTGTGGGGCGTGAACGCGGGCGCACTGGCGCTGGCCGTGAACGTGGCCGTGGCCGTGGCGGTGTCGTGGTGGGGGCCGAAGCCGGTGGACGCACGGCCGGACGCCGAGGTGCTGGCGGAGGATCCGGGACCGGAGGCGGCCCTGGGGGAGACCGTTGTCAGTGGCCCGGTCTAACATCGGAACGAACGACTGGACGAGGGAGAGGGGGAG
Organism: Streptomyces sp. NPDC026206; assembly: GCF_040638465.1. Lineage (NCBI taxonomy): Bacteria > Bacillati > Actinomycetota > Actinomycetes > Kitasatosporales > Streptomycetaceae > Streptomyces > Streptomyces sp. NPDC026206. The sequence continues at coordinate 173,703 of NZ_JBEZYL010000005.1, forward strand.
GAGCATGGTGAACAACATCTTCCGTGCGCACCTGAGCGTGCTCCTTCTCCTGCTCTGCGAACTGCTGCTCGTCCAGGGCAGCTTGATGAGCGTGGTCGCCCTCGCCGCCACCGCCGTCGTGGTGGCCACGGCCGCGCTGTTGCTGTGCGCGGCCGCCGCCGCCCGTACGGGCGGCCCGCTGACGCCGACGCGCATACGCACCGCGATACGGGACCGGGAGCTGCGCACGGCATTCCTCGCCCAGCGCGATCCCGACGCGCAGGGCCGCCGACGGCCCCGGGCGCCCGGTCGTCCCCTCCTGACGGCCGCGTAGGCGCTTCGCACCCTGATTCCCTGATTCCAGGGGACGCCCCTTGTGCGGGCTTCCCCGAAGGGCTGCGCTGCCCGCGCGGCTCGTCACGCCGAATTCCCTTGCTTCCTGGCTTCCTTCGGCACGACGAGACCCGTGGAGGGCTCACCCACCATGTCCCTTTTCTCACCCCTGTTCACCTCGCTCGGCTCCCTGCTCACCCACCTCGCCGACGGCCTCGACGTGGCCTTCGGCGCGTCGGCCACCGCCGCCGCGATCGTGGTCTTCACCTGCGTGGTGCGGCTCGCGCTCCACCCGCTCGCCCGCTCTGCGGCCCGGGGCGAGCGGAAGCGTGCCGAGCTCGCGCCCCGCCTCGCCGAACTGCGGCGCAAGCACGGGAAGGACCCCGAGCGGCTCAAGCAGGAGGCCGCCGCGATGTACCGGAAGGCGGGATCGTCGCCGTTGGCGGGCTGCCTGCCGATGCTGGCTCAGCTGCCGGTGTTCTACGTCATGTACCACCTGTTCTCGACCGGCGACGGCGCCGGGAACCTGCTGGAGCACACGCTGCTGGGCGCACCGCTCGGCGACCGGTGGACGGACGCGCTGGCCCACGGCGGACTCGTGGGCGGGCGGGGACTGGTCTACCTGGGCCTGTTCGCGCTGGTGGGTGCCGTTGCCACGTGGACGTACCTGCGCGGCCGGAAGACCGTGGCGGCGCCGGCGGCGACGGGCGCGGCGGACGGGCCGGTGCCGGGCATGGCGGCGATGGCGAAGGTGATGCCGCTGCTGTCCTTCGGCACGCTCGTCACCGCTGCCGTGCTGCCGCTGGCGGCGGCCCTGTACCTGGTCACGAGCACGACGTGGACGGCGGTCGAGCGGGCGCTGCTGCAGCCGCTGCGTACATCGCAGGAGCAGACCGGGAGCCTGGTGGACAGACAGGCCGAGGGCCGGGCGGAGGAGCAGACCGAGGGCCGGGCGGAGGAGCAGACCGAGGGCCGGGTCGAGGCGCACGCGGCAGGCCGGAGCAACGGACAGGCCAAGGGACAGGCCCAGGGCCGGGCCAGGAGTCAGGCCAGGAGCCGGGCCAGGAGTCAGGCCAAGGGCCGGGCCCAGGGGCAGGCGAAGGGCCGGGCGAAGGGCCGGGCCAAGAGTCGGACCAAGGGGCGGACTTCCGCCACTTAGGGGTCCGCGGACTGAAACGGGTCTTGCGGAGAGACCCTCCGTTCTTGGACGATCATCCGGGGCCGGCTGACGACTTCGGGGAGTTGGAGCGATGAGGCTGCTGCGTGTCGGAACCGCTGGAGCGGAGCGCCCGGCGCTGCTGGACGAGGACGGGACACTGCGCGACCTCTCCGCGCTGGTGCCGGATGTGGACGGAGCGCTGCTCGCCGACGAGTCCGCGCTGGCGCGGATCCGGGCGGCCGTCGGGGCCCGCATCCTGCCCGCCCTCGACGGGCGGGGGCTGCGGATCGGTCCGCCCGTCGCCCGCATCGGCAAGATCGTGGGCATCGGGGTGAACTACCACGACCTCGTGGCCGCGGCGGGGATGCGGCCGCCGGCCGAACCGGTGGTGTTCCTCAAGGCGCCGGACACGGTGATCGGCCCGGACGACACGGTGCTCGTGCCGCGCGGCAGCGTGAAGACCGACTGGGAGGCCGAGCTGGCCGTCGTCATCGGGCGCACGGCCCGCTATCTGCGGACGGATGAGGAAGCCCTGGCGGCGGTGGCGGGCTACGCCGTGGCCCACGACGTCTCCGAGCGCGAGTTCCAGAACGAGCGCGGCGGGCAGTGGGACAAGGGCAAGAACTGCGAGACGTTCAACCCGCTCGGGCCCTGGCTGGTGACCGCGGACGAGATCCCCGACCCGCAGACCCTGGGCATACGGCTGTGGGTCAACGGCGAGCTGATGCAGGACTCCGGCACGGCGCGGCAGATCTTCCCGGTCGCCCACGTCGTGCGCTATCTCAGCCACTTCATGACGCTGTACCCGGGCGACGTCATCAACACCGGCACCCCGGCCGGCGTGGCGGTCGGGCGGCCCGACCCCAAGCCGTATCTGCGGGCGGGGGACGTGGTGGAGCTGGAGATCGACGGGCTGGGCCGGCAGCGGCAGGAGTTCAAGGACGCGTGACCGGCCCCCGGGTGCCGGACCCGGCTCCCGGCTCCTGGCTCCTGGCCTTGGGCCGTTCGGGGGTGTGCAGGGGCATGCGGGCGTGTGCTGTCGGGTTCCCGCGGCCGTAGTAGGCATATTTTCGGACATGTATCGGAACGGGAGCAGTCACCGCCGGGTGTCCCGTCCGGCGGCCACCGTCTTCGCCACGCTGGCCGCCATCGGAGGCACGCTGCTGGCCGGTGCGTTCGCCGCACCGGACCTGGACCGCGGTGGCGAACCGGAGACTGCCGGACCGGGCCCCTGCGTGCCGGGCATGTGCCCGGCCTCGTACCCCGAGCCGCACAACGGTCCGGTCGCGGGCCGGGACAACGGCGTCAACGTCTTCGTCGGCGGTGACTTCGCGGTGCGCCGGGCGGCGTCGGCCGCCGAGGGCAGGATCGTCGTGCTCGGTGACTTCGGTCTGGCCAAGGGTGCCGGGACGGCCCCGGCCTACCAGGTGGGGTTCGCCGGTGTCGGCTCCCGGGTGCCGCCGGACAACGGTTCGGCGTTCCTCCGCGTGGGCGGCAACCTCAGGCTCGCGGCCGGCCGGCGGCTGGTGGCGGAGGAAGGCCCGGTCAGCGGAACCGTGACGTACGCGGGCGGCCGGGCGGGCACCGGCACGGTGAGCCCGAAGGCCGTCCACGACGTCGCCGCCGTGGCCGCGGACCATGACCTGCGTGAGGAGCTGACCTCCACGAGCACCTGCTACGCCTACGACAAGGGCGTTCCCCGCAAGGCCACGGGCACCGCCGTCAACCGGGGCCCCGCCACGGTCTTCACCGGCGACGGCTTCTCCGGCCTGCAGGTCTTCAACGTCCCCTTCGACCTGACCGCCCCGGGCGGTGGTCCGCAGAACCTCACCTTCGAGCGCGTCCCCGCCGAGGCGACCGTGCTCGTCAACCTCACCAACCCCGGCAGTGATGTGCACAGGCTCAACACCTCGGCCGCCAGGATCGCCGGCGTGCGCCGGGAGCGGCTCCTGTGGAACATCCCGGACGCCAAGGAGATCCACCTGGCCGGCACCGGCCAGCTCGACGGCTCGGTCCTCGCCGGCCGCCGCTCCAGCCTCATCCACCTCACACTCGCCGGTGTGAACGGCCGTCTCTTCACGGCCGGTTCCCTCGTCCACGAGTCCGCAGCGGGCACGGCCGGCCAGACCATCCGTGCCTACCCCTTCACCGGCCGCCTCCCCGACTGCGGCACGGGCCCCACTCCCGAGGCTCCCGACGGGGCGGCCGGACCGCCACCCGTCCCGGCCCCCGGCAACGGAGGCCCGGGCGACGCGTCCGTCCCGTTCGTCGGCGGCACGGTCGCGGGTGACGGCCACGAACTGGCGCGCGGCGGACCGCCGATGAGTACGGAGATGGTGATCGGCGCCTCGCTCATGACGGCGGGCGCCGGGCTGGCCCTGCTGGTGCTGCACCGGCAGCGGGGGCCCGGCTGGGAATAGCTGGGAACAAGGGCCCGCTCCGCTCCGTGGACACGAGGGCCCCGGCGGCCTCCGGCGCGCGGACTCCTCAGTAGGCTCCGGCCATGGCATATACCTTCCAGGTGACCGTCGACTCGGCCGATCCGCACGCGCTCGCCGACTGGTGGGCCGACGCCCTGGGCTGGGAGGTGGAGCCCAGCGACGAGGCGTTCATCCGCCGGATGATCGACGCCGGCCACGCGAGCGAGGACGACACCACCACCCACCGCGGGGTCCTCGTATGGAAGACCGGCGCCGGGATCCGCCACCCGGAGGGCCTGGACCGCGCGCCGCGCATCCTCTTCCAGCTCGTACCGGAGCCCAAGACGGTCAAGAACCGCGTCCATCTCGACGTGCGCACCGGCACCGATGACCCCCGGAGCGTGGTCGAGCGGCTGATCGCCAAGGGGGCCACGCTCCTGCACGAGGGCAGGCAGGGACCCTACGCATGGACCACCCTCGCCGATCCGGAGAACAACGAACTCTGCGTATCGCCGTAGTCCCGCGAGGCGGACCGAGGCCCCGAGCCGCCGTGGAACGGGCCGGGCCCGCTCAGGCGCGGAGGACGGGACGGGTAGGGCGGCCGGGTCCCTTGCCCCGCCGGGCGTACTGTGGGTTGAAGCGGTTCAACTCCTCCTACAGGCGGGGCTATGGCGGCGACCCTCGGAGACCGGCTGGGCGAACTGCGCGTACGGCGCGGCCTGACCCAGGAGGAGCTGGCCGAGAAGGCGCGGCTCAGCGTGGACACGGTGCGGAAACTGGAACAGAACCGCCGGTTCACGGCCCGCATGAGCACGCTCAACAGTCTTGCCCGCGCCCTGGACACCGAGACGTCCGCGCTCCTGGGGCCGCCCGCGGTACTGGCGTCGTCCGCCGGGGCCGAGCCGCCCAGCGTTCTGGCGCTCCGGCAGGCCGTGACACCCCTGTCCGGCTTCCCCGGCCTGGGCGACGAGGACGACGTCCCGCCTCCTGCCGTCGGCGCGTTGCGCGACAGCTTCCGCACCACGGAAGGCATCCGCCGCCGCGGTGAGTTGACGAAGATCACGGCACTGCTGCCCACGCTCCTCGCCGACAGCCGGGCAGCGGTCCGCCACTGCGCGCTGGACGAGCGCCCGGCCGCGTACGCCGTGCTGGCCGAGGCGTACCAGGTGGCGGCCACCACGCTGACCGCCTTCGGTAAGGAGGACGCCGCCTACACCGCCCTGGAGAGGTCCATGGAGGCCGCGGCGCGTTCCGACGACCCCCACCTGGAGATCATCGGCGTCTCCACCCTGTCGTGGATCTTCACCAAGCAGGGTCGCATCGCCGACGCCGAGCGGGTTGCCGTGCGGATGGCGGAACGCATCGAGCCGGGGTTCAGGTCGGCCCCCCTCGACCTCGCGCTCTGGGGCATCCTGCTGCTCCGCGGCGCGACCGCGGCGGTCAGAGCGGGCCGCGCGGACACGGCGGAGGACCTGCTGTCCCTCGCCGATGCGGCCGCCGCCCGCATCGGCGCCGACCGCCTCGACTACGCCACCCCGTTCGGGCCGACCAACGCAGGCGTCGCCACGGTCAACGCCTACGTCGACATGGGCAAGCCCGACAAGGCCCTCACCCACGCCGCCCGTATCCCCGGCCTGACCACCCTCCCGCCCACCTGGCTCGCCCGGCACCACCTCGACCGCGCCCAGGCCTACGCGGAGATGAACCGCGACGGCGAAGCCACACGCGCCCTGCTGGCAGCCGAACGAACGGCCCCGGAATGGATGCGCTACCACGCCTCCTCCCGCCACCTCGTGACAGAACTGCGCGGGCGTGAGCTGCGCCGCAGTTCCCCGATCAAGGACCTCGCGCTCCGTCTGGAGGCCGACGGCTAGGACGCCATGTCCCAGCCGGCCCGGCGGCTCGCACACCCTGTCCCTGGGCCGACGGCGCACCACGCCGCATGGTGTTCGGAGGATCACCACCCATTCCCGGGAGCAGTCATGCACGACGGCGCCGACGAGCAGACCGACAGCCGTACCCTCTCCGCCCAGCGGCGGGACGCGGAGCTCAGGTCAAAGGTGCGCGAAGTCAACGAACGCAGCGGGGAAGGCCGGGCCACGGCCAGCTCACCCGTCGGCTGTGCCGAGTGCGTCGAGTTGGAAGCCGCGCGGCGGCAGGCCGCCGCGGGCGGCGACCGGGTGCGGGCCGAGGACGCCACGATCGCCGTGCGCAGTCACTTCCGCGACGCGCACCTGCTGCCGAGCGGACGCAACCGGTGACCGTCGGCCGGGCGGTGCCTACCGCGTACGCCGCGGGCCGGGTCGTGAGCCACTGCCCGCACCCCGCCGGCTGGACCCGCGCCGGAGGCGAAGCGCGCTGCGGCAGCTGCGGCACCCGGCGCTTCGCCGACTACGCCGCACTGCGCCCGTCGGGGCTGCCCGCGGTGGTCACCCCGTCAGCCGCCGACGGAAGCGCGGCGGACCGTGCGGCGGCCCGCAACGTGATGGCACGGCAACGCCCTACAGCTCCAGGAACCGTTCCAGCGCCTCCACCACCAGCGCGTGGTCGTCCGCCTGGGACAGCCCCGACACCGCCACCGCGCCGATGACGCCGACGCCGCGCACCCGCAGCGGGAAGGCGCCGCCGTGTGCGGCGTAGCGGTCGGGGTCCAGGCGCGAGTCCTCCTCGAAGGTGCGGCCCTTGACGCGGAATCGGGCGCCGACCAGGTAGGAGGAGGCGGCGTAGCGCTCGACGACGCGGCATTTGCGGTCGAGCCAGGCGTCGTTGTCGGCGGAGGTGCCGGGCAGGGCGTGGTGGAAGAGGCGCTGGGGGCCGCGGAGGACGGCGACGGCGACCGGTGCGCCGCGCTCGCGGGCCAGTTCGGTGAGGAGGGAGCCCAGGCGCCAGGCGTCGTCGTGGTCGAACTGGTCGAGGACCAGGCGGCGTTCGTCGTCCGTCAGGCGGGCGATTTCCTCGTTCACCGGGCGTCCTCGAGGGGGGAGCCAGGGGAGCCCAGGCGCCAGGCGTCGTGGTCGAAGTGGTCGAGGACCAGGCGGTGTTCGTCGTCCTCCAGGCGGGCGGTCTCCTCGGTCACCGGGCGTCCTCGTCCAGGGCGATCGTGCGGCCTTGCGCCGCCGACGCCTTCGCCGCCTCCAGCACGCGCAGCGCCGCTGCCGCCTCCCCGGCCGTGACCGGGGGCCGGTCACCCGTGCGCAACGCGTGGGCGATCGCGGCGTAGTACGCGGGGTAGTCGCCCGCGAGGGTCGGCACCGGTTCGCCGCCGCCGGTCAGCGGGGACTCGCCCGCGCCCAGGCGCCCCCACGAGGACTCGGCCTCCACGCCCCACGCTGTCGTACCGCCCGGCCGCAGGCCCTCGCGGAGCGCGCCCTCCTGCGGGTCGAGCCCGTACTTGACGTATCCGGCCGTGTCGCCGAGCACCCGGAAGCGGGGCCCGAGCTGGGCGGTGGTGGCGCTCATCCACAGGTGGGAGCGGACGCCGCTGTCGTGGGTCAGGGCGATGAACGTGTCGTCGTCGGCCTCGGCTCCCGGCCGGCGCACGTCCACCTCGGCGTAGACCGTGGCGGCCGGGCCGAAGAGGGTGAGGGCCTGGTCGACGAGGTGGCTGCCCAGGTCGTAGAGGATGCCGCCGACCTCCGCCGGGTCGCCCGATTCGCGCCAGCCGCCCTTGGGGCGGGGGCGCCAGCGCTCGAAGCGGGACTCGAAGCGTTGGACGCAGCCCAGGGAGCCGTCGGCGATCAGCCGGGAGACGGTGCGGAAGTCGTTGTCCCAGCGGCGGTTCTGGAAGGCGCTGAGCAGCAGGCCCCGGCTGTCGGCGAGCGCGGCCAGGGACCGGGCCTCGGCGGCGGTCGCGGCGAGCGGCTTGTCGACGACGACCGGCAGCCCGGCCTCCAGGGCCGTCCGGGCGAGCGGCACGTGGGTGCGGTTGGGGGAGGCGATGACGACGAGGTCGAGCTCGCCGGCGCGGGCGAAGAGCTCGTCCGCGGCGGTGACGGTCCGCACGCCGGGGTGCTCGGCGAGGGCCTGCTCCCGGCGTTCGGGGTTGGCGGTCACCACCGTGTCGAGGGCGAGGCCCTCGGTGGCGGCGACGAGCGGGGCGTGGAAGACGGAGCCCGCGAGGCCGTAGCCGATGAGGCCGACGCGGAACGGAGCGCGGGGGGTGCCGGTGGTGTCGTCATCATCCATGCCTCCACTTTGGCAACAGTGTTGCGTAAGTGCAAGCGGAGGGGAGAATGGAGGGGTGAGCACCCTCCGCACCGGCCGTCTCGGCGCCAACCTCTCCGCCCTGCGCGACCACAATGCCGCCGTCGTCCTCGGCCTGCTGCGCGACGCGGGCGAGCACGGCGCCAGCCGGTCGGAACTGGCCGCCCGCACCGCCCTGACCCCGCAGGCCGTCAGCAAGATCACGGCACGGCTGCGGGCGGCCGGCCTCGCGGCCGAGGCGGGCCGCCGCACCTCCACGGGCGGGAAACCCGCCACTGTCCTGCGCCTGGTCCCCGGCGCCGCGCACGCCATCGGCCTCCACCTCGACCGCGATGCGGTCACGGCCACCCTGGTCGACCTCGCCGGCACCGCCCTCGCCACCCGCACCGCACCCCTCGCCTTCGGCGCGGATGCCGGTGCGGTGCTCGACGCGGTGACGGCCGAGGTGGGCGCGGTGCGGGCAGAGGCGGCGCGGGCCGGGCGCGAAGCGGTCGCCGTCCTCGGGGCCGGCGTCGCCGCACCGGGCCCCCTCGATCACCGGAGCGGCGTCCTGCACCGCGTCACCGGCTTCCCCCAGTGGGACGGCTTCCCCCTCCGCGACGCGCTCGGCGACCGCCTCGGCCTGCCCGTCGTCCTCGACAAGGACACCAACGCCGCCGCCCTCGGCCTCGCCCTGCGCGGCCCGCGCGACGCCGCCGCCCGCGGCGCAGGCTCCTTCGCCTACCTCCACCTCGGCACCGGACTCGGCGCCGGCCTCGTGCTCGGCGGCGGTGTCCACCGGGGAGCCAGGACCGGGGCGGGGGAGTTCGGGCACCAGGTGCTGCAGCTCGACGGGCCCCCGTGCCCGTGCGGCAGGCGCGGCTGCGTCGAGGTCCTGTGCCTGCGCGCCGTCGCCGAAGGCGACACCCCCCGCGCCGCCCGCCTGCTGGGCACCGCCGCCGCCAACCTCGTCCAGCTGCTCGACATCGACCTCGTGCTGCTCGGCGGCCGGACCGTGCTGGCCGACGCCGGGCCGTACGTACGCGGCGTACGCGCCGAACTCCCCGCCACCGTCCCCGTGGCCGTCACCCCCGGCGGCGAGCGCACCGTGGTCGAGGGCGCGGCCGAGCTCGTCCTCGCCCCGCTGTTCGGCCGCAGCGGACCGGCCGCCACCACCCGGCCGGATGAAAGGACAATCGGCCTATCGGGTGGCATCTGACGCCCGGTCGGATGTACGCCCCGCGCCGCGCACCGGGCAGCCGTCGCGCACGGGGTGGGATGGACCCCGTACGACGACCGGACCCCCACCCGCAAAGGTCCCGCGATGGCTGCGATGTTCGCGTTGTCCCCGCCCCGCCTCCCGGAGCCCGTCCGGCGAGCCCTCCTCGTCGGCGCCGCCGTCCTGACGCTCGGCGTGGCCGCCGGCGCCGCCCGTTCCCCGGCCGACACCCCGCAGCCGCACTGCGGCGACCCCCGCAGCGCCGAATTCCCCATCACCTCACGGCTGAGCGGCGGACCCGGCACCTACGAACGCGGCGGCGCACCGCGGATGTGGCGGCTGGAGCTGCGCAACGTCACCGCCGCCGAGTGCCGGGCCGTCCACCCCGTCGCGGTCCTGGCCGACAAGGGGCGCGCCCTCGAACCCGGCCACTTCCACCTGGACTTCTACGACCCGGGCAGCTCACGCTGGCTGCCCGTCGAGTTCGAGCGGACGGAGGAGGCCGAGAACGTCGGGGTGCTGGACGGCCGCTCCGACGACTCCCCCGGTTTCCCGGGCTTCGTCGTCCCCCCGCACGGGGCGGTCACCGTGCCCCTGCGGCTGACCTTCACCGACAAGGCACCCGAAGGGCCGGTCACCGCCAATGTCACGGCGGTGCAGAAGCGCGGCGAGGACGGTGCGTGGGTGGGGGAGTCCGGCGACTACACCTTCGCCGTCGAGCACGAGGCGCCCTCCCCCCGGCCCGGCCGCACCGGCCGCACCGGCCGGGCGGTGCCCGGCGAGGACCTGCCGCCCGTACTGGCCGACACGGGCGACGCGCTCCCCCTGCTCGGCATGGGCGCCGCCGCCTGCGCCCTGCTGGCCGGCGGGGCGGTGCTGGTGATCGGCGCCCGGCGGCCGGCACGACGACGCCGCTGACCGGACCGGACCGGCCCGTCGCCCGCCCCGCGCACCGCCGCCCGGAAGGCTCACCCGGCCGACTGATTAGGCTGGGGGTGCCGGGACGGCACACGAGTGGTGCCGTTCCGGCGTCCCCGGTCCCAGCGATGGGCACAGCACGGCAGGAGCACCGCAGTGGCAGAGCGCAAGCCGATCGAGTCCTGGCTCACCGACATGGACGGCGTCCTGATGCACGAGGGCATTCCGGTGCCCGGGGCGGACGCCTTCATCAAGGGGCTCCGCGAGTCGGGCAAGCCCTTCCTCGTGCTGACGAACAACTCGATGTACACCCCCCGTGACCTGCACGCCCGCCTGCAGCGGATCGGCCTCGACGTGCCGGTGGCCAACATCTGGACCTCCGCCCTGGCCACCGCCAAGTTCCTGGACGACCAGCGCCCCGGCGGCACCGCCTACGTCATCGGCGAAGCCGGGCTGACCACCGCCCTGCACGACATCGGCTACGTCCTCACCGACTCCGACCCCGACTACGTCGTGCTCGGCGAGACCCGCACGTACAGCTTCGAGGCGCTCACCAAGGCCATCCGCCTGATCAACAACGGTGCCCGCTTCATCGCCACCAACCCCGACGAGACCGGGCCCTCCGCCGAGGGGGCCCTGCCCGCCACCGGCTCCGTCGCCGCGCTGATCACCAAGGCGACCGGCCGCGAGCCCTACTTCGTCGGCAAGCCGAACCCGCTGATGATGCGGGCCGGGCTCAACGCCATCGGCGCCCACTCCGAGAGCAGCGCCATGATCGGCGACCGCATGGACACCGACATCCTGGCCGGGCTCGAGGCCGGCATGGAGACCTTCCTGGTGCTGACCGGGCTCACCCGGGCCGGGGAGGTCGAGCTCCACCCCTTCCGCCCGTCCTGGGTGGTCGACTCCATCGCGGACCTCGTCGAGCTGATCTGAGCCGGTCCGGGCCAGCTGTCCGTGGCCCCTCGACCGCCGGAGGCCGGCACAAGGACCTCCGGCGGTCGCCAAATGGAGCAATAGCGCTACGGAGCGGATGCGAGCCCCTGCTCCGCCGGTGAACCTCTGGATAACAGGAGGTTCACCATGGCTTCAGCCCGCATCGCCCTCTGTGGTGCCCTGACGCTGCTGGCCGCCGTCTCGGCGGTCCCCGCGCAGGCCCATGACGGCCCCGTCACCACGTCCGGAACCATTGAGCTCACCCCTGTCACCAGCAGGCCCGGCGCCGACGTACGGCTGCGCGTCTCCGGCTGCGCCGGCGCGCGGGCGACCGCCACCTCCGAGGCGTTCGTCGCCGACGCCAAGCTCGCCAAGGACCCGGCCGGCATGGTCGCCGAGACGACCGTCCGCGAGACCGCGACCGCCGGGACCTACCCCGTCCGCGTGCACTGCGACGGCCGCGACACCACGGCCGCCGGCGAGCTGACCGTCGTCACCGACGGCAGGGAACTGCCCGACCCCCGCCCCGCCGGCCACCCGGGCGACGGCCCCGGCCGGGCCCGTACCGAGCGCGACCGCGGTGACCGTGGTGAGAACGGTGACCGCGGTGACCGTGGTGAGTACGGCGATCAGGACGGCCGGGACCCCCTGGACCCGCACTCCTCGCCCGTCGCCCCCGTGCCCGCCGGTGCCGGCGGCACCGCCCCCGCGGCCACCGCCGAGGCACCCGACACCCCCGGGCTCGTCCTGGCCGGCACCACCGCGGCCATCGCCGGCGCCCTGATCTGGTACCGACGGCGCACGAACGCGGCACAGCGGTGAGCCGGCGCGAGCCGGAAGGTGATCCACCGCCATGTCCGAAGCCCGCACGAGCGGTACCGGGCGCCTCCTGACCGGGGCGGCCTGGGCCGCGCTGCTGATGGTGCTGTGGCTGTGGGGCCGTCACATCACCGAAGCGGCGCCCGGTGTCTCCCCCACGACCGAAGACGCCGCCGTGGGGCGCCCGGCCGCAGAGCCGCTGCCACCGCCCCGCCGGCCCCTGCCGGGCGCCCGCCCGCAGAGCCTGACCGTCAAGGCGATCGGGGTCCGGGCCGCCGTCGAGGGCCGCGGCCTCGACCGCTCGGGCGCCGTGGAGCCGCCCCCGTACAACAGGCCCCGAACGGTCGCCTGGTACCGCGGCGGGCCCCAGCCGGGCGCCCCCGGCCCGGCCGTCCTCGTCGGACACCTGGACACCGACCGCGCCCCCGGCGTCTTCTACGGACTCGGCGGCCTCCGGCGCGGCGAGCAGATCACCGTCGGCCGCGCGGACGGCTCCACCGCCGAGTTCACCGTCGAGGACGTGGCCGTCTTCACCAAGAAGCGCTTCGACGCCGCGAAGGTCTACGGCCCCCGCGTCAAGGGCCGAGCCGAACTGCGCCTGATCACCTGCGGCGGCGACTACGACCGCGCCCGGCGCTCGTACAGCGCCAACGTCGTCGTCTCCGCCTACCTGACGGGAACACCCAGGTGACCGGGCCGGACGGCCCCGGACCGGCCCGGTTCCCCGGTCGTCCAAGAGGGCTACCCCGGCCCGTGTCGTGCCATGACCGCCCGCGGCCGTGGGCACGTCTGTGCCAGCATGGGGAAGGCACCTCCAACGGCACCTCCACAGGCAGTACACCCAAGGGGGAGTGGATGTACGGCAGCAACACCGGCCACACGCGCCGGGGCACCGGGGCGCTGGCGCGCACGGGAGCGGTGGGGGTGCTCCTGCTTCTCGCGGTCAGCGGCTGCTCCTCATCGGGCGATTCGCCCAAGAAGGACGCCTCCGTCCAGCCGCCCTCCCAGCAGCCCAAGGGCCGGTCACCGTTCTGGGTGAACCCGGACGGCACGGCGGCGAAGGAGGCCGCCCGGCTGCGCCGGTCGGGCAAACAGGACGACGCCGAGCTGATCCAGAAGATCGCCGGCCAGCCGGTCGCGGAGTGGGTGGGCATCGACGACCCGGAGGGCCAGACGCGCGGCTTCACCGAGGCCGCCGCCAAGGCCGACCGTGACGCGCTGCTGGTCCTCTACAACATCCCGCACCGCGACTGCGGCCAGTACTCGCAGGGCGGCGCCTCCGACGGCGACGCCTACCGCGCCTGGCTGGACCGGGCGGTCCGGGGCATCGGCGACCGCAGTGCGACCGTCGTCCTGGAGCCGGACGCGCTGCCGCACATGGAGGACGGCTGCACGCCGCAGGAGTACCACGAGGAGCGGTTCGCGCTGCTGAAGGAGGCCGTCGGCAAGCTCAAGGCGCTGCCGAGGACCAAGGTCTATCTGGACGCCGGCAACCCCAGCTGGGTCACCCCGGCCGACCGGATGGCCGAGCCGCTGCGGCGGGCCGGCATCGGGCAGGCCGACGGGTTCGCGCTCAACGTCGCCAACTTCCAGAGCACGGACGACAGCAAGGACTACGGCCACCGGCTCTCCCGCCTCGTGGGCGGCAAGCACTTCGTCGTCGACACCAGCCGCAACGGCAACGGCCCGCTCACCGGCGGCGACCACGAGAAGGCCTGGTGCAACCCCTCCGGCCGGGCCCTGGGCGAGCCCCCGACCACCCGAACCGGTGACGCACGGGTCGACGCCTTCCTGTGGATCAAACGGCCGGGGGAGTCGGACGGCGCCTGCAAGGGTGGCCCGGGCGCCGGACAGTGGTGGGAGACCTACGCCCTCGAACTGGCCCGCAACTCCCGCTGATCCTCCCCCGCCACATCCGTCACATCCGCCGCCTCACTGCTCCTCCGGCGGCGGCTCCTCGGCCACCGGCACCTTGACCCACACCGCCTCCGACGGCGTCCCCTTCACGTCGGTCACATGGAGCATGTACCAGCCGGGGGGCACCAGGGCCGGGTCCCCGGGGATCGTGACGGTGACGCCGTCCCGGGTCTTCTGCAGGTCCAGGGCGATCGAGCGCTGTTCGATGTTGGTCACGTGGGTGAACGACCCCGGCCGGATGAGCCGCGCCCTCGCGATGCTCTTAGGGTCGCTGGTGCGGTACGTGGCCTGCTCGCCGAGCCTGACGGTCCTGGGCCCGGACTCCCGGATCTCCGGGCGCTCCTCGCGGTAGCGGTAGGGCGGGGTGTAGAGGTCGATCTGCTGCTGGAACGTGCCCACCCTGGTGTTGGCCGCGTCGCCGAACAGCGAGTCGGAGCCGAACGTCATCACGCGCCCGTCGGGCAGCAGCAGCGCGCCCGAGTGGTAGTTGCGGCCCACCAGCGGATCGGCGACCGGGCGGGTGGAGTTGGACCTGGGGTCGTAGAGCTCGGCCTCCAGAACGTTGGAGTCGCTGCGGCCGCGGTAGTCGCCCGAGCCGTTCGTGGTGAGCACGGTGTCGTCGGGCAGGATGACGCTGCTGGGGTAGCGGACCTTGGCGTAGAGGTCGGGACCGTCGTGGAAGCGGGGCTTCTCGTCGCGCAGGTCGACGATGCGGGTCCTGGCGGTGGACTTGCGGTCCTCGCCTACCCCGCCGCCGCCGAGGACCATGTACCGCTGCTGCTGCGCGGGCGGGAGCAGCACGGACATCGAGGTCTCCAGGACGTCCGGGTCGCTGATGCCGGGCACCTCGGTGAACTCGTTGCTCTCCACGTTCCACAGGCCGGGCACCCGGCCCTTGTCGGCCGGCCCGTAGCCCGCGTTGGAGCCGGTGTAGAAGACCTTGTTCCGCCCGGCGAGGAAGAGGGCGGGATAGGTGGGGAAGAACCGCTCCTTGGGCAGGTAGGACCACTTCTTGGTGGCCGGGTCGTAGATCTCGTTCTTGCCGGGGACGACCTGGCCGATCTCGTCCAGCCCGGAGACCGAGAGCACCTTGCCGTCCTGAAGGGTGGTCAGGGTCGGGTACCAGCGGGCCTCCTCCATCGGGTCGACCGTGATGTAGCGCTCTGCGACCGGATCGAATTCGAAGGTATCCCTGATGCCCTGGAAGTCCTTCTTGTCGAAGGAGAGCTTGTTGGCGATGCCGTAGGAATTCTGGGCGTCCGTGCCGGCGAGCCCCTCGATGCGGAAATTGTCGGTGGCCCCGGTCTCGTACTCGTGGCCCTTCTCCAGCGCCTCGACGTAGACGCGCGCGGTGCTGGCCTCGACCTTGACCTGGTTCCCTTCGCCGGTCTTCCTGGCCCGGGGCACGAGCACGGCGTCCTTGGACTCGAACGTCTTGTGGCTGGCCTTGCCGGTGAAGCGGGTGCCGGCCGGGAAGGTCATCGGCTTGTCGGGGTTCTCGTTGTGGACGACCATCAGGCCGCCGGCCTTGGTGACGTCGCCGTCCAGCTTTTCGTAGCGCTGGGTGCCGCCGGCCACCAGGAGCTTTCCGTCGGCCAGCTGGGTGTGGCCGGCGCAGAAGAGGTCCTTGGGGGTGGGAATGTTCTTGAAGGTGTTCTTCCGCGGGTCCCACAGGACTGTGCGGAAGGACTTGGCCCTGAAATTGGCGGCGTTGTTCCCGGAGCCCGCCACCAGCAGCACCTTGCCGGTGTGCAGGAGAGCCGCGTGAATGGTGTTGATCCGGTATTCCCTGGGGACGTCCACGACGTCCCAGTGACCGTTCTTCGCCTTGTACTCGGTCTGGTTGATCGCGTAGTCGTGGTAATGGGCGGCGGCGTATCCCCAGAGCGCCGGCCCGTTCATTCCCGCCAGGACGACCACGGCCGCCGCACCGACCGCTGTGCGGCGGGTACGGCGGCTCGGCTGGAATCTCATTGCTGACGGGCCCCCTCGGGGTGCTTGGCGCGGTACACGGTCCACCACCACGCGAGGATCGGTGCCACGGTGACCGCCAGTGCGAGCGCCGCCCAGGTGCGCATCGCGACGTGGGTGTGGCCGAGGACGAAGGACGCCACCAGCGACCCGCCGAAGACGAGCAGGAAGAAGAGGTGGATGCGGAAGGTACCGAAGAGGGTGTCGGGACTGGCCGAGTCACCCTTCGGGGTCACCACGAATCTGCTCCTGCGGCGCAGCACCGCGTCCGTGAGCGAACGGGCGTAGAGCGGGGCGGAGAGCGCGGACATCACCATGCCGGCGAGTCCGCCCGAGCCCTCGGGCTCGTGCGGGGAGACGTTGTGCCGGCGGTTCCAGATGTAGAGGCCGATCTGGAGGGCGGCCGCGTCGCTGTAGAGCATCATCCAGATTTCGGAATTGATCGAGATCCCGGATGCCCCGAGCCCCAGGAAGAGGGTGCAACTGAGGGCCCCGAGCATCCAGTTGATCGCCGTCATCGGATAGTAGATGACCATCAGGGTGTAGTTGAGGAACGTGCCCGGCGAGAGGCTGAAGGGGCCTTTCCAGTATTGCTTGATGATGGTCTCGTAAGTGCCCCGGGACCAGCGCAGCTGCTGGGTGAAGAAGTCCGTCCAGGCGTTCGGCCCCTCGCCGACGGCCAGGACGTCCGGGGTGTAGACCGAGCGCCATTTCCGCCCCGTGGCGGGATTGCGGTTGCGGTGCAGTTCGAAGCCGGTGGCCATGTCCTCGGTGATGGAGTCGTACAGGCCCCCGATGCCCTTGAGCGCGCTGATCCGTACGGCGTTGTTGGTGCCGACGAACATGGGCGCGCCGTAGCGGTTGCCGGCGCGCTGGATGAGGGCGTGGAAGAGGAACTGCTGGCTTTCGGCGGCTTTGGTGACCGCGGTGTCGTAGTTCCCGTACACCTGAGGTCCAACGACAAAGGCGACATCGGGGTCACGGAAGTAACCGAGCATCCGCTCGAGGAAGTTGGGAAGGGGTACGTGGTCGGTGTCGACAGAGGCGAAGAAGTCGTAGTCGTCGCCGTGCGCGTCGAGCCAGGCGTTGTAATTCCCGTGTTTGGTTCTCGCCCGGTGCGGGCCCTTCGGCTGATTCCATTTCTCGATGCCCTTGCGGGAGAAATGGCGCACGCCCAGCCGCTCGCAGACGGCTCTGACCCCGGGGTCGTCGCCCTCGTCCAGCAGCCATACGTGGACCGGGCCGCGATGGCGCACCCGCACGGCCGCCTCAAGGGTCCCGGTGACCATCTCGAGCGGTTCCTTGCCGGGTACGAAGGAGGTCAGGAAGGCGACCTTGGTGCCGTTCTCGGGGACCACCGGTATCGGATCTCGGGCGACGAGGGTGGCGTGGGCGTTGGAGGTGACGTTCAAGGTGCGGAACAGCTCGATCAGGCCGATGGACACCAGCATCACGGTGTCCAGGGTCCGCATCAGCAGGGTGCCGTTCTCCCGCTGGGTCCAGTGCGACGGCTGCATCAGCCACAGCAGCAGGGCGAGCGAGACGACGGGCGCCGCCCCGAGCAGCAGCGCCGCCCGGATGCGGTGCGGCTCGTCCGCCAGCAGGCTGCGGTAGCGGACGCGGTAGGGGCCCGGCCCCCGGTCCGGGTCGGTCAGCGGACCGGCCAGGCGGCTGTAGTGCTCGTAATCGAAGCGCGGGAGCGGCTTGCGATGGTGCGGTGGTGCGAGCCGGGGCGGATCCGGGTGCCGCGGGCGGCCTCCCGTGCCGGCCGGGGCGGGGACGCGCAGCCGTGTCGTCACCGATGGGTCGTAAGTCTGCTGCCGGGCATCAGCAGGCGTAGACGTCATGAAGTCATTCCCCCCGCACGCATGGCGACTGCGTGTGTGCCGGTTCCTGGCCCGCCGACCCCCCTCGACCGTGCGGGCGTGCCGGTGCCGGCTCCCCCCGGCACCGCCCAACTCATTGGTCAACGCATGACATTGGGTGTAGCTGTGCGTTTCAGGATCTCGGACCCCGCGTCATGATCGCAAGGGTGAAACAAGGTGTTTACCGGGCAAAGCGGTACGTCGAACGAGGATGTGTGCGAATGTTGCGCAAGTGGTCACATCTGACGCGCCCGTGTGTTCGTATCGCTCAGGGAACGACTCAGGGCCCCTCACCATGAGTGAGGAGCCCTGAGTCTCGCGTGCGCCGCCAGGGACTCGAACCCCGGACCCGCTGATTAAGAGTCAGCTGCTCTAACCAACTGAGCTAGCGGCGCCTGCTGACAGAGAAAACTCTACCTGATTCCGAAGGGTGCTTTGACCCCGCTCCGGAGGTCGGGGGCGGGAAGGAGGCAGGGCGGCGGGGGCCGGTGGACCGGCCTGCGCCCGATCGGTCCAGCAACCTTGCGCATGGGGCCTACGTAGGGTAATCGCCGGGCGACGTGCGGTTTCTTCCGGTCGTTGAGAAGCTGTGCCGAGCGATGCCGAAGGGGGCAAAGCGACGGAAAGGCAGCAGGGAGATGCCCGAGGAGATAGCCGGCGAGGGCGCCCGGCGGCGGCCGCGCGGCGCCCGTGGCGCACTGGTGGCGGCCGTGGGCGCCGCGGTGATCGCCGGCTCGGGCGCGACCCCGGCTGCCGCCGAGCCGCCCGAGCCCGCCCCGAGCCTGGAGCCCGGGGAGGCGGCCGCGCCCGGGGCGGACGCCGGGGTGCAGGCGCCAGGTGCGGAGGGGGCGGCGGATGCGGCAGGTGTGGAGGGGGAGGTGGATGCGGCGGGCAGCGCCCGGGACCTGGAGCCCGCCGTCGCCTACGCGCTCCGCCACCTGGGCGACCCGTACGCCTACGGCGGCGTGGGACCGCGCCGCTGGGACTGCTCCGGCCTGGTCCAGCAGGCCTACCGCCGGGCGGGCATCCGGCTGCCGCGCATCGCGGCCGACCAGTACCGCGCCACCCGGCGCATCCCCCGCAGCGCGCTGCGCCGGGGCGACCTGGTCTTCTGGTCCACCGACGGCAAGGCGTCCGGTGTGCACCACGTCGCGATCTACGTGGGCGGCGGCCGCTACATCGAGGCGGCCCGTCCGGGCACCAAGGTCCGGCTCTCCGGCTTCTCCGTCCACGACCCCCACCTGTACGGCCGGCCCTCACCCGTGCGGGCGAAGCGGACGAGGAAGGGCTCTGCCCGCTGAGTGACGTGCGCGCCTGTCACGGAAAGAACTGTGTCAAGGGGGCGATTTTGGCCTGGACATGACTATTGGCCGGTACTAGCCTCCGCCTTGGTCTGGACCGCAATCCACTCGACTCACAGAACCCCCCACGTTCTCGAGGAGTGACGTATGCGCAAAAAGATCAGTGCGGCGATCATCGGCTTCGGCGTCGCCTGTGTCTCCCTCTTCCCGGCCGGAAGTGCCACCGGTCACGGCTACACCGACTCACCCACCAGCCGCCAGGTGTTCTGCGCCAACGGCACGGTGCAGAACTGCGGCGAGATCCAGTGGGAGCCGCAGTCCGTCGAGGGCCTCAAGGGCTTCCCGTCCCGCGGCCCCGCCGACGGCACCATCTGCGCGGGCGGCAACAGCCGCTTTGCCGAGCTCGACGACCCCCGTGCCGGGAACTGGCCGGCCACCAAGGTCGCGGCGGGGCAGAGCTACGCCTTCCGCTGGAAGCTGAGCGCACGCCACGCCACCACGGACTTCCGCTACTACCTCACCAACAGCAGCTACGACCCCGCCCGGCCGCTCACCCGCGCGGCACTCGACACCAAGCCGTTCCTGACCGTCCCCTATGGCGGCCGGATACCCGACGCCATCGTCACCCATGAGGGCACCCTCCCCGCCGGGAGGACCGGCAAGCAGCTGGTCGTGGCCGTCTGGACCATCGCCGACACGGGCAACGCGTTCTACGCCTGTTCCGACGTGCGGTTCTGAGGGTCCCGGACGGCGGCTGAACGGAGTGCGGCGGCCGGCCGCGCGCGGGGAAGCCCGCGCGCGGTCACCGCCGCTCTCACCCGTCCGTGTTCTCTGTGTTCTCCGGGGTGTCCGGGGTCCGGGGGCTCTCCGGCTCCCGCCGCAGGGCGAACCGGGCCAGCACCCCCGCCACCACCAGCGCGATCACCGCCAGCAGCGCGTAGTCGGGGACCGCGCCGCCCACCCGGGAGGCGAGTTCCTCCAGACGGAACTCCTCGTCGGCGTCCACGATCGCCGGCAGCCCGCTCGTTCCCCCGTAGCCGAGGAAGAGCACCCCGATCGCGATGAAGAACACTCCCGAGATCAGCGAGGTGGTGTGCAGCCGCAGCCGGCCCAGGCGCAGCTCCCTGCCGCGCAGCCAGCCCCGGCTGCCGAGCCGGAAGCGGTCCCAGAACAGGGCCAGCACGAACAGGGGCAGCGCCATGCCCAGCGCGTAGACGGCGAGCATCGACGCCCCGTAGGCGGGGTTGCCGGCCACGGCGGTCACGGTCAGCACGGCGCCGAGGATCGGACCGGCGCAGAAGCCCGCGAGCCCGTAGACGCAGCCCAGCACAAAGGTCGAGGCCGCCGAGCGGGGAGTGATGCGGCCGGCGGCCGCCTGGGCCTTCTTCGACGCGAAGCCCAGGCCGAGGATCTGCGCGGCCCCCATGGCGACGACCACCCAGCCGCCGACGGTGATCAGTAGGTCGCGGTGGCCGTTGAAGAGCCGGCTGGCGGCGGTGGAGGCCACGCCGAGCGGTACGAGCGTGGTGGCGAGCCCCAGGTAGAAGACGCCCGTGCGGGCCAGGAGCCTGCCGGTGCCGGTGAGCGAGTAGGCGAAGAACGCGGGCAGCAGCAGCGCGCTGCACGGGCTGACCAGGGCGAGGACGCCGCCGAGGAACGCGGCGAGGTAGCCGATGTCGCTCACTTGCCGGACTTCTCCGCGCCGGCCCTGGCCGCCTGTACGGCCTTGGCCCGGGCGATGGCGGCCTCGAACTCCTTCATCGGCTGGGCGCCCGCCAGGGGCCGGCCGCCGACGAGGAAGGTCGGGGTGGACTGCACGCCGAGGGAGTAGCCCTCTTCCTGGTCCTTCTTGACCGCGGCCTCGGCTTCGGGGCCGTTCATGTCGGTACGGAAGGCGTCGATGTCCTTCACGCCCGCCTTGCCGGCCAGCTCGGCCAGCTTGTCCTCGGCGAGCGCGTCGCCCTTGCGGAGTTTGGCGAACACCTCTTCGTGGAACTGCCGGAAGCGGCCCTGCCGCCCGGCGGCCCAGGCGGCGCGGGCGGCCCGCTCGGAGTCCTTGCCGAAGATCGGGAAGTTGCGGAACTCGACGCGCAGCACACCCTCGTCCACATACTTCTTGATCAGTTCGGGCTGGGTCTCGCGAGTGAAGCGCCCGCAGTACGAGCACTGGTAGTCGGCGTACTCGACGAGTACGACGGGCGCGTCCGTCCTGCCGACGGCGAGCGGGTCGCCGTCCTTGCGGCGGCTGGTGGCCTTCTCGAACTGGTCGTAGCTCGGCTGCTGCGGGTCGAAGGACAGCTGCGAGTCGTCGGCGGAGGACTTGTGCCCGCCGGAGCCGGCGCTCCTGCCGATGGCGATGCCGGCGGCGACGAGCGCCACGACGAGGGCGAGGACGGCCCCGATGGCCGCTGTGCGGCGCGAGGGCGTGGACAGGCGTGCGGACATGAGAGTGGAGCTCCATGGGTCGTACGGGATCTGGGCATGCCGGAGCACGGCCCGTGCGGGGCCGTGGTGGGGGCGTCCTCTAGATCCGTAGGACGGGGAGCAGCTCGGCGCAGCCGGCGACCGGTACGGGCGGTGCCCTGGCCGGGCCGGTGAGCGGGACCTCCGCCTGCGGCCGTGCCACGCGGGCGGCGGCCGGGCCGGTGAGCGGGTCGCCGTGGCCGTGCGCGACGGCGATCTCGGCACCCTTGAGGGGCACGTCCTGCTGGCGGCAGGTGCCGCCGGTGTCCCGGACCTCCGCGCGGGGGCGGAGCCCGGGCCGGGCATCCTGCCCGGCGGCCGTCGCCGTCGTCGTGGTCGTGGCCGGGCCGGGGGTGCGGGCCGTGGTGAAGGCCGTGAAGGCGGTGCCGGCAAGGGCGGTGGCCGAGGGGCCCGCTCCGCTGAGGGCGGGGGCGAAGACGACGGCGAGGAGGAGCAGGAGCACGGCGGCTGCCGTGGGGCGGCGTCGCTGTGACACGTGTGCTTCTCCTTTCCGTTCCCGGGCGCACCTGCCGGCGCGGCGTTCCATGCTACGGGCCGAACGACGAAGACCCCCACCGATCGGTGGGGGCCTTCGTCTGTCTGTGCGCCGCCAGGGACTCGAACCCCGGACCCGCTGATTAAGAGTCAGCTGCTCTAACCAACTGAGCTAGCGGCGCCTGCTGACAGAGAAAACTCTACCTGATGCCCAGGGGTGCTCCGAACCACCCGTCACACCCGCCCCTGGCGGCGCGGTGCCGCGGCGGCGTCAGAGCGCCATCGACAGCAGCATCGGGGCGGCGTGCCGGTTCAGGGTGTCGGCGGCCTCTCGCAGCCGGTGGGCGTGCCCGACCGGCAGGGAGAGCGCCAGCGAGCCGACCGAGCGCCCGGCCGTGATCGGGACGGCCGCGCAGACCGTGCCCACGGCGTACTCCTGGAGATCGAGGACGGGGACGCTCACGGGCTGGGCGTCCAGCTTGCTGAAGAGGACCTTCTCGTTGGTGATCGTCTTGGAGGTCAGCCGGGCGGTGCGGTGGCGCGAGAGGTGGTCGCGCCGGCCGTCGTGGTCGAGCTGGGTGAGCAGGCACTTGCCGATCGCCATCGCGTGGGCGGCGGAGCGGAAGTCGACCCACTCATGGACCCTCGGGGTGCGCGGCCCGTCCGCGTACTGCGTGATCCGGATCTCGCCGTCCACATAGCTGCTGAGGTAGACGGCGGCGCCGATCCTGTCGCGCAGCGCGTACAGCGAGCGCTGGAGCTTGCGCTCCAGGGCCTTCTTGCGGTCGCCGCCGCCCGCGCCCAGCAGGACCAGGGACTCCCCGGTGACGTAGCCGCCGTCGCCGGTCCGCTCCACGTACTCCTCGCGGCGGAGCATCAGCAGGAGGTGGGCGAGCTGCCCGGCGGGCAGTCCGGTCTCGCGGGCGATCTGGGCCTCGCTCACGCCGCCGGTGTACTTGGCGACCGTCTCCAGCACGCGCAGGGCGTACTGCACCGAATGGAACGGTGCGGTCGGCTCGGGCATGAGCGTCACGGTCTCCCCCTAGCGGTTACCTGTGGGTGTACCGCTCTCCACGATAAGGGCGAAACCGGCGGCGCGGAGAGGGGGTTGAGCAGAATCCGCCCGGCGTGCGTACCCCTGTCCTGGGCGTCGCGACCTTGGCATATGCCACTGTCCTGGAGGTGGCTCCCCGGAATAAGCGGAGATTCGCTCCGGTTGTGTCGGCCGGGGCGCGAAGACGCTCCCGTGCAGACTCAGCCAGACCAGGGAGGCGGGCCACCGTGGCCGACGTACAGGACGACATCATCCGGGCGAAACCTCTCGGCACCGCCCCGGTGCCCCTGTCCGTACTGGACCTCGCGACAGTCGGCAGCGGCCGGACCGCCCGCCAGGCGCTGGGCACCACCGTCGAGCTCGCCCGCCTCACCGAGCGGCGCGGCTTCCACCGCTTCTGGGTCGCCGAGCACCACTCGATGCCCGGCGTGGCCAGCTCCTCCCCGGCCGTCCTGCTGGCCCACCTCGCCGCCCGCACCGGGCGCATCCGCCTCGGCTCCGGCGGCGTGATGCTGCCCAACCACGCACCCCTGGTGATCGCCGAGCAGTTCGGCACCCTTGAGGCCCTCGCCCCGGGGCGCATCGACCTGGGCCTGGGGCGCGCGCCCGGCACGGACGGCGCGACCGCCGCCGCCCTGCGCCGCCAGGACCGGCTCGCCGAGGGCGCGGACGACTTCCCCGAGCAGCTGTCCGAGCTGACGCGCTTCCTGGACGACGACTTCCCCGACGGCCATCCCTACGCCCGTATCCACGCCGTCCCCGGGCCCGTCCAGGGCCGCGTCGCCGGCGGGGTGCAGCGGGCCGACCGCCCCTCCGTCTGGCTGCTCGGCTCCTCCGGCTTCAGCGCGCGGCTCGCCGGTCTGCTCGGCCTGCCGTTCTCCTTCGCGCACCACTTCTCGGCGGCCCATACCGTCCCCGCGCTGCAGCTGTACCGCGAGTCCTTCCGGCCGTCCGCCGTGCTCGACCGCCCCTACGCCAAGATCGGCGTCCAGGCGCTGGCCGCCGACGACCCGAAGGAGGCCCGCCGCCAGGTCCTCACCGGCGCACTGGCGATGCTGCGGCTGCGCACGGGCCGGCCCGGCCTGGTGCCGACGCCCGAGGAGGCGGAGCGGTACGCCTACGGCCCGGCCGAGCAGGAGTTCGTCGCCGACTGGCTGCGCAACGTCGTCTTCGGCACGCCGGACGACGTGCGGGCGGGGCTCGACGCGCTGGTGCGGACGACCGGCGCCGACGAGCTGATGATCACGACGAACGCGCACGGCCCCGACGCGAGGCTGCGCAGCTACGAGCTGATCGCGGACGCGTACGGGCTGCCGGGCGCGTAACCGGTTCAGGGCCGCACGCCCGCGCTCAGCAGCGCGGAGATGCGGTCCGCCGGCACCGGCCGGGAGTAGAACCACCCCTGGCCGGTGTCGCACCCGATCCGCCCGAGCCGCTCGGCCTGCTCCGCGCTCTCCACGCACTCGGCGGTGACCGTCAGGCCCAGCCGGTGCGCGAGCTGGACGAGGGCCTCGACGATCGTCTCGTCGGCGGGGTTGGGGTGTTCCTCCGCGCGGAAGCCGTGCACGAAGGACCCGTCGAGCTTGAGGGTGGAGACGGGCAGCCGGCTGAGGTAGGCGAGGTTGGAGTAGCCGGTGCCGAAGTCGTCGATGGCGATGGCGACGCCCATGTCGCTGAGCGCCTGCAGCTGTTGCAGCGGCCGGCCCGCCGAGCCCATCACCGCCGACTCGGTGAGCTCCAGCTGCAACAGGCTGGGCGGCAGCCCGGTCTCGGTGAGGATCTCCGCCACGTCCCCGACCAGGTCGGAGTCCCACACCTGGCGCACCGCCACATTGACGCTGACGACGAGCGGTTCGTCCGGGTGGTCGAGCTGCCAGCGGCGGGCCTGGCGGCACGCGGTCGCCAGCACCCAGCGGCCCAGCGGCACGATGGCGCCGGTCTCCTCCGCCAGCCCGATGAACCGGTTCGGCGGCAGCGTGCCGAACTGCGGATGGTGCCAGCGCACCAGGGCCTCCACGCCCCGCACGACACCGTCGCCGAGGCCGACCAGCGGCTGGTACTGCAGGGCGAACTCCTCGCGGTCGACGGCGGGACGCAAGGTGCTGGACAGGGCCTGCCGGGTCATCCGGTGGGCGTTGCGCTCGGGGTCGAAGAGCGTCCAGCGGGCCTTGCCGTCGGCCTTCGCCCAGTACAGCGTGGTGTCCGCCGCCTGCATCAGCTCGGTGGCGTGCGTCCCGGCCGCGGGGCGCTCGACCACGCCGATGCTCGCCGACACCGCCAGCCGCTGTCCGGCCACCTCGAACGGGTGGGCGAGCCCGGCCTGTACGGACGCGGCGAGGTCGATCAGCTGCTCGGTGCCCGCGGACTCCTCCACCAGCAGCGCGAATTCATCGCCCCCGAGCCGTGCCACGAGGTGGCCGCCCGGCGCCGCGCACTCCGTCAGCCGCCTGGCCACCGCGCCCAGCAGCCGGTCGCCCGCCCGGTGGCCGAGGGTGTCGTTGACGGCCTTGAAGCCGTCCAGGTCGAGGTAGCAGAGTCCGATCCGGCCGCTGCCGCCGCCCGCGACGGCGGCCGCGGCCAGGGCGGTGGCCAGGCGCTCGAAGAAGAGGCTGCGGTTGGGCAGCCCGGTCACCGGGTCGTGCATCCGCAGATGCCGCAGCCTGGCCCGCAGGTCGCGCCGGTCGCTGATGTCGGCCACCGACAGCAGCGCGTCGGGGGTCTCGGGCAGCGGGGTGACCGTCACCTCGGCCCACAGCCCCCGGCCGCCGGCCTGTCTGAGCCTGCGGGTGCAGTGCAGCCGGTCGCGGCGGCCCAGCAGCACCTCCCGGTAGGCGCTCCAGGTCCGGGAGTCCTCGCGAAGCCCGGTGAACTCGGCGGCGGGGGAGTCCTCCAGGCGGGCGGGATCGGTGCCCAGCAGAGCGCCCAGGGCGTCGTTGGCGGAGCGTACGAGGCCGTCGCGGCCGACGACGGCCATACCGAGGTGCGCGGCTCGGAAGGCAGCGCGGAATTCATTCGAAGTGACGTGACGTTGCGTGACGACTGGCGGCTTTGAACCGGGCGGGCCGCCCTGGCCGTCGAGTGTTCCGCTCAACGCTCGCTCCCGCGTGGCATTCGTTTCCGCACGGATCCCGTGCGGGTTTCGTGTGTCTCGTACGCGTGGTGGAAAAGGCGGCAAATGGCCGCCTGTAGGGGGATTCCGTGCTCGAAGTGTGGCGAGCATAGAGCCCGCGCAGGGACCGTTCCAGCGGCCCGGCCGCGAGTGGGGGAGCCGTCGGCTTGGGTCCGACCGTTTCTGTGCATCCATGCGCGTTTGCGCGCACTCACGCCCGAGGCTGCATGTTTGCGTCTTCTCGATTGACCATCCGTGACTGAGTGTGATGTACCCAGAAGTCGGCTTAGTCACTCGACTGGGGTAGTGAAACGGGGCATAACACCGCAAATAACAAGAGGGTGGGTGAGGTCTCCCGATTCCGTCCCCGGAGGTCGACGTGGTGCGTCCGCTGACACCCATGGGAGTGGACCGGCCGCGGCCACGCCGCGCGGACCGGTCCCGACTGCGCCGTCTGGGCGCCATGTTCACCTGCCTGTGCGCGATCGCCACGACCGTCGTCGCAGCACCGGCGCACGCGCAGGGGCCCGGCGGCCCCTGCGCGCTCCCGCGCAGCCAGGCGCACCACTCCGAGGGCGTCGACACCTGGAATCCGGACTACCCGCGGCCGGTCGGCCGGCTCGACGCCGTGATGATCTTCCTGTCCTTCCCGGACTCACGGCCCACCGTCTCCCCCGACCGGCTCGCCGCCGATCACTTCCCCGGCACTTCCCGCTTCTTCGAGCGCGCCTCCTACGGGCGGTTCTCGCTGCGCGTCCACCCGGTCAAGCGCTGGTTCCAGATGCCCCGGACCTCCGGCGAGTACCACATACAGCGCGACTGGGACGGTGACCGGCGCTCGGCCTACCTGCGGGACGCCATCGCCGCCGCGGACCGTGCGGTGGACTTCCGGCGCTACAACCTCGTCTACCTCGTCGCCGACCCCGACGCCCCCGGCGTCGACTCCGACGCGACCAAGGTCGTCAACCTCGAGGAGCCCATCCGCGTCGACGGCACCGAGCTGCGCCGCATGGTGACCGTCTTCGAGCACCACCCGCCGGACCGCAACGTCCTGGCCCACGAGACCGGGCACGTGCTGGACCTGCCCGATCTCTACCACCGGCCGACGGACGGCAAGGGCGACTGGGACACCCACGTCGGCGACTGGGACCTCATGGGCAGCCAGTTCGGGCTCGCCTCGGACCCCTTCGGCTGGCACAAGTGGAAGCTGGGCTGGCTGTCCCCGCGCCAGGTCGACTGCGTCAACAGCCCCGGCGCCTCCCTGCACACCCTCCAGCAGCTCGAGGCCCCGATGCACCCCGGGGCGGACTCCCGCACCCGCATGGTCGTGGTCCGTACGGGTGTGACCAGCGCCGTCGTCATAGAGGCACGCGGCGCCTCCGGCAACGACGCGGCCACCTGCACCGAGGGGGTGCTGGTCTACCGGGTGCGCAGCGACACCGCCTCGGGCGGCGGGCCCATCCAGGTGCTGGACGGCCACCCGGGCGGCCACGCCTGCTGGGGCCAGTCCGTCTACCCGCCGCTGGCGGACGCGCCGCTCGGCCCCGGGGAGTCCCTGGGCTCGGTGGCGGACGGGGTCCGGGTGGAGGTGCGCAGTCACACGGCGACAGGGTCCTGGACGGTGAAGGTGAGACGCGGCTGAGGCGGGGCGGGCCGGTGCCTCCCGGGCTTTTCCCGGTGGTCTCCCCGGGCTCTCCCGGCGCTTCGGGGTGTCCCGGGGCATACGGCGAAGGGCCCCATCTTCCGATGAGGCCCTTCGTCTGTCTGTGCGCCGCCAGGGACTCGAACCCCGGACCCGCTGATTAAGAGTCAGCTGCTCTAACCAACTGAGCTAGCGGCGCCTGCTGACGTGGAAACTTTAGCACCCTGATCCGGTGGAAAGAAAATCCGTATGTTTCAGCCCCGCGCCTGCATGGGTACAGAGCCCGCCCGGGCGGCCCGTACGCAGGCCCACAGCAGCGCGTCCGCGCCCGGAAGCCATGGGTGGCGGGTCTCCGGCGCGAGCAGCCAGCGGACGGCGGCGGGCGTGGGCTCGGTCCCGTCGGGCTGGGGATACAGCGGGGGGACGGTCACGGCGTCGCCCGTGCCGTAGAAGAGGAGCGGGGGCAGGGCCCGGCCGCCGTCCGCACGCTGTCCCCACTCCTCCCACTCCAGCAGGGCGGGCAGCCGCTGGGCCGAGCCGGGCGCGGCGAACAGCAGCAGCCTGCCGCGCTGGGCCGCCACCGGCCCCGAGCCGGGGCCGGCGGCCGACCACAGGTGATCGAGCATCCGGCGGCCGAACAGCATCGGCGCGTCGATCACATCGAAGATCTTGCCGCAGGGCAGCACGGTCGGGGCCATGGCGTTGTCGGCCCACAGGGCGTGGATGCCGCCGGGGGAACGGCTGGCGGAGGCGAGCCAGTCCGCCCCGGCGAGGGTGACGCTGGGGGCGGCGGGCCGGGGGCGGACGGGGTGCGGAGGGTGCGGCCAGGAGCTCATGGGCCCTATGGTCGGCGGCCCGACGGGGTCCGCCTGCGGTACTTGGCGGAATTCGGGACAGGGCGCTGTGCGGTGCGCTACCTTGTGCGCCGCATATGCCAACGGCCCATGATCGGGACCATGGGCCGTACGGGTCACTCGACGGTGCTGTTGCTGCCGCGCAGCAGCTCGCGGCCGAACTCCACCATCTTCTTCGTGTAGTCCTCGCTCCATTCGGCGCACTCCGCGATCACTGCCGTGGGCAGTCTGTCGAAGTGCCGGGGGTCGGCGAGCTGAGCCGCCGCGACCGCCTGGAACTCCGTCGCCCGGTCCGCGGCCGCGCGGAAGGCCAGCGCCAGCTCCGTGGAGCGGGCCAGCAGCTCACGCGGGTCCTCGATCGACTCGAGGTCGAAGAAATGCTCCGGATCGGCGACGGCCTCGGGCGGCTCGAAGAGCAGCTGCGCGGGCTTCAGGCGGCGCGGGGCACTGTCCTGCGCGCCGGGAGCCTGCTTCGGCTCGCACATGTACATACCTCCAGAATCGTCTGCACCGTCATCCATTGTCCTGCCGCGCGCAAGTGCGCCCCGCACCCGGCCCCGCGCCGATGCCGGATGCCCGCCCGGACGCCCGCTCCCACGAGCACCGGGCGACCCGGTGCCCGGTCAGGCGGGCCGGAGACCGCGTGGCCGGCCCGCAGCCGTCCCGGGCTGCATTCACCGGCCGCGCGCGGCGGTGTGCCGGGCTCCGGCCCGGCGGTCCGGAGGCCCGGCCGGCGTGCCCGGCGAAGCCGTCGGGCGGCCCGCTCCTACGGGTGCCAGGCGATCCGGTGCTCGGTCAGGTGGGCCAGGACCGCGTGGTTGGCCTCCCAGCCGTCCGGGAACTTCATCGTCACTCCCAGCTGCACCGGCTCCGTCGAGGGGTGCTCGTCCAGCAGCCGGTCGACGCCCGCCCGGCAGACGACGATGCACGCGTGCCGGTGCCTGGAGGCCAGGACGCACAGGCGGCCCGTCTCCAGGTGGAACGCGGTGGCGTCCGGGCGCCCCGACAGCGGGTGCAGCACGACGGTCACGTCGAACTCGCGGCCCTGGAGGCGGTTGGCCGTGTCCACGCTGACCCCGGTGACCCCCAGCTCCGCCAGCGCCGTGCGCACGGCCGCGGCCTGGTCGCGGTGGGCCGTGCCGACCGCGATCCGGTCCGCCGTGAGCGGGGCCGGGTCCGGGGAGGTCTCGCTGGTCACGGCACCGCCCCGGTCCAGCAGGCGCCGTACGACCCGCGCCACCGCGCCGACCGCCTCCGGGTCCGTACGCGGCGTGTGCCGCGCGGGCAGCTCCAGCAGGCCCCAGCCGGACTCGGCCGCCTCGTCCAGCACCCGGTCCGGGCCCGAGCCGTCGGACGGCACCCCGAAGGCCAGCCGGCGGTCGCCGTGGCCGGTGCCGCTGCGGAAGGGCGTGTACGGATAGAACGCGGCCGAGACCAGCGGCGCGGCGGAGGCGGGCAGCCGCCAGGAGACCGGCAGCCGGTGCTGGGGGAGGCCGGGGTTGTGCGCGAGCAGCGTGCTCACCGCGCTCGCCGACGGGTCGTACGACAACCCTGCCCACTGCTCCGCGCCCACCACGCTGAACGGGTCCAGCTGACCGGGGTCGCCCACGAACAGCGCCCGCTCGAACAGCCCCGCCACCGCGAGCAGCGCGTCCGAGCGCATCTGGTACGCCTCGTCGACGATCGCGTGGCCCCACGGCTCGGCGACCTTGGTGTGCGCCCACTTCGCGGCTGTGGAGACGACGACGTCCAGCCCGGCGAGGTCTGCCGCCTTCGCGGACGGCACGACGTGGTCGAGCGCGTCGAGCGCCGGGTCGTAGGGGCGCTGCTCGTTGCTGTGCAGCCGGCCGACCGGCAGCTGCGGGTCCTGCTTGGCGATGCGCAGCACGAGGTCGTCGACCTGCGCGTTGGTCTGCGCGACGATCATCAGCGGGCGGCCGGCGCCGGCCAGCTCGCGCGCCGCCCGCACGACCAGCGTCGACTTGCCCGCGCCCGGCGGGGAGTCCACGACCACGCCGCGGTGGGGGCTGTGCAGGGTGTCGCGCAGGATGGCGTCCGTGGCCGCTGCCGCCGCCCCGGCGGGGTCGAAGGCGCGCCCACGCGCCATGCGTACGGTCACAGACGGTCCTCCGCGGTCACGGGGTCGGGGGCTTCGGCCGGGGCGGCCGGCGGGCCGCCGTGGGTCCAGGGGGTCCGCTCGGGGTCGGGCAGCTCGGGGCCGCCCCTGGGCGCGTGTTCGAAGAGTGTCCAGCACACGCGGTCCCCCGGCCGGGGTACGGAGCCCGTGTCGGGCACTTTGCCGCGGCCCATTCCGCCGGTCAGTCGTACGGTCACGCACCGGTCCTCCGCTTCGCGGGTGACGGACACCACGAACTCCGCGGTCTGCGCCCTGCCGTCCGGCAGCGCGCGGTGCAGCTTCACGCCGTCGGCCAGGTGCGGGGTGTCCGCCGTGCGGATCGTCACCAGCGGGCGGGGGCGCGGGACCTTCGCCTGCGAGTACGCCGGCACCACCTCGGTGACCTCCCCGGCGAATGCCTGGCCGGCCAGCCGCCGCCCGGCCATCACCAGCGGGTCGTCGAGCGCCTCCTGGGCGTCCAGCCGGGCCTGCGCGCTCTCGCGGGCCGCGAGCTTGCGGGCCGCCGTGACGGCGTCGTCGCGCCGGGGCTGCGGGGGTTCGCCGGCGCGGACGCGGTCGCGGTGCCCGGTGTAGGACCAGCGGTCACGCTTCCAGCGGTCGGGGACGTGGGCGCCCTCGGGGAGGGCGCGCAGCAGGTCGACGCCGTGCCAGACGGCGTCCCACGTGGGGCGCAGCTGGGACCCGAGGAGTTCGCGGACGGCGCGCTCGGCTTCGCCCAGTGCCGCCTGCGCGGCCGCGGACCGGTGCCCGGCGGCCTCCAGTGCCTCGGCGCGGGCGCGGTCGTAGCGGGCGACGGCCGGCGCCAGCCGCCTGTTGTCGAAGGCCGGGTCCGTCGCCGGCCCGGCGGGCGGGGTGGTGAGCAGCCCGTCCGCGTCGCGCTCCAGCTCCGCCCGCAGTGCCGCCTGCCCGCCGGGCGTACCGGCCGGCGGGTCGATCCAGGCGAGCAGCGCGCCCAGGTGCTGGTCCTCCAGCACGCTCTGGCCCGTCGCCCAATGGCGGCCCAGTGCCTGCGTCATCGCCAGCAGCAGCGAGGAGCCGGGGACGTGGGCCCGCTCCCCGAAGTGCGTCAGCCAGCGGCCCAGCAGCGGTACGCGCGGGGGAGCGGGGTGGGCGGCCTCGGGATCCTGCTCCGCGGTGCGGCGGAACCGCATCGAGCGGCCGAGCAGCCGTACGTACTCCACGCCGGCCGCGCCCGGCACCAGCAGCTGCGGCGCGTCGGCGCACAGCTCGACCTCGACCGGTACCTTCTTCCCCGTCCCCGGGTCGGTCTCCTTGCGCTGCTCGTGCTCGACGGCGTCGCCGTACCCCTCGATGTACGGCAGCATCTCGCTCGCCAGCTCCGCCAGGAAGGCGAACCGCAGATCGCGGTCGCGCGGCTGCGCCACGACGAGCAGCCGCGGCGCGTCCCGCTCGGTGCCCACCATCGCGCCGAGCGGCGCCCCCGCCTCCCCGGCGGTGGTGAGCGGCACCAGCACCATGGGCCGCTCGGCGACATGGCGGTGCCGCACGGTGGCCAACGGCTGCGCCCGTCCCTCCCGCGCCGCTTCCAGCCGCGCGAGTGTGCTGATCAGCGACATGCGGTGTCCCTCCAGAGGGTCCGGCCGGCCACGGCCGCCGCCGGGCCGTTGGGCCCCCGCCGTCGCGGCTGCGTGCCGTCGCGGCGGACGGGGGATGCCGGGCGGGACGCGTGAGGGGAGCCTCGGCGCCACGCCGCCGCGGTGGCGGGCGACCGGCCCGGTGTCGTCCGGCGGTGGCGAGCACGGGCCCGCCGCGGTGCCCGTGGCATCACGACGCCGCTCCCGTCGCCGCGAGCGCGCCGCCCGCTGCCAGGGCCTCCGCCCGGAGCGCCGCCGCGCGGCGCAGCGCGGCGACCGCCGGGTCGTCGGGGTCACCGGCTTCGCAGGCCGCCGCGGCGAGGACCGACTCGATCGTGGTCAGGCCGCCCAGCTCGGCGCGCAGTCCGCGCCCCAGGGTCTGCACCGAGCCCGCGGCCCGGGCCCGGGCGCGGCAGTGGAAGGCGAGCTCGCACGCCGCCAGGCACTCGGGGGCGTACGCCGCAGCCACCGCTTCGACGGCGTCGGCCAGCTCGTTTGCGGGGCGCGTCGGCGTGCGGCCGTCGTCGGCCGGGCACAGGTCGAAGGTCGTGCCGGGAGGCAGTTGGGCCGCGATGTCCGCGACGCCCGTCAGCCGGTCCAGCTGGCGGCGGGTCGTGGCGAGCTGCTTGCGGAGGTCGACGAGGGCGGCGTCGGGGAGGTTGGAGAAGTCCTTGGGGCAGACCAGCAGTGCGTGATGCCGCACGGTCGCGCCCTGTGCCACGCGCTCGGCGACGGGCTCCAGCGCGAGGGCGTACACCGCGGCCTGCCGCGCCGCGGCGCCCACCTTCGCGGAGTCGGCCGAGCCGTCGACCATGGCGAAGGACTTGATCTCGACGACCGTCCAGCTGCCGTCGGGGTGCACGACCACCGCGTCCGGCTCCAGGTAGGCGGGCGTCCCGGCGACCGTCAGGGCCAGCAGGGGGTGGTCCAGCAGCGCCCACCGGCCGGCGGCCGTGGCCTCGCGCAGGGCGAGGGCCGTGCGGGCCGTGCGGCCCTCGGGCCCGGCGGCGGACAGATCGGGGGTGTCGACGCCGTCCGGTCCGCTCGGCGGGACCGAGCCGTCGGCCAGCCGTTCGTGCAGCAGCCGGATCAGCTCCGCACCGCCGTCGCCCTTGACGCGCGCCTCGAAGGCGTGGCCGCGCACGAAGGCGAACTGGGACTGCCCGAACGCCGCCGGCGAGCCGAGCGCCCGCGCCAGCGCGGCCTTGTCCACGCCGGCGCCGTCGAGCAGGGCCCGGCGGTGGCAGCCGGGGTTGGCGGCCAGCGCGGCGAGCGCGCGGGCGTCGAGCGGGAGCGGCGCGACGGAGGGGCCGCGCAGCTCAGCGAGCCGCTGCCGCAGCGTCGTCGGTGCGGCTTTCTCCGGCCTCGCCCCGGGCCGGCTGTCGGGGGATCTGGTCACTGGCCTCCGCCTCGCGAAGTCTCTCCGGCGCTCCCGGGCGGCCGGCTCCGGCCGGGAAGCCGGCGGAGGTCGTCCGGGCAAGCGCTGTACTCGCCGAAGTCTCGCACCCGGCACTGACATTCGCGGGCGTCCCGGCGGTTCCCGGGGCCATCGTGCGGCCGGCGAGGCCGCGGATCCGCTCGGCGAGGCGCAGCGCGGGCCGGGCCAGCAGGTAGCCGGCGCACATGACGGCGGCGCCGGCGGCGGCGTCCAGGAAGTAGTGGTTGGCGGTGCCCATCACCACGAGGGTGATGGCGAGCGGGTAGGCGACACCTGCGGCCTTCGCCCAGGCCGAGCGCCCCCGGCGCCAGAGCACGGCCCCGCACCACAGGGCCCAGCCGACGTGCAGGCTCGGCATGGCCGCGTACTGGTTGGTGAGCCCGCCCAGCCCGCGCGGAGCGCTGGCGTCACCGCCCCACCAGCCGTACTCCGAGTACTGGTGCATGGTGTCGACGAAGCCGTAGGACGGGTCGAGCAGCCGTGGCGGGCAGGTGGGCAGGAGCGTGAAGCCGATGAGGCCGATGAGGGTGGAGATCATCAGCCAGGTCCGCATCCGGCGGTAGTCGTCGGGACGGCGCCTGAAGAGCCAGACCAGGATCGCGGGGGTGAGGAGGTAGTGCAGGGAGGCGTAGGCGAAGTCGGCGGGTATGCCGAGGGAGGCGTGACCGGTGAACAGCCGGTTGAGCGGGTGCTCGAAGTTTATTCGGAACGTTTTTTCAAGATCGAGAATCGACAGGCCGTGATCCACGGCCGACTGCTCATCGCCTCTGACCAGCAGCCGGCCCGCCGAGTACAGTCCGTACACCACGGCTATCAGTGGCAGTTCGGTCCACCAGCGCGGCCGCTTCCCTCGTGGTGCGGTGCGGTACATCCGGACGGCTCTCCATGTATTCAGGCGACCAACAAGCGCGCTTGCAACCGTACGGTGTACGCCACATTGCTCGCACACCGCCCCGGCCTTCACACAAACCTCACGGTGCTGGAGAGGAGACGCCGGGACCGGCCGGGGGGTTGCCTGTGGGTGACGTGAGTGATGATGGATACGGAACGTCACCGAAATGTTGAAGGGGCCTCGCCATGGCACCGCGCATCCTGCTGGCCCGGCACGGACAGACGCAGTGGTCGCTGTCCGGGAAGCACACCGGCCGCACGGACATCCCGCTGCTCGACGAGGGACGGCGCGGAGCCAAGCTGCTGGGCGAGCGGCTGCAGCGCACCCCCTGGAGCGCGCTGCCGGACGCGGAGGTCCGTACGAGCCCCCTGGTGCGCGCCAAGGAGACCTGCGAGCTGGCCGGCTTCGGCGACCGGGCCACCGATTGGGACGCCCTGCTGGAGTGGGACTACGGCTCGTACGAGGGCATGACCCCGGCCGAGATCAAGGCGGGGCGCCTGGACTGGCTCATCTGGCGCGACGGCGTCCCTGAAGGAGAGAGCCGGGCGCAGATCACCGCACGCGCCGACGAGGTCGTCCAGTGGGCCCGCTCGGCCGACCGCGACGTCCTGATCTTCGCCCACGGTCACATCCTGCGCACGATCGCCGCACGCTGGCTGGGCGAGGACATCTTCTTCGGCTCCCGCATCCGGCTCGACCCGACGTCGCTGTCGACCCTGGGCTGGGCCTACGGCGCGCCCGCGCTGGAGCGCTGGAACGACACGGGCCACCTGGCCTGACCCTTCGGCGGCGGCAGCGGGAGGCGTCCGCCCGGGCCGGGGCCGGGGCGGGCCCCGCTCAGGCCGGCTGGGCGGCCGACCCGTGGCGGGCCAGGAACGTGGCCACCGCCGGATTGCCCGCATGCCGTCTCAGCAGCCGCGCCGTCGCGGTGAGCATCGTGCGGATGCGCGCCGACTGGACCTGGTCCAGCAGGGCCACCGCGCGGCCGCCCGCGACCGCCGCCTCGTCCGGGGCGCCGCCCCGGGCCAGGTCGCCCGCCAGCTGGGCCGTGTAGAGCGCGATGTTCCGCGTGAAGTGCGGGTCCTGCAGGGCCACCGCGCGGTCCGCGTGCTCCGCCGCCCGCCGCCAGTCGCCGAGGGCGGACCAGCACTGGGCCGCCAGCCCTTCCAGCTCCGCCTCGCCGAAGAAGCTCATCCACTCGGGGTCGGCCTCACCGGCGCCCCGCCCGAACAGCGTCCGCGACCGCAGCAGCGCCTCCTCGGTCGCCGCCCGGTCCGCCAGCAGCGCCCAGCCGCCCGCCTCCCGCAGCGTCAGCAGGGACATCAGCCGCGCCGACCCCAGCTGCCGGCCGGCCCGCTGGGCGGCCTGCGCGGCGCGGACGGCCTCCCGGGGGCGCCCCGCGTCCCGCGCGAGGAATGCCGTGTTGCAGAAGGCGTGCGCCTCCAGCGCCGGGTCGCCCGCGACGCGCGCCGTGGCCAGTGCCTCCGCGTAGTGCGAGCGGGCGTCGGCGAAGCGGCCCGAGTCGTGGGCCAGCCAGCCGACGGAGATCGCGAGCTCACCCGCACCCGCGTGCAGCCGGTCGGCCACCGACTGCCGCAGCGCCTGTGCGTCGAGCAGTTCGTACGCCGCCTTCAGCGGCCTGGCCGCGCGCCGGTAGAGACCGTCGGCGCCGTGCCGGTCGTCGAGCAGCCGGATGCGCCGCACCGCCTGCTCCACGGCGGCGGCCTCGGCCGTGCCCGCGCGACGCTGCGCACGGGCGGCCGGGGCGCCGCCCAGCGAGGCGGCGGCCATGGCGGCCGTCCCCGTGGTCATGAACGCGCGACGCAACACGTCGCTCTCCTCGGTGCTGTCGAAGGAGCCGTCCACCGCACCGGAGGTACGGCTTTCGGCCGGGCTCTCGGTCTGCCCTGAGGGCGCGAAGCCCTTCTTGCGCGCCCCTCGTCCGCGCACTGTTTCGCGCGGTGCGAAGCCCATGTCCTCCGGTTCGCGGCCGGGGAACATATGCCGGAACACCCGTTCGTAGGCGTAGTTGGGGCAGCGGATCTCGCCGGATTCGACGCGTCCGATGTAGCGCGCGTCGCACGAGACGTGCTCGCCGATCTCACGGGCCGCCCGGCGCACGGCCGCCGCGAACTCGCCAGGTGAGCGCTGTCCCCGCAGCTCCCGGAAGGCGGTGTTCGGACGCGGTGACGAGGACGCGCGGTGCGACGCCATGGCCGGACCCTCTCCCTGGCGAGCCGCCCCGCGGGCAACCCGCGGGGGCGGGCGGCTGTGCTGCCGTGTGGCGTGATGACCGTACCGGCTGTGGCGAGGCCACTACCTCCGGTTTGGCTATAAAACGGATATCCCACCTGTCATCCGCCATGAACTGCCATCCTTTGCAGCGGCATGGCGCCGTAGCCGTTGACGCGCACGGGCGTTGAACTCGGCGAGCGTGACACGCTCGACGCGGAGTGGGCACGGCGTGAGGAGGGGTTTCCCGTGGCGGAGGCCGGACTGGACATCGGCGGCGGCTCGCGGACGACGGCGCTGCGCCGGCCGCGTCAGGACCACAGCGCGTCCCCCTGCCCGCCGCCGGCCTCCGGTGAGGACGCCGCCGAGGTGCGGCCCTGCGACCTCGTCACCGTGCCCGCCCGCCAGGGCCTGGAGGCGGTCGACATCCTGCGGCTGCGCGACGGCGTCGGGCCCGTCCTGCACGACGGCGACTGCGACACCCTCGGCTTCCTCGTCCCCGCCGGCACCGCGGACGGCTGGGACCTGCCGGGCAGCGCCTGCACCCAGACCTACGGGCGCGGCGTGCGCACCGGCGCCTTCCCCGAGCCGCCCGTCACCGGCACCGGCTGGCTGGTCGCACCGGACGCCGCCTTCGGCGCCGCCACCGACCCTGCCGTGCTGCGCGCCGCGCTCGGTGAGGCGGCCCGCACCATCGAGGCCGTCGACCGCTGCCGGTAAGCCCGCCGCCCGGCACCGGCGATACTGGACGGGTGGCACGACGGGTGGCAGGAGACAAGCAGAAGCACGGGCGCGGACGCGCCGCGGAACCGGTATCCGCGCAGGTGGCGGGCGGTCTCGCGGAGCTCGTACCCGACCGCGACCGGCCGCGCGGCCGGACGCTCCTGATCGACGGGGCCCCGCAGTCCCATGTGGACCTCGACGACCCCGCGTATCTGGACTTCGCCTACCAGCGCCGCCTGGGCCACATCGCCGACCTCGTCGCGCCCCCCGGAAAGCCCATCCAGGCGCTGCACCTGGGCGGCGGCGCGTTCACGCTCGCCCGGTACATCGCCGCCACCCGGCCCCGCTCCACCCAGCAGATCGTCGAGATCGACGGGCCGCTCGTGCAGTTCGTACGGGCCGAGCTGCCGTTGGACGCCGGCTGGCGCATCCGGGTGCGCGGCGGCGACGCCCGCGAGGGCCTGGCCAAGGTGCCGGACGGCTGGGCGGACCTGATCATCGCCGACGTGTTCAGCGGCGCCCGCACACCCGCGCACCTGACCAGCACGGAGTTCACGGGCGAGGTGCGGCGGGCGCTGCGGCCGGGCGGCTTCTACGCCGCGAACCTCGCGGACGGCCCGCCGCTCGCCCACGTCAAGGCGCAGATCGCGACCGCATGGACGGTCTTCCCCGAGCTGTGCCTGACCGCCGACCCGGCGGTGCTGCGCGGGCGCCGCTTCGGCAACGCCGTGCTGCTCGCCGCCGACCGCGAGCTGCCGGTCGCCGAGCTGACCCGGCGGGCCGCCACCGACCCGCACCAGGGACGGGTCGAACACGGCCGCGCACTGGCCGACTTCACCGGCGGCGCGGCACCCGTCACCGACGCGAGCGCCCGGCCCTCACCGGCGCCGCCGCCCTCGGTCTTCGAGTAGCCGCGCTCAGGACGGCGACAGCCGGCCCGTCCGGATCACCCGGGCGTACCAGCGGGCGCTGGACTTGGGGGTGCGGGCCTGGGTGGCGTAGTCGACGTACACGGCGCCGAAGCGCTTGCTGTAGCCGTACGCCCACTCGAAGTTGTCCAGCAGGGACCACAGGAAGTAGCCGCGTACGTCCGCGCCGTCGGTGAGGGCGCGCAGCACGGCGCCGAGGTGGGCGTGCAGGTAGGCGATGCGCTCGGGGTCGTGCACCGCGCCGTCCGCGCCGGGCTTGTCGTCGTACGCCGCGCCGTTCTCGGTGACGATCAGCGGCAGGCCGGGAGCCTCGCGGGTGAAGCGCATC
Source organism: Streptomyces sp. NPDC026206 (assembly GCF_040638465.1). NCBI lineage: Bacteria > Bacillati > Actinomycetota > Actinomycetes > Kitasatosporales > Streptomycetaceae > Streptomyces > Streptomyces sp. NPDC026206. The sequence goes on from NZ_JBEZYL010000005.1 coordinate 212,613, forward strand.
AGCAGGTCGTAGAGGCCGGTCGGGTCGACGGCCCAGCCCATGGCGGTCCGCTTGCCCGGCGGCTGATGGAAGGCCACGCCCGTGGCGCCCGGCCAGGGCGAGCGCTCGCCGCCGTGGCCGTCGGCGTCGCGCGCGGGGCGATTGTCAGTGGCGGCTGATACCACTGACGGTGCGTAGTAATTGATGCCCAGCGCGTCGAGGGGGTGCTTGATGACGTCCGTGTCGCCGTCGCGTACGAACGACCAGTCGGTGATCGCTGCCGTGTCGGCCAGCAGATCGGCGGGGTACGTCCCGCGCAGCATGGGTTCGGTGAAGATACGCGTGGACAGGCCGTCGATGCGGCGCGACGCGTCCGCGTCCCCGGGTGACGGGGTACGGGCCCGCACCGCACTGGGGTTGAGGGCCACGGTCAGCCGCGCCCCGGCGGGCAGGACCGCGCGCAGCGCCCGCGCGGCCAGCCCGTGCGCCAGGTTGAGATGGTGGGCGGCCCGCAGGGCGGCCTCGTCGTCCGTGCGGCCGGGCGCGTGCACCCCGGAGGCGTAGCCGAGGAAGGCGCTGCACCAGGGTTCGTTGAGGGTGGTCCACAGCCCGACGCGGTCGCCCAGCGCCTCGCCGACCAGGTGCGCGTAGTCGGCGAAGCGGTACGCGGTCTCGCGCTCGGGCCAGCCGCCCGCGCTCTCCAGCTCCTGAGGGAGGTCCCAGTGATACAGCGTCAGCACAGGTGCGATGCCGTGCGCGAGAAGGTCGTCGGCCAGCGCCCGGTAGAAGTCGAGCCCGCGCCGGGAGGCGGGCCCGCGGCCGGTGGGCTGCACGCGCGGCCAGGAGACGGAGAAGCGGTACGCACCCAGGCCCAGCTCCGCCATCAGGCCGACGTCCTGGTGGCGGCGGTGGTAGTGGTCGGTGGCCGTGTCCCCGGTGTCACCGCCCAGTACCCGGCCGGGCGTGCGGGCGAACGTGTCCCAGATGGACGGGGTCCGGCCGTCCTCCCGGGCCGCACCCTCGACCTGGTACGCGGCGGTGGCGGCGCCCCACAGAAAGCCGGGCGGGAAGTCCATGGTCATGAGGACGCTCCGGGGAGAGGGGGGAACGTGCGCGGATCAGCCCTTGACGGCACCCCGCATGATGCCGCCGACGATCTGTCTGCCGAAGAGCGTGAAGGCGAGCAGCAGCGGCAGGGTGCCCAGCAGTGCTCCGGCCATCACCACGGCCTGATCGGGTACGTAACCCCGGCCGAGCCCGTTGAGGGCCACCTGCACGGTCGGGTTCTCCTGCGTCAGCGCGATGACGGGCCAGAAGAAGTCGTTCCACGCCTGGACGAAGGAGAGCATCCCCAGCACGGCCATGGCGGGCCGGGCCACGGGCAGGACGATGTGCCGCACCACGCGCCAGCTGCTCGCCCCGTCGACGCGGGCCGCCTCGATCAGCTCGGTGGGCAGCGCCTCGACGAGGTACTGCCGCATGAAGAAGACCCCGAAGGCGCTGACCAGGGTGGGCAGCACGACCGACTGCAGTTGGTCGGTCCACCCCAGGCGGGCGACGACCATGAAGAGGGGGACGACGCTCAGCTGCGGCGGGACCGTCATCGTGGCGACGGTCAGCGCGAGCAGGGGCCCCTTGAAACGGAACCGCAGCTTGGCGAAGGCGAAGCCGGCGACGGTGGAGAAGAGCACGGTGCCGAGCGCGACGGTCCCGGCCACCAGCGCGGTGTTGAACAGCGCCAGGCCCATCCCGGCGTCGCTCCACGCCGAGCCCAGATTTCTCACCAACCCGCCGCCGAACCAGAAGGGCGGCGGAGTGCGGGCCAGCCGGGCGCTGTCGCCGGAGGCGGCGACCGCCGTCCACACGAGGGGGGACAGCGAGCCGACGGTGAACACCGCCAGCACGCCATAGGTGACGGGCCCGGCGTGCAGCTGCCGCCCCGCGCGGCGCGTCACGGCCGGGGCCTTGGGGCTGCCGGATGTCACGGCGCTCCCTCACCGGTCCTTCCGCAGGCGCCGCGCGATCAGCGCGTTCACGGCGGCGATCAGCAGCAGGATCACGAACATCGTCCACGCGACGGCACAGGCGCGCCCGAGGTGGAAGTTGAACCAGCCCTGCTCGTACAGGTAGAGACCGAGCGTCTGGAACTGGTGCGAGGCGCCGCCCTTCTGCCCGCCGGCCCCGCCGAAGAGCAGGGGCTCGCCGAAGAGCTGGGTCGCCCCGATCGTCGAGACGACGACCGTGAAGAGGATCGTCGGCCGCAGCGCGGGCACGGTGATGTGCCGGAACTGCTGCCGGCGGGATGCGCCGTCCAGCGCCGCCGATTCGTACAGCTCGTCGCGGACCGCCTGCATGGCGGCCAGATAGATCAGCGCGTTGTAGCCCGTCCACCGCCAGATCACGATCGAGGAGACGGCGAACTGCGAGGACCACGTGCCGCTCTGCCAGTCCACCGGGCCGATGCCCAGCGCGCCCAGCGCCCAGTTCACCATGCCGTAGTCCCGCCCGTAGAGCAGGACGAAGACGAGCGTGGCCGCGGCGACCGAGGTGGCATAGGGGGTCAGCAGGGCCACCCGCCAGAAGGTGGCGGCGCGCAGCCGGTAGTGGAGCAGATGGGCCAGGCCCAGCGCCATCAGCAGCTGCGGCACGGTGGACAGGACGCCGATGGTGAAGGTGTTGCGCAGGGCGTTCCAGAAGAAGTCGTTGCCCAGCAGCCGGGCGTAGTTGTGCAGGCCGGCCCACTCCATGCGGTCCGGTGCCGTCAGCTCCACGCGGTGCAGGGATGCCCAGCCGGTATAGAGGAGGGGGAAGAGCCCGAATGCGGCGAAGAACGCAAAGAACGGCGCGACGAACGCGTAGGGGCTGTAGCGCAGGTCCCAGCGGTACAGACGGCTGCGCCAGGGACCCGGGCCGGCCCGCCCGCTCCGGCGCTCCTCGGCACCGCCGGCCGGGGAGCCCTCCACCACCGTGGTCGTGGCGGTCATTCGTCCACCGCGTTCTCGATCTCCTTCTGCGCCGCCCTCCAGCCCGCGCCGGCCGGCTTGCCCTGTTGTTCGACCTGGGCAATGCCGACGTCGGTGAACGCCGTCCCCATCTGCGCCTCCATCGGGCCGAAGACCAGCGTGGGGATGCCCCTGGCCGCCGCCGTATAGATCGCCCCGATGGGGGCGCCGCCGAAGTAGGGACTGCGGGCGTCCTTGACCTGCGGCATGGCGTACGAGGCCGGGGTGGAGGGGACGCCGGCCTGCCGCTCGAAGAGCTTGGCCTGCTGGGCGGGCGCGGTCAGCCAGACGGCGAGCTCGATCGCCGCGGCCTTGTGCCGGGCCGCCTTCGGGACGCCGATGAAGGACCCGCCCCAGTTGGCGGGCCGGGGGGCGGCGGCCACGTCCCACTTGTCCTTGCCAGCGGCGCCCGACTTCTCCTTGATGTAGCCGAGCATCCAGGGCGGGCAGGCGACGGTGGCGAAGCGGCCGTTGGCGTACGCCTGGTCCCAGGGCTTCTCGAACTGCTTGAGCCGCGCGGTCAGCCCGCCCCGGACGGCCTGCATGGCCAGGTCCCAGGAGGCCTTGACCGCCGGGCTGTCGGCGTAGACCGGCCTGCCCCGGCTGTCGTAGTAGCGCTCTGCGTAGGCGTGGACGGCGGCGTTGTAGATCCCGGCCGCCGAGTCGGTGAAGACCGTGCCGGCCGGGGCCCGCCGCGTGTACGCCGTGCCGGCGTCGATGTACTGCTGCCAGTCACCGGCCCACAGCCGGCCGACCGCCTCCCGGTCCGTGGGCAGCCCCGCCCGCTGGAAGAGGTCCTTGCGATAGCAGACCGCGATCGGGCCGATGTCCGTGCCCAGGCCGATGGTGCGGCCGTCGCGGGTCGTGGCCTGCGCCCACTTCCACGGCAGCCAGTCGCTCCTGCGCACGCCCTTCGCCCTGGCCAGGTCCTCGAACAGGTCGCCCCGGGCGGCCGCCACCTCGTGGATGTTGCCGACCTCCATGGCCTGGATGTCGGCGAGTCCGCTGCCCGCCGCGAGGTGGGTGAGGAGCTGGGGGTAGTACGCGTCGTTGCGCTCGATCACGCTTTCCTTGACGGTGACGCCCGGGTGGAGCCGCTCGTACTCCGCGTACAGCCCCGCCTGTTTGTAGCCGAAGACGCCGAAGGTGCCGATGGTGACCGTGGTCCGCCCGGCGGCGCCGGGACGGTCCCCGCCGGCGCCCCCGTCGTCCTTGGCGCAGCCGTCGAGGAGGCTGACGCCGAGGACGAGCGCGGCGGCGGCCACGAGCAGCAGGGCCCGGCGCCGGTAGGGACCGCTCGACCAGGCCGGGGTCACCTCTCGACGACGACGTTTTCGGCCTGTGGTCCCTTCGGTCCCTGGGTGACGTCGTAGGAGACTCTGTCGTCCTCGCGCAGCTCCTTGAAGCCAGAGCTCTGGATGGCGGAGAAGTGGACGAACACGTCCGGGCCTCCGTCGTCCTGCTGGATGAAGCCGAACCCCTTGTCGGCGTTGAACCACTTCACTTTGCCTGTTGCCATCGGTCATGACCCTTCGTCCGGTGCCGACACCTCAGCATTGCCCGGACTCGGGGTGAACTTCCCCCGTACGCGCCGTGCGTCACTCCTGAGGGCTACAAAACGACAAGATCCCGACCCGCTTGCGCGGATCGGGATCTTGTTTTTCAGGGTGAGTAACGGGACTTGAACCCGCGACATCCTGGACCACAACCAGGTGCTCTGCCAGCTGAGCTATACCCACCATGTCGTCCGGCGTGTTTCCCACCGGCCGAGAAAAAGTGTACAGGGTCTTCGGGGGTGCTCGCTCCCAGCTTCAGGTCGAGCCGGGAGCGAGCTGGGTCACACTGTCTGAGCAGGCAGTACGTGTTTGGCCGCGATGGCCTTCGCCGTGTCGGAGTCCGGGCCGGGCTGCGGCACGAAGATCGCCTCGCGGTAGTAGCGGAGCTCGGCGATCGACTCCCGGATGTCGGACAGCGCCCGGTGATTGCCGGTCTTCTTGGGGCTGCTGAAGTAGGCGCGCGGGAACCAGCGGCGGGCCAGCTCCTTCACCGAGGACACGTCCACGATCCGGTAGTGCAGGTGGCTCTCCAGGGCGGGCATGTCCCGCAGGAGGAAACCGCGGTCGGTGCCGACCGAGTTTCCGCACAGCGGGGCCTTGCCCGGCTCCGGGACATGCTCGCGGATGTACGCCAGGACCTGTCGCTCCGCTTCCTCGAGCGTGGTCCCGCCGTCCAGCTCCGTGAGCAGCCCGGAGGCCGTGTGCATCTGGCGCACCACCTCGGGCATGGTGGTGAGGGCCTCGGCGGGCGGGCGGATGACGATGTCCACGCCGTCCCCGAGGATGTTCAGCTCAGAGTCGGTGACCAGGGCGGCCACCTCGATGAGCGCGTCGGCCGACAGCGAGAGCCCGGTCATCTCGCAGTCGATCCACACCATGCGATCGTTCATACGTCTCACCCTACGGGGCGTTCCCGCTGCCCGGGCAGGCGTGGGGCGTAGAGGTCGGAATCCGGTTTGCCCTGGTCCGCAGGGTTCATCCCGGGTCCGCCGCCATGCCCCGGCGCATGGCCGATATGCCCGCTATGTCCACCATGCGGGGATGGGCCACCCAAGGGTGCGCCCGTCACCGCGTGCGCCGGGGCCATGGCGGTGCGCCGCATCGCCATCAGCGACTCGCCGGACCGGGACTCGACGGGGTCCGGCCGGTCGAACCGGTCCCCGCGCTCCGCCCGCTCGCCCCGCTCCGGCCGGTCGACCGGGCCGCTCTGCGGCCGGCGCGCCCGGTAGGCGGCCCGGTAGGCGGCGGGGGAGGACCCCAGCTGCCGCCGGAAGTGACCCCGCAGGGCCACCGGAGAGCGGAAGCCGCAGCGCCCGGCGACCTCGTCCACGGAGTAGTCCGAGGTCTCCAGGAGCCGCTGCGCCTGGAGCACCCGCTGAGTGATCAGCCACTGCAGCGGGGCGCTCCCGGTGAGCGAGCGGAACCGCCGGTCGAAGGTGCGGCGGCTCATATAGGCGCGGGCGGCCAGCGTCTCCACGTCGAACTGTTCGTGGAGGTGCTCCAGCGCCCAGGCGACGACCTCGGCGAGCGGGTCGGCGCCGATCTCCTCCGGTAAAGACCTGTCGAGATAGCGCTCCTGCCCGCCGCTGCGGCGCGGCGGTACGACGAGGCGGCGGGCCAGGGCCCCCGCGGCGTCGGCGCCGTGATCGGTGCGGACGATGTGCAGGCACAGGTCGATGCCTGCCGCGGTGCCCGCGGAGGTCAGTACGTCGCCGTCGTCCACGAAGAGCTCCCGCGGGTCCACGTGGACCGACGGATAGCGCTTGGCGAGCGTGGGCGCGTACATCCAGTGGGTGGTGGCGGGCCTGCCGTCGAGCAGTCCCGCGGCGGCCAGTACGAAGGCCCCGGTGCACAGCCCGACGATGCGGGCGCCCTCCTCATGGGCCCGGCGCAGCGCGTCGAGCGCGGCGGCCGGTGGCGGCTGTGTGATCGACCGCCAGGCCGGTACGACGACGGTGCCAGCCCTGGAGAGCGCCTCCAGGCCGTACGGTGCGGTCAATTCCAGGCCGCCGGTTGTTCGCAATGGCACATCTTCGCCCGCGCACACCAGCAATCGGTAGCGGGGGACTCCGGCATCCTGTCGGTCGATGCCGAACACGGAGAGCGGAATGGAGCTTTCGAAAATCGGGCCGCCGCTGAAAAGAAGTACGGCGACGATCTCCCGGCGGCGGCGTCCGGAGAGCTTGCGCGCGGCCTCCGGTACGGTCGTGGAGTCCTGGCTCATGGCGCTAAGCCCCCCTCGGCGGTCGAGTCCTCTCGGTCCTGCACGTTTCCCCTCGGTCCTGAACGGTTCCCCCGCCGGTCATGGCCAAGATCGAATCTACTGCGTCACTTGGAGACGCGGTGACCAGTTCACCACCCGCCTCTAAGTCGACATGACAACTTGGCGCGAAGCGTTCGATCACGAAGCGTTGCACTTGCAGGCTCCGGTGGAAAGTACGCCTCTCGCCCATGCCCACTGTCCGTAGGCGGCAACCGCCCTCCACGGGGCTTTCCTTGCTGGTCGACCGGCTGTTGGGGGCGGCTGTGGCCAAGGGATGAACTTCGGCCTGAACTTGGCTGAAAACCTACGGGTCCAGGCGTGCGAGGGGGTCAGTCCAGGGGGCTACCGGAGCCCGGATGACGGGAGCCGCGGTGGCTTCCGCCGCCCGTCCGGCCGTGCCGTCCGCGGTGCGGGACCGACTGCTCGGCGGAGACCCTGGCGGCGGTGCGCGCGGACTGCCGCAGCAGGGCGTGGCAGGCACAGGTGAGGGCCACCAGACCGGCCGCGGTGCCGGCCGCGCCGCCGAAGGACTGACCGCACATCAGCAGCACGACCGGTACCAGGGCGCAGCTGAACGCCGCCCAGCGGACCACATCGCTCACCGGATCGGGGGACTCCCCCTCGGTGGCGTCCTCGCGGGCGTAATCACGGGTTCCGGGCACGGAACGGCTCCCTGCTGGCGGCTGCTGGCGGTAATACAACGGCGCGCCGGGGGCAGGGGTCACTGGGGGAGCGGCCGGCGGGGACCCGAGCCGGGGCCATTGCGCTACGCGCCGCGCTCGTGCATGCTCCGGTGAACGCCCACGGGGTTCGCGCCCTGCCGGGCAGCCTCTGGGCAGGCAGCGAGTGTCGCCGTACCCTGGAGGGTAAGCCCTTGAAAAGATGAATCCCGGACGGATTTCGCCGCCCTTGATCCATCGGTGGGCTCAGCCCTCGACAACTCCAACCAGTCCACCGCCGTTCCCCTCGACAAGAGGCCTCCTTCGCCGAGACACCGATGGCCGGTCACGAATTCTCCGAACCCGCGGACCGCAAGCGGATCGCCGATCAGACAGCGCATCCCGAAGCGGCGGAAGAAACACGTCATTCCTGCGATCCGGCGTTCCAGCACGGCGTCGTGGTGGGCTTCGACGGCTCGATGTCGAGCGAACGAGCGCTTGCGTATGCAATCGGGATGGCCCGGCGCTCGGGCTCGGGGCTGATCATCGTCCATGTGGCCAACCGGCTGCCGACGACCGTCTGGGCGGGCTGTGAACCGCCGGTCTTCGTGGATGTACCCGATCACCGCACCGAGGTGCTGGGGCTGGAGCTGGCCTGCGCGGACTATCTGTCCGAAGTGCCGTGGATTCTGGTGGAGCGCGGCGGGGACATCTGCCATGAGCTCGAAGAGGTCGGCCGCGAGTACGCCGCCGACGCGATCGTCGTCGGCTCCACGCACGGCCTGGTCGGCCGGATCTTCGGATCGGTGGCGGGGCGGCTGGCGCGGCGGGCGCAGCGACCGGTGGTCGTCATCCCGTAGAGCGGTTCCGCGTTTCCCGCCCGGTGTCAACTCGCTCGCACCGTAAGGCGGATGAAGCCGAAAGGCGGCTTGACGGTCCGCGAAATCTACTCACGCGTAGAGGTGGATGGCGCCCCGGGCACGGGTAGGACTCCGGCACACGACGCTGTCGTGCTGCCGGACGGGAGGTGACGGTTCCCGGGACCGGTGGCATCACCGCCGGCGCGAGGGCGACGCCGGCACAGGGGAGGCGGTCCTCCCCGCGCGCGTGGTGGCACGCGCGGGGAGGACCGTCCCCTTTTCGCGGCTAAGCCGCCGCCGCTCTCGCGGAGATGGCTTGTCGCCGCTGGGGTTGCTCAATTGATGGTTGCGGGGACAGGCCGCTTCCTTGAGCTTCCCGGGTCTTACTCGACCGTGACGGACTTCGCCAGGTTGCGCGGCTTGTCGATGTCGCGGCCCATGGCCTTCGCCGTGTAGTAGGCGAGGAGCTGCAGCGGGATGCCCATCAGGATCGGGTCCAGCTCGTCCTCGTTCTTCGGCACGATGATCGTGTGGTCGGCCTTCTCCTGCTCCTGGTGCGCGACGGCGAGGATGCGGCCGCTGCGGGCCTTGATCTCCTCGAGCGCGGCGCGGTTCTTCTCCAGCAGGTCGTCGTCCGGGACGATCGCGACCGTCGGCATCGCGGGCTCGATCAGCGCCAGCGGGCCGTGCTTGAGCTCGGACGCCGGGTAGGCCTCGGCGTGGATGTACGAGACCTCCTTGAGCTTGAGCGAGGCCTCGCGGGCGACGGGGTAGCCCCGGACGCGGCCGATGAACATCATCGACTTGGCGTCGGCGTACTCCGCGGCCAGCTTCTCGATCTCGGCCTCGTTGGCGAGGATCTCGGAGATCTGCGCGGGCAGCTTGCGCAGGCCCGCGATGATCCGCTTGCCGTCGGCGACGGACAGGTCGCGGGTGCGGCCCAGGTGCAGCGCGAGGAGGCCGAAGGAGACCACCATGTTGGTGAAGCACTTGGTGGAGACGACGCAGACCTCGGGGCCGGCGTGGACGTAGATGCCGCCGTCGGTCTCGCGGGCGATCGCCGAACCGACCACGTTGACCAGGCCGAGCACCCGGGCGCCCTTGCGCTTGAGCTCCTGGACGGCGGCGAGCACGTCGTAGGTCTCACCGGACTGGGACACCGCGATGTAGAGGGTGTCGGGGTCCACGACCGGGTTGCGGTAGCGGAACTCGGAGGCAGGCTCGGCGTCGGCGGGGATTCGCGCCAGCTCCTCGATCATCTGCGCGCCGATCTGGCCGGCGTGGTACGAGGTGCCGCAGCCGAGGATCTTCACGCGGCGCACGGCGCGCGCGTCACGGGCGTCCAGGTTCAGGCCGCCCAGGTGCACGGTGGAGAAGCGGTCGTCGATCCGGCCGCGCAGGGCGCGGTCCACCGCGTCGGCCTGCTCGTGGATCTCCTTGTGCATGTACGTGTCGTGGCCGCCCATGTCGTAGGACTCGGCCTCCCACTCCACGGTGGTCGGCTGGGCGGAGGTGGTGGAGCCCTCGGTGGTGTACGTGCGGTAGTCGTCGGCCTTGAGGGTGGCCATCTCGCCGTCGTCGAGGGTGACGATCTGACGGGTGTGGCTGACCAGGGCGGCGACGTCGGAGGAGACGAGCATCTCCTTCTCGCCTATGCCCAGGACCACGGGGGAGCCGTTGCGGGCGACGACGATGCGGTCCGGGAAGTCGGCGTGCAGCACGGCGATGCCGTACGTGCCCTCGATGTGGCGGACGGCCTCGCGGACCTTCTCCTCCAGCGTCCCGGCCTCGGAACGGGCGATGAGGTGGGCGAGGACCTCGGTGTCGGTGTCGGAGACGAACACGAAACCGTCGGCGATCAGCTTGGCGCGCAGCTCGGAGGCGTTGTCGATGATGCCGTTGTGGACGACGGCGACCTTCTCGTCGGCGTCCAGGTGCGGGTGGGCGTTGACGTCGTTGGGCGCGCCGTGGGTGGCCCAGCGGGTGTGGGCGATGCCGGTGGTGCCCGCGAAGCGCTTGGGCAGGCGGGACTCCAGCTCACGGACGCGGCCCTTGGCCTTGGCGGACTTCAGGCCGCCGGTCTTGCCGTGCAGGGCGATACCGGCGGAGTCGTAGCCGCGGTACTCAAGGCGCTGCAGACCCTCCAGCAGCAGCGGCGCGACATCGCGCTTGCCGATGTATCCGACGATTCCACACATAGGTGACCCTCCCAGGTAGACGTTCAGTGGTGCCCGATGGCGATGACGGGGCGGTGGGGCGGCGGGCGGGCCGCCTCTCCCGCCTGGTCGTCCCGGCGGTCAGCCGTAGACGATGCGGCGCAGCTGCCGCAGTGAAAGCTCAGGTGGCGCCACCGCGCGGTGCGGCAGCTCGGCCGCGATCCGCTCGAAGATTTCCGCGTTGTTCAGCCCGCCGGACTGAAGCTCGCGGTGGCGGCGGCGGACGAACTCCTCGGCCGTCTCGTCGAAGTACGCCAGCACGTCGAGCACCACCCGGGCGGCCTCGCCGCGCTGTAGCGGCGTGCTGCGCACCAGGTGGTCGACCAGGTCGTCATGAGACATGCGGCGTTCGAGCACCCGTCGATACTGAGGGCTACGGGTGCCTTTCGCAAGAATCCTGCCCGATTTCGGGCAGGAAGGCCAGCGAATGTGATGTGAAACGGGCAGAACGCCCAGAATCGGCGCAGGGTGGCGCCGGCGGCCCGCAGGCCCCACCGGCCCCGCAGGCTCAGTCGGCTCAGTCGGTGAAGCCCAGCTCGCGGGCGATGAGCATCCGCTGGACCTCGCTGGTGCCCTCGCCGATCTCAAGGATCTTGGAGTCGCGCCACATGCGGGCCACGGGGTACTCGTTCATGAAGCCGTAGCCGCCGTGGATCTGGGTGGCCTCGCGGGCGTTGGTGACCGCGATCTCGGAGGAGTAGAGCTTGGCCACGGCCGCCTGCTTCTTGAACGGCTCGCCGAGCGCCAGCCGGGAGGCCGCGTCGCGCCAGGCGAGGCGGGCCGTGTGCGCCCGCATCTCCATGTCGGCGAGCTTGAACTGGATGGCCTGGTTCGCGCCGATCGGCCTGCCGAAGGCCTCGCGGGTCCTCGCGTACGAGACGGACTCGTCGACACAGCCCTGGGCCAGGCCGGTGGCCAGCGCGGAGATGGCGATCCGGCCCTCGTCCAGTATCTGCAGGAACTGGGCGTATCCGCGTCCCTTCTCGCCGAGCAGGTTGGCAGCGGGGACCCGGACGTCGGAGAAGGACAGCTCACGGGTGTCGGAGGCGTTCCAGCCGACCTTGGAGTAGGGGGCCGCGACCGTGAAGCCGGGCGTGCCGGACGGCACGATGATCGAGGAGATCAGCGGCCTGCCGTCCTCCTTGTGGCCGGTGACGGCGGTGACGGTGACCAGGCCCGTGATGTTCGTGCCGGAGTTGGTGATGAAGCACTTGGTGCCGTTGATCACCCATTCGTCCGTGGCCTCGTCCAGGCGGGCCGTGGTGCGGGTGGCGCCCGCGTCGGAGCCGCCGTCGGGCTCCGTCAGGCCGAAGGCGCCCAGCATCTCGCCGGAGCACAGCTTCGGCAGCCACTCGCGCTTCTGCTCCTCCGTGCCGAAGCGGTGGATGGGCATCGCGCCCAGCGAGACCCCCGCCTCCAGGGTGATCGCCACGGAGGAGTCCACGCGGGCGAGCTCTTCGAGGGCGAGGCCCAGGGCGAGGTAGTCCCCGCCCATGCCGCCGTACTCCTCGGGGAACGGCAGCCCGAACAGCCCCATGCGGCCCATCTCGCGCACGATCTCGTACGGGAACTCGTGACGCTCGTAGAAGTCGCCGATCTTGGGGGCGACCACGTCGTGTGCGAACTCCTCCACGGTGCGGCGGAGTTCCTCGTGCTCGGGGGAGAGGCGGTGGTCCAGCGACATGGCTCAGGGCTCCTGGTGGGAGAGGGCGCGAACGGTGCGGGACGGGCTGGGTCGGCCCAGGTGGCCGGCCATCCAGACGCTGGTGGCGGTGAGACGGCCGAGATCGACCCCGGTGGTGATGCCGAGGCCGTCGAGCATCCATACGAGGTCTTCGGTGGCGAGGTTGCCGGTGGCGCTCTTCGCGTACGGGCAGCCGCCCAGGCCGCCGGCGGAGGCGTCGACGGTGCTCACGCCGTGCCGCAGCGCGGCGAGGGTGTTGGCGAGGGCCTGGCCGTAGGTGTCGTGGAAGTGCACGGCCAGCCGCCCGGCCGGGACCCCGGCCTCGTCCAGCGCGCTCAGCAGCGCCGTGACATGGCCGGGGGTGGCGACGCCGATGGTGTCGCCCAGGCTCAGTTCGTCGCAGCCCAGGTCGAGCAGGCGGCGGCTGACGCGGACCGTCCGCTCGATGGGGACGGGGCCTTCCCACGGGTCGCCGAAGCACATGGACAGATAGCCGCGCACGCGGACGCCGGCCTCCCGCGCCGTCGCCACGACAGGGGCGAACATCTCCAGCGACTCGTCGACCGTGCGGTTGAGGTTGGCCTTGGCGAAGGACTCCGTGACGCTGCCGAAGACGGCGATGTCGCGGGCGCCGAGGGCCAGGGCACGGTCGAGACCGCGCCGGTTCGGCACGAGCACGGGCAGGCGGGCACCGACGCCGTCCAGCAGCGGCAGCAGCTGCTCGGCGTCGGCCAGCTGCGGCACCCACTCGGGGCGTACGAAGCTCGTCGCCTCGACGGTGGACAGGCCCGCGTCGGCGAGGCGGCGGATGAACTCCGCCTTCACCTCGACCGGCACGACCGTCTTCTCGTTCTGGAGGCCGTCCCGGGGGCCCACCTCGTGGATGCGGACCCGGTCCGGGAGCGAGGGGTCCGGCACGGCCATGGGCAGTGGACCGGTCATGACTCCTCCAGGGGCGCGGCGGGGATGACCACGGCCAGGACCTGGTCCATGGCGACCGTGCTGCCGGCGGTCACGTCGAGCTCGCTGACGGTGCCGGCGTGGGGGGCGGAGATGACGTGCTCCATTTTCATCGCCTCGACGACCAGGAGGCTCTGGCCGGCGGCGACCTCGTCCCCGACGGCGGCCTTGACGACGGTGACGGTGCCGGGCATGGGAGCGGTGAGGGTGTTCACGCCCGCGGCCGCGGAGGCGCCGAGCAGGGCCGCGCCGACGGGGTCGTGGTCCTGCAGGTGCCAGGCGTCACCGTCGCGGCCGATCCAGACGCCGTGCGGGCCGGGGGCGTGGGTGAAGGTATGGGTCAGGCCGCCGAGCTCGATGGTGAGGGTCCCGGTGGCCAGGGCGACGGTCCGCGCGCAGCGGCGTCCGCCGGCGGGCCCGGCCCCTTCCGCCGGCGACGGGCCCGCCGGCTCCGGCGGCTGCGCGCCGTCCAGCACGATCTCCGCGCCGGAGGCGAGGCCGCGGACGCGGACCGCCACCGGGGCGTGGCCCGGCACCCGGAAGTGGTGAGCCGTCCAGGCGGGCTCGCCGCCCAGGCGCCAGCCCGTGGGCACCGAGAAGGGGTCCACCCAGGCCGGTGGGCGAGGAGCCCGTCCCTCGCCGGGGGCGGGGGGCAGGAGCTCCGTCTGCCGCAGCAGCGCGGCCGCCACGTACACCTCGTCCGGCACGTCGAGCGGCACGAGCGAGGCGGCGTCGCGGTCCACCAGACCCGTGTCCAGCGACCCGGACACCACGTCCGGGTGCGCCAGCAGGCGCCGCAGGAAGCCCGCGTTCGTATCCACGCCCAGCACGGCCGTCTCCGCCAGCGCGGCCCGCAGGCGGCGCAGCGCGGTCGCCCGGTCCGGGCCGTGGGCGATGACCTTGGCGAGCATCGGGTCGTAGGACGTCCCCACCTCGCTGCCCGGTGCCAGGCCGGAGTCCACGCGGACGCCGTCGCCCGCCGGCTCGCCCAGCGCGAGCACCGTGCCCGCCGACGGCAGGAAGTCGACGCGCTCGCCGCTCACCCGGGCCGTCTCCGCGCAGATCCGCGCCTCCACGGCGTGCCCGGTCAGGGCGATGTGCTCCTGCCCGATGCCCAGCCGCTCGCCGGCGGCGACCCGCAGCTGCCACTCCACCAGGTCCAGTCCGGTGACGAGCTCGGTCACCGGGTGCTCCACCTGGAGGCGGGTGTTCATCTCCATGAAGAAGTACGAGGCGGGGTCCTCGCCCGGCACGATGAACTCCACCGTGCCCGCGCCGGTGTAGCCGCACGAGCGGGCGGCCTGGACCGCGGCCTCGCCCATCGCGGCCCGTGTCGCCGCGTCCAGCAGGACGCTCGGCGCCTCTTCGATGATCTTCTGGTGGCGGCGCTGCAGCGAGCACTCGCGCTCACCGAGGTGGATGACGTTGCCATGGGCGTCGGCCAGCACCTGGATCTCGATGTGGCGGGGGCGGTCGACCCAGCGCTCGACGAGGAGCGTGTCGTCACCGAAGGAGCCCCGCGCCTCGCGCCGCGCGGCGGCGATCTCCTCGCCGAGCACCGCCTCGTCGCGCACGAGCCGCATGCCCTTGCCGCCGCCGCCCGCGGAGGGCTTCAGCAGCACGGGCATGCCGATCTCCCGTGCCGAGGCGGCGAGCTGCGCGTCGCTCAGGCCGCTGCCGGAGGAGCCCGGTACCACCGGCACGCCGGCCGCCCGGACCGTCTCCTTGGCGCGGATCTTGTCACCCATCAGCTCGATGGCCCCCGCGGGCGGGCCGATGAAGGCCAGCCCGGCGTCCGCGCAGGCGCGTGCGAAGGCCGCGTTCTCCGCGAGGAAGCCGTAGCCGGGGTGGACGGCCTGCGCGCCGGAGCGGGCTGCCGCGGCCAGCAGCCGTTCTATGGACAGATAGCTCTCCGCGGCCGCGGCCGGTCCGATGCGGACCGCGGTGTCGGCCTCGCGGACGTGCCGGGCGTCCGCGTCCGCGTCGCTGAACACGGCGACGGAGCGGACCCCGAGCTCCCGCAGCGTACGGATGACCCGTACGGCGATCTCGCCTCGGTTGGCGACAAGGACAGTGTCGAACATGCTCCGCCTCACATCCGGAAGACGCCGTAGCCGGGCGCCGCACTGTCCTTCTGGGGCAGCGGGGCGTTGGCACAGGCCGTCAGCGCCAGACCCAGCACCTGCCGGGTCTCCAGGGGGTCGATGACTCCGTCGTCCCACAGCCGGGCGGTCGCGTAATAGGCGTTGCCCTGGGTCTCGTACTGCTCGCGGACGGGGGCCCGGAAGGCGGCCTCGTCCTCCGCGCTCCACTGCTCGCCGCGCGCCTCCAGCTGGTCGCGCTTGACGGTCGCGAGGACCGAGGCCGCCTGCTCGCCGCCCATCACCGAGATCTTCGCGTTGGGCCACATCCACAGGAAGCGCGGGGAATAGGCGCGGCCGCACATGGAGTAGTTGCCCGCGCCGTAGGAGCCGCCTATCACCACGGTCAGCTTCGGCACGCGGGCGCAGGCGACGGCCGTGACCATCTTCGCGCCGTGCTTGGCGATGCCGCCCGCCTCGTACTGCCGGCCGACCATGAAGCCGGAGATGTTCTGCAGGAAGAGCAGGGGGATGCCGCGCTGGTCGCACAGCTCGATGAAGTGGGCGCCCTTCTGGGCGGATTCGGAGAAGAGGATGCCGTTGTTGGCGACGATGCCCACCGGGTGGCCGTGGATGCGGGCGAAGCCGGTCACCAGCGTCTGCCCGAACTCGGCCTTGAACTCGGCGAACCGCGACCCGTCGGTGATCCGGGCGATGACCTCGCGCACGTCGTACGGGGTCCGCGAGTCCACCGGGACCGCGCCGTAGAGCCCCGCCGGGTCGGCCGCGGGCTCCTCGACCGGCTCCACGGACCAGGGCAGGCCGCCGCGCGCGGGCAGCGTGGAGACGATGGTCCGTACGATCCGCAGGGCGTGGGCGTCGTCCTCGGCGAGGTGGTCGGTGACGCCCGAGACCTTCGAGTGGACCTCGCCGCCGCCCAGCTCCTCCGCCGTGACGACCTCGCCCGTGGCGGCCTTCACCAGCGGCGGGCCGCCCAGGAAGATCGTGCCCTGGTCGCGCACGATCACGGCCTCGTCGCTCATCGCCGGGACGTACGCGCCGCCGGCCGTGCAGGAGCCGAGCACGGCCGCGATCTGCGGGATCCCGGCGCCGGACATGCGGGCCTGGTTGTAGAAGATCCGGCCGAAGTGCTCGCGGTCGGGGAAGACCTCGTCCTGCAGGGGCAGGAAGGCGCCGCCGGAGTCGACGAGATACAGGCAGGGAAGCCGGTTCTCCAGGGCGATCTCCTGGGCGCGCAGGTGCTTCTTGACGGTCATCGGGTAGTACGTGCCGCCCTTGACCGTGGCGTCATTGGCGACGATCACCGTCTCGCGGCCGGACACCCGGCCGATGCCGGCGATCACACCCGCGGCCGGCGCCGCCCCGCC
Organism: Streptomyces sp. NPDC026206; assembly: GCF_040638465.1. NCBI lineage: Bacteria > Bacillati > Actinomycetota > Actinomycetes > Kitasatosporales > Streptomycetaceae > Streptomyces > Streptomyces sp. NPDC026206. The sequence continues at coordinate 229,261 of NZ_JBEZYL010000005.1, forward strand.
GTACATCCCCTCGGCGGCCAGCGGCGCGATCTCCAGGAAGGGTGAGCCGGCATCCAGCAGGGCGTCCACCCGCTCCCGCGGCAGCAGCTTCCCGCGGGCGGTGTGCCGCGCGCGGGCCCTCTCGCCCCCGCCCAGCCGTGCCGCGGCGAGCTTGCGGCGCAGCCCCGAGACCAGCTCGCGATGCGCGGCCTCGTTCGCCCGCCAGGCGTCGGACGCCGGATCTGCGGCGCTCCCCAGCACCGGTGCCTGCTGCATGGACTCGAGCTCCCTTGCTCGGTTAATGAGCGTTAACACGTGTGGCTTCAGGTTAACGACCACTAACGGCCCTGTCTAGAATTACCTTCGTGAAAGACGCAGCCGGCAGTCCCCGCACCGCTCCGCCCACCCGCCGCGAGCAGATCCTCCAGGAGGCCGCCCGCCTCTTCGCCGAGCGCGGTTTCCACGGCGTCGGGGTGGACGAGATAGGGGCCGCGGTCGGTATCAGCGGGCCCGGCCTCTACCGCCACTTCGCGGGCAAGGATGCGATGCTCGCCGAGCTGCTGGTGGGCATCAGCGGGCGGCTCTTCGCGGGCGGCCGGAAGCGCGTCGCCGCGGCCTGCGAGGCGGGCGCCGGCCCGGCCGCCGTGCTCGACTCGCTCATCGACGGGCACATCGACTTCGCCCTCGACGACCGCGCGCTCATCACCCTGCACGACCGTGAGCTCGGCCAGCTCCGCGACAGCGACCGCAAGCTGGTGCGCTCCCTGCAGCGCCAGTACGTGGAGCTGTGGGTCGACGTCGTGCGCAAGCTGCACCCGGGCGCCGCCGAGGCCGAGGCCCGCACCGCCGTCCACGCCGTCTTCGGACTGCTCAACTCCACTCCTCACCTCGGCCGGCCCGGCGCGCTCCCCAGCCGTGCGGCCACCGCCGCCCTGCTGCGCCGCCTCGCCCTGGGGGCACTGGGCGCCCTGTCGGACTGAGCCGGACCGGGCCCGTGCGGCGGGTGCCGTCCGGCCGCCGGGAGGGAGCCGGCAGGATCTGGACAGCCGCGATGACCGGCCGGTAACTTCGCTGAGCAAGCGCTTATGCAGCCGGGAGGGAAGCCATGCGCCGTACCGTCTTCCACGAGGACCACGAAGCCTTCCGGGACACGATCCGCGGCTTCGTCGCCGCCGAGGTCGTGCCCTTCTACGAGCAGGGGCGCGAGGCCGGATCGGCGCCGCGCGACTTCTACAGGAAGCTCGGCGCGCTCGGCGTCTTCGGCATCGAGGTCCCCGAGGAGTACGGCGGCGCCGGGCAGAGCACGTTCAAGTTCCAGGCCGTCATCACCGAGGAGTGCGCCCGCGCCGGCGTTTCACGCCTGTACGCCGACACCGGGGTCAGCCGCATCTACGGCGGTACGAGCGAGGTCATGCGCTCGATCACCGCCAAGTCGATGGGCCTGTGAGTCACGGGCCTGCAGGCCACCGCCCCTCATGGCGCCCCCACCCTCGCGCCACCCACCACCGTGTAAGGACCATCGGCCAATGAGCGAGCCCCTTACCCCCCTGGACGACCTCCTCGGTCTGCTCGACCTCGAACCGATCGAGAAGGACATCTTCCGCGGCACCACCGGCCGCCCCACCCTCGTGCCGCGCGTCTTCGGCGGACAGGTGGCCGCTCAGGCTCTGGTCGCCGCGGGGCGCACGGTCCCCGGCGACCGGCCCGCCCACTCCCTGCACTCCTACTTCCTGCGCCCCGGCGACCCCGAGGTGCCCATCGTCTACACCGTCGACCGCATCCGCGACGGACGCTCCTTCACCACCCGGCGGGTGGTCGCCGTCCAGCACGGACAGCCCGTCTTCCACCTCTCCGCCTCCTTCCAGGAGCACGAGGAGGGGCTGGAGCACCAGGAGCCGATGCCGCCCGCACCGGACCCGCTCACCCTCCCCACCCCCGCCGAGATGCTGTCCCGCCACGCCGACCGCCTCGGCGGCCCCGCCGTGGTCGAACGGATCCTGGAGGCGCGCGGCGCGGTCGACCTGCGGTACGTGGACGAGCCGCCGTTCGCCAGCGTGGGCGAGCCGCGCGAGCCCAGGTCGCAGGTGTGGTTCCGCACCAACGGCAAACTGGCCGACGACCCGCTGCTGCACATCTGCCTGGCCACCTACGTCTCCGACATGACGCTCCTGGACTCCGTCCTGCTCGCCCACGGGCGCGGCGGCTGGGCCGTCGGCGACGTCGTCGGCGCGAGTCTGGACCACGCCATGTGGTTCCACCGCCCCTTCCGGGCCGACGAATGGCTGCTCTACGACCAGGAGAGCCCCACCGCCCAGGGCGGCCGGGGGCTCGCCCGGGGGCGGATCTTCACCGCCGACGGACAGCTTGCGGTGTCGGTGATCCAGGAGGGAGTCGTTCGCGTGCCGCGGTGATCCCGGGGCCGTTACCCTTGTGATTGACCGTCAGAAGTCATAGGGGAGGGGCAACATGACGACTACGCCGGCGCCGATGGGGATGGCGTTCAGAGGCATGCTGATCGTGGGGGGCGGCGCCGTCATCCTCCTCGGCATCGTCCTCGCGTTCTTCTGGCACGCCGAGGTGGTCGAGCTGACCGGCACCTCTCGGCTGATGTCGGGGCTCGCCCTGCGGGTCTTCGAGGCCGCCGCGCTGTACGGCGGCTCGTGGCTGGCGGTGCGGGGCTGGAACGGCCGGCTGCGGCACGGAGGCTAGGACCTGTGGTCTTCCCCTCCCCGCCTCTTCCCGCAACCGGGGCTCCGCCCCGGGCCCCGGTCCTCGATCCGGGGCGGAGCCCCGGTTACAGCAGCCCCGCCGCATCCAGCAAATACGCCGTCATCGGCTCGTAGAAGCGCGGGTCCAGGACGTGGTCGTCCAGCGGCACCGCCACCTGCAGCGTGCCCTCCGCCTCGGCGAGGAAGAGCGCCGGGTCGTTGCAGTCGGCGTAGCCCACCGTGTCGATGCCCTGCTGCGCCGCACAGCCCGCCCAACCGTGGTCGGCGACCACCAGGTCCGGCAGCGGACTGCCCTCGTGACGCAGGCCGTCGAGGATCGCGGCCATCGGGGCCGGGGAGTGCGTGTGCCACAGCGTCGCACCACGCTCGTACACCGCCACGTCGGCGACCTGGTACACCGAGCCGTCGTCCGCCCGCAGCCCGCCGGGGATCGAGACGATCTCGCATCCCGCCGCCCGCAGCGCGGCCGCCGTCGCCCGGTGCACGTCGAGCAGCCCGCCCGGGTGCCCGGTGGCGAACAGCACCCGGTGCCCGCCCTCCGCCGCCTTGCGCAGGAACGCCGACATCCGCTCCAGCGCGGCCACCGTCAGCTCCGGGTCGATCGTGTCCTGGCCCGCGCGGTGGGCGAGGTCGTCGCTGACGCCGCAGCGCTCCGCCATGACGGCCAGGACGTCCTGCTCGTCCCTCCAGCGGTCGCCGAGCTCCAGGCCGAACCAGTACAGCCGGTCGCCCTGCGCCAGCCTTCGGTAGTGGTCGAGGTTGTTCTCGCGGGGAGTGGCGACGAGGCCCGCGATACGCGTACGCACGAGGTGATCGATCAGTTCGGTACGGCTGGGTGCTATCGGCATGGGCTCATTCTCCCCCTGGAGCGCGCGATGGACGCCATGTCCATATGGCGAGGCCGGACCCTTCAGTTCCGTACATGTGCGGAATCCGCCTCCCTGCCTACCCTCGGGTACGTCCATCGCCGCTGCTCCGGCGTTGACGTGACCGTGACCCGTCGGCGCCCCGTCCGTGATCCGAGAGGCCTCAAGCATGAGCACCCCCGCCCCCCGTGAACCGCGCGGCCCCGTCGACTCCTCCCGCATCCCCCGCTACGCGGGCCCCGCGACCTTCGCCCGGCTGCCCCGCCTCGACGAGGTCGGCACCACCGACGTCGCCGTCGTCGGCGTGCCCTTCGACAGCGGCGTCTCCTACCGCCCCGGCGCCCGCTTCGGCGGCAACGCCATCCGCGAGGCCTCCCGCCTGCTGCGCCCGTACAACCCGGCCCAGGACGCCTCGCCCTTCGCGCTCGCGCAGGTCGCGGACGCCGGTGACATCGCCGCGAACCCGTTCAACATCGACGAGGCCGTCGAGACCATCGAGGCCGCGGCCGACGACCTGCTGGGCACCGGCGCCCGCATGATGACCCTGGGCGGCGACCACACCATCGCGCTGCCGCTGCTGCGCTCGGTGGCCAAGAAGCACGGCCCCGTCGCCCTGCTGCACTTCGACGCGCACCTGGACACCTGGGACACCTACTTCGGCGCCGAGTACACCCACGGCACGCCGTTCCGCCGGGCCGTCGAGGAGGGCATCCTCGACACCGAGGCGCTGTCGCACGTGGGCACGCGCGGCCCGCTGTACGGCAAGAAGGACCTCACCGACGACGAGAAGATGGGCTTCGGCATCGTCACCTCCGCCGACGTCATGCGGCGCGGCGTCGACGAGATCGCCGACCAGCTGCGCCAGCGCGTCGGCGACCGCCCGCTGTACATCTCCATCGACATCGACGTCCTGGACCCGGCCCACGCCCCCGGCACCGGTACGCCCGAGGCGGGCGGCCTGACCTCCCGCGAGCTGCTGGAGATCATCCGCGGGCTGTCCTCCTGCAACCTGGTCTCCGCGGACCTGGTCGAGGTCGCCCCGGCCTACGACCACGCCGAGATCACGTCGGTGGCGGCGTCCCACGCGGCGTACGAGCTGACGACGATCATGTCCCGGCAGATCGCCGCCTCGCGCGGCTGAGGCCGTAACCGGGGCTCCGCGCCCCGGACCCCGGTCCTCAAACGCCGGACGGGCTCGACGTTGCCCTGCCTGTGACCGCCCGGCCAGGCATTTTTCTTGCGATGGGATGAAATTCGTACAGCAAAGCGTTGGGGCCTTCCGTCAGACAGGGGAGCGGGGCAGCGGGAGGTCTCGGGTGGCGGCGACGGAAACAACCGGTCAGGGGTGGGCCAGGAGGCTCACGTCGTACTGCTGGCGGTACCGCGGCACGGTACTGCTGGCGCTGGGCTCCTCCCTCGCCGGCATGGCCGTCATGGCGCTCGTCCCCCTCATACCCAAGCTGATCATCGATGACGTCATCGGCTCCCACCAGCGCCCCCTGGCGCCCTGGGCCGTCCTCCTGGTGGTCGCGGCGGTCGTCGTCTATGCCCTGACCTACGTCCGGCGCTACTTCGGCGGCCGGCTCGCGCTCGACGTCCAGCACGACCTGCGCACCGAGATGTACGCCAGCCTCGCCCGCCTGGACGGCAAGCGGCAGGACGAGCTCTCCACCGGCCAGGTCGTCGGCCGCGCGACCAGCGACCTCCAGCTGATCCAGGGCCTGCTGTTCATGTTGCCGATGATGATCGGCAACATCCTCCTCTTCGTCATCTCGCTCATCGTGATGGCGGTCCTCTCGCCGCTGCTGACCGTCGTCGCGCTCGCCGTGGCCCCGGCCATCTGGTTCCTCGCCCAGCGCAGCCGCACCAAGGTCTTCCCCGCCACCTGGTACGCCCAGGGCCAGGCCGCCGCCGTCGCGGGCGTCGTGGACGGCGCCGTGACGGGCGTCCGCGTCGTCAAGGGCTTCGGGCAGGAGGCGCAGGAGGCCGGGAAGCTCCGTGAGGTCAGCCGCAGGCTCTTCGCCGGGCGGCTGCGCACGGTCCGGCTGAACTCCCGCTACACCCCCGCGCTGCAGGCCGTGCCCGCCCTCGGGCAGGTCGCCATGCTGGCGCTCGGCGGGTGGATGGCCACGCGCGGACAGGTCACGCTCGGTACGTTCGTCGCCTTCTCGACCTATCTCTCGCAGCTCGTGGGACCCGTGCGCATGCTGACCATGGTCCTGACCGTCGGTCAGCAGGCGCGCGCGGGCGTCGAGCGCGTCCTGGAGCTCATCGACACCGAGCCGGTGGTACAGGAGCACGCCGCGGCGCGCGAGCTGCCGGCGAACGCCCCCGCGACGGTCGAGCTGGACCACGTCACCTTCGGCTACGACCCCCAGCGCCCCGTCCTCGACGGCCTCACCCTGCGTGTCGAGCCCGGCGAGACGGTGGCCGTGGTCGGCGCCTCCGGCAGCGGCAAGTCCACACTCGCCCTCCTGCTGCCGCGCTTCTACGACGTGACCTCCGGTGCCGTGCGGATCGGCGGCCAGGACGTACGCGAGCTGACGCTCTCCTCGCTGCGCGCCGCGATCGGGCTCGTGCCCGAGGACAGCTTCCTGTTCTCCGACAGCGTCCGCGACAACATCGCCTACGGCGCCCCGGACGCGACCGACGAGCAGATACGGGCCGCGGCACGGGCCGCGCAGGCGGACGGGTTCATCAGCGCCCTGCCCGAGGGCTACGACACCGAGGTCGGCGAGCAGGGCCTGAGCCTCTCCGGCGGCCAGCGCCAGCGCATCGCCCTCGCCCGGGCGATCCTGACCGACCCGCGGCTGCTGCTCCTGGACGACGCGACGTCGGCGGTCGACGCGCGCGTGGAACACGAGATCCACGAGGCCCTGCGCGGCGTCATGGCCGGCCGTACGACGCTGCTCATCGCCCACCGCGCCTCGACGCTCGCGCTGGCCGACCGGATCGCGGTGCTGGACGGCGGCCGGCTCGCCGACATCGGCACCGCCGACGAGCTTCAGGGCCGCTGTGAGCTGTACCGGCGCCTCCTGACGGACCCGGAGGAGCTGGCGGGCGTCGCCAAGGATCCCGCGGGGGCCGTGGGGACGGGCACACCCGCGCCCGCGCCGCCCGCACCCGACGGCCCGGGCGGGCCCGCGGGGACGGCGGCCGACGGCCCGCGGCGACAGCTGACGGCCGGTGGCGAAGCGGGCTCGGGCCCCCTGGTCAGCCGGGACGGGGCGCTCACGGAACCGGTGCTCGCCGGGGCCTTCGGCGGCGAGGCGGCCGCCACCGGGCCGGCCGGGTACCCCATGGACACCCGGCGCGACCGCACGCCCGGCAAGGGCGGCCGCACCGTCGTCGACGGCGTCACGCCCGCCCTGTGGGTGCGCAGGGAGAGCCCGGACGTTCCCGGGCACGGGCACGGCGTGCTCGCCGGGATGCCGGCCACGCCCGAGCTGCTCGCCAAGGTGGACGCCCTGCCGCCCGCCGACGACACCCCCGACGTGGAGGAGGAGCGGGCCGCGCGCCCCGAGGAGTCGTACGGTCTGCGGCAGCTGCTGCGCGGGTTCCGGGCGCCGCTCCTCGTCAGCCTGCTGCTCGTGGCCGTCGACGCGGTCGCGGGTCTGCTGCTGCCCGTACTGATCCGGCATGGCATCGACCAGGGCGTCCAGCGCATGGCGCTGGGCGCCGTGTGGGCGGCGTCCGCGCTCGCGCTGCTCGTCGTCCTCGGGCAGTGGGCCGCGCAGATCGGCGAGATGCGGATGACCGGGCGGACCGGCGAACGCGTGCTGTACGCGCTGCGCGTGAAGATCTTCGCCCAGCTGCAGCGGCTCGGCCTGGACTACTACGAGCGCGAGCTCACCGGCAAGATCATGACCCGGATGACGACGGACGTCGACGCCATGTCGACATTCCTGCAGACCGGCCTGGTCACCGCCGTCGTCTCCGTTCTCAGCTTCTTCGGCATCCTCGTCGCGCTCCTCGTCATCGACGTGGAGCTGGCCCTGGTCGTCCTCGCCACGTTGCCCCCGCTCGTCCTCGGCACGTTCTACTTCCGGCGGCAGAGCGTCAAGGCGTACGAGCTCGCCCGCGAGCGCGTCGGCGTCGTCAACGCCGATCTGCAGGAGAGCGTCGCCGGCCTGCGCATCGTGCAGGCGTTCCGCCGCGAGGGCACCGGCGCCCGCCGGTTCGCCGAGCGCAGCGCGGCCTACCGGCAGGCGCGCGTGCGCGGCCAGTGGCTGATCTCGGTGTACTTCCCGTTCGTCCAGCTGCTGTCGTCGGTCGCCGCGGCCGCGGTGCTGATCGTGGGCGCGGGTCGGGTGAGCGACGGCACGCTGACGGCGGGCGCGCTGGTGGCGTACCTGCTCTACATCGACCTGTTCTTCGCGCCCGTCCAGCAGATCTCGCAGGTCTTCGACGGCTACCAGCAGGCCACGGTCTCCCTGGGCCGGGTACAGGGCCTGCTGCGCGAGCCGACGACGACGCCGGTGGCGGCGCGGCCGCGGCCGGTACGGGAGCTGAGCGGCGAGGTCGTCTTCGACGACGTGCGCTTCCACTACGGTGCCGGCGACGAGGGGCCCGCGCTCTCCGGTATCCGGCTGACGATCCCGGCCGGGCAGACCGTCGCCTTCGTCGGCGAGACCGGCGCGGGCAAGTCCACGCTGGTGAAACTGGTCGCCCGCTTCTACGACCCCACCTCCGGTGCCGTCCTGGTCGACGGCCACGACCTGCGCGAGCTGGACCCGGTCGCCTACCACCACCGGCTCGGCGTCGTCCCGCAGGAGCCCTACCTCTTCCCTGGGACGGTGCGCGACGCCATCGCGTACGGCCGTCCGGACGCCGGTGACGCCGAGGTCGAGGCGGCGGCCCGGGCGGTGGGTGCGCACGAGATGATCGCCACGCTGGACGGCGGCTATCTGCACACGGTCGCCGAGCGCGGCCGCAACCTCTCCGCCGGTCAGCGGCAGCTGATCGCCCTGGCGCGTGCCGAGCTGGTCGCCCCCGACATCCTGCTGCTGGACGAGGCCACGGCCGCGCTGGACCTGGCGACCGAGTCGCTGGTCAACCAGGCCACGGACCGGCTCGCCGGCAAGCGCACGACCCTGGTGGTGGCGCACCGGCTGACCACGGCCGCCCGCGCGGACCGCGTGGTCGTCCTCGACCACGGCCGCGTCGTGGAGGACGGTACGCACGTCGAACTCCTCGCGCGGGACGGGCGGTACGCCGGGTTGTGGCGGGCCTTCACGGGCGGGACGGTGCCGGTCCGGCGGGTGGGTGCCGTAGGTTGACGGTGGAGTGATCTTTGCCGCAGGAGCGGGGACCCCTGCGCCAGCTCACGTACCTCATCTCCATACTCCTCGACGGGTGCATCGCCGGGCCGGACGGCGAGTACGACTTCATGTACCCGTCCTGGACGAGGACTTCACCGCCTCGCTCGCAGCGAGCCACCCCGCCGCCCTGCCCGGCCATGTGCGCCCGCACCTCGGGCTCGGGCCCGGGAACCGGGACTTCGACACGGTGGTCATGGGGCGCGGCACCTACGAGCCGGGGCTCAAGGCGGGCTTCCCCAGCCCGTATCCGCACGTTCAAGAACGGCGCCCTCGTCGTCCGCTACGCCAAGATCACCACCGATTGACTCTGGCGTGGCGGATGTTGCCCCAGGTAGGTTCGCGGCGACCTTTGCGAACCCAGGGGAGGGCGCATGCGCAAGGCTCTCAGATGGCTGCTGGCGCTGACGATGTCCATAGGGGCAATCGGAGCCGGCGGCGCGACGGCAGGTGCGGCGAGCGCCGCGACCGTGCCGGACATCAAGGAACGCATCCTGAAGATTCCCGGGATGAGTTTCGTCGAGGAGAAGCCCTACGAGGGCTACCGCTACCTTGTTTTGAACTATCAGCAGCCCGTCGACCACAAGAACCCGGCCAAGGGCACCTTCCAGCAGCGCTTCACGCTGCTGCACAAGGCGACCGACCGGCCCACCGTCTTCTATACCTCCGGATACAACGTCTCCACCAACCCGTCCCGCAGCGAGCCGGCCCGGATCGTCGACGGCAACCAGGTGTCGATGGAGTACCGGTTCTTCACCCCGTCCCGCCCGCAGCCGGCCGACTGGTCCAAGCTCGACATCTGGCAGGCGGCCAGCGACCAGCACCGCCTCTACCGGGCACTCAAGCCGGTCTACGGCAAGAATTGGCTGGCCACCGGCGGCAGCAAGGGCGGCATGACGGCCACTTACTTCCGCCGCTTCTACCCCAATGACATGGACGGCACCGTCGCCTACGTCGCACCCAACGACGTGGTCAACAACGAGGACTCCGCCTACGACCGGTTCTTCGCGGGCGTCGGCGACAAGGCCTGCCGCACGCAGCTGGAGTCGGTGCAGCGCGAGGCGCTCGTACGCCGCGACGAGATCGTGGCGCGCTACCAGAAGTGGGCCGACGAGGGCGGCAAGACCTTCAAGGTCGTCGGCAGCGCCGACAAGGCCTACGAGAACGTCGTCCTCGACCTGGTGTGGGCGTTCTGGCAGTACCACCTGCAGAGCGACTGCAAGACCGTGCCCGCGACCAAGGCGCCGACGGACCAGCTCTACAAGTTCATCGACGAGATCTCCGGCTTCGACGCCTACACCGACCAGGGCCTGGAGCAGTTCACGCCGTACTACTACCAGGCGGGCACCGAGCTCGGCGCCCCGACCTTCAAGTCCCCGCACCTCAAGGGCCTGCTGCGGTACCCGGGGATATACCAGCCGCGCAACTACGTACCGCGCGACATAGCGATGAAGTTCCGCAACGGCGCGATGGCGGACGTCGACCGCTGGGTGCGTGACGACAGCAAGCGCATGCTGTTCGTCTACGGGCAGAACGACCCGTGGAGCGCTGAACCGTTCCGCCTGGGCCGTAACGCCGAGGCCCGGCACGACTTCCGGTTCTACGCGCCGGGCGGCAACCACGGCAGCAAGATCTCCGATCTCGTCGCTGACGAACGGTCCGTGGCCACGGCCGAGGTCCTGCGCTGGGCGGGCGTCGCCCCCGCGGCCGTGCAGAAGGACGACCGGCACGCCAAGCCGCTGGCGCCCTACGACGCCAAGCTCGACCGCACGCCGGTGGAGCAGAAGTCCGTACTGCGGCCGTAACCGCACCGCGTTTTCAGGAGAGGCGGCGGGCGCACCCCACGGGTGCCCCACCGCCCACCTGGACGTACAGGTCGGTGTCCGGCGGGCAGTCCTCGCGGGTACCGGCCGTCTCCTCCACCCGGAACTCCGGGGCCCGCCCCCGCGAGCCCTCGCAGGCGGTCTCCTTCACCACCCCGCGCCGCTCGGTGTACACGCAGTCGCCCGTGACCGTCAGCGGGCCGCCGCCCCGGCCCGGGTCGCCGGGGTGCGGGGGCCGCAGGTTCCGCATGCAGGCGTAGCCCTCCGGGGCGCTCGCCGACTCCGAGGTACCGGTGTTGACGGCCGTGATGTGCAGGACGAAGTCCGTGGTGCCGGGGCAGCGCGGACCGCCGGACCGCGGGCCGTAGTAGCGGGCGAGGACGCTCGCGGTGGCCTGCTCGCTCGCGCAGTCCACCTCCCCGAAGTCCGGCCCGCCCCGGCCGGCACAGGAGCCCCGGCCCAGGAACGTCGCGCCGCGCCCCGGCCACGTCGGCGACATGGCCGCCTCCTCGCCCGGGGCGACGCTCTCCGCCCCGGCGCGGGCCGGGACCTGGCAGCCGGTCAGCGCGCACGATCCGTACAGGACGGCCAGCGCGAACAGCGCCTCCGGCAGCGCGCGATGGCGCATGTTCTCCCCCAGACATCCTGCGAGCGTCCACAGTTACCGGACGGCCACGAGCGCACGCCAGGCGTGCGGGAGGGTTTGCGGACGGTGACGCACGCCCCGGACGCCTGCCCCGGCGGCAGCACGCCCGTGGGACGGACCGCGCGCCGGAGCCGTCCGGCCAGGGCGCTCGCGCACCGGCCTAGCCCGCGGCGCCGCGGGCCCTGCCGAAGCCGCGTGCCCTGCCGAACCGCGCGGGCGGGCGGGTGGCCAGCAGCTTCGCGCGGGGAGCGAGCCGGCGGACCATCGCGAGGACCGACTCGGTACGGGAGCGGTCCGCGTCCAGCACGGTGAAGAGGTTGACCCCGAGGTAGAAGGTGACCGCGGCGTTGGCCAGGTCGCGCGGGGGCGTCAGCCGGGCCAGCGCGGTGCCGCCGATGACGCGCTCCAGGGTCTCCTCCATGAACGCCAGCCACGGTTCGACCCGGACCCTGATCCCCTCGCGCAGCTCCGGCTTGGCGACGGCGGCGGCGACGAGCTCCGACAGGAGCGTGATGTGGCCGCCTTCCAGGTCGTCGCGGTAGATGCGGGTGGCCCGCTCGGCGAGCTCCTCCAGCGTGCGCGCGTCGGCGACGGTGGCGGTGTGCCGCTCCATGCGCTCGGCGGAGGAGCGGTCGAGCGCGGCGAACAGCAGCGGGTCGACACCGCCGAAGTGGTAGAAGATCAGCGCGGAGTTCACGCCGGCCTCCCTGGCGATCGTCCGCGCGCTGGCCTTGCCGTACCCCTGCGTACGCAGGACCGTGCCCGCCGCGGTGATCAGCCGTTCCTTGGTCTCCACCGACATGTGCCGCCCTCTCGAAGAGCGTTCATCATACGGTTTAAGCGACTGATCAAAACGACATGTCACCCGGTGCGCTCGGGCCAGTGCTCGCGCAGCAGGCGCACGGTCTCACTGATCGCCGGGCGGCGGGCGGCGCCGGTGCGCCAGTAGGCGAACAGCCGTCGCACGGGAGCGGGTTCGAGCGGGACGGCCAGCACTCCTTCCGGGAGTGGGCCGCGGCCCAGCCGGGGCATGAGCGCGATGCCCAGGCCGGCCGCGACGAGCGCGACCTGGGTGTGGTTCTCGGCGGCCTGGTAGGCGAGGTCCGGCTCGCTGCCGGCGGCGCGCAGGGTGCGCACGAGCCAGTCGTGGCAGACGGTGCCGGCCGGCTGGCCGATCCAGCGCTGCTGCGCGAGGTCCGTGTGGAGCAGTCGATCGCGCCCGGCCAGCGCGTGGCCCCGGGGCACCAGGACGTCGCAGAGGTCGTCGCCGATCCGCGCCCGCCCCAGCCCCTCCGGGGCGGGCAGGGGCGTGATGTCCCACTCGAAGGTGACCGTCATGTCGAGCACCCCCTGGGCCACCAGGTCCACCGACAGGTGCGGATCGACCTCCACCAGGCGCGCGTCCAGGGCGGGGTGCTCGCGGCCGAGGGCGGCCAGCACACCCGGCAGGAGCCCCCGCGCGGCCGACGCGAACGCCCCGGCCACCAGACGGCCCGCCGGCAGCCCGCGCCGCTCCTCCAGCTCGGTCTCCGCCCGCTCGACCATGGCCAGCAGCTCCTGGGCGGTCTGCGCCAGCCGGACCGCCGCGTCGGTCAGCGCCACCCCCCGCCCCCGGCGCTCCAGCAGGGTGGTGCGGGTCTCCCGCTCCAGTTTGGTGATGGACTGCGATACGGCGGAGGGGGTGTATCCCAGGGCGACGGCGGCGGCGCTGACCGAGCCGTGCACCGAGACGGCGTGCAGAGCCCGCAGGCGGGACAGGTCCAACATGCGTTCCGACTCCCGTGGTTCGAGTATCGCTGGTTTGAGTATCGCTGGTTTGAGTATCGCTGAATCCCATCATGTAGAAATGTGTGCTGGTGCTACACGGTCGGCAGCCGTGATGCTCCTCGCATGCGTCCGTTGCACATCGCCCTCGCCGTTCTCGTGGCTGCCCTGTGGGGGGTCAACTTCGTCGTCATCGACATCGGGCTCGACCACTTCCCGCCGCTGTTGTTCTGCGCGCTGCGCTTCCTGGCCGCCGCCCTGCCCGCCGTCTTCTTCGCCGGCCGGCCACCGGTGAAGTGGAGGTGGATCATCGCAGTGGGGCTGGTGCTCGGCGTGGGAAAGTTCGGGCTGCTGTTCATCGGGATGCGGACCGGGATGCCGGCCGGGCTGTCCTCGCTGGTGCTCCAGGTCCAGGCGGTCTTCACGGCCCTGTTCGCCATGGCCGCCCTGGGCGAACGCATGGGCCGGGCCCGGGTGCTGGGCATGGGCGTGGCCCTGGCCGGCATCGCGGTGGCGGCCGTCGACGAGGGCACCTCCGGCCCGCTCCCCGGCTTCGCCCTCGTGGTGCTCGCGGCGGCCTTGTGGGGTGTGTCCAATGTCCTGACCCGCAAGGCGGCGCCGCCGGACGCGCTGCGCTTCATCGTCTGGGTGAGCTGCGTCCCGGTGCTTCCGCTGCTGCTGCTCTCCCTCGTCTTCGAGGGGCCGCACGCCGACGCCGAGGCGCTGCGTTCCCTGGACGCCGACGGTGTGGGGGCGGTCCTCTTCGTCGCCTGGGTCTCCACCGTGCTCGGCTTCGGCGCCTGGGGCTTCCTGCTGCGCGGCTACGACGCCTCCGCCGTCGCGCCCTTCACGCTGCTGGTGCCCGTCTTCGGGATGTCGTCGGCGGCGCTGCTGCTGGGGGAGGCGGTGAGCCCGCTGCGGTGGTGCGCGGCGCTGTTGCTGGTGGGCGGGGTCGCCCTCACGTCATTGGCGGGGCAGCGGCGATCAGGCCCCGCAGGTACTCCGCGCCCGGCCCCGCCAGCTGAGGGAAGTCGGCCGCCTGCGGGTGCCAGCGCTTCTCGTACTCCCAGCACAGCCAGCCGTCCCAGCCCGCGCGGCTGAGCGTCCCCACGAAGGCGCCGAGCGGCAGCACGCCCGAGCCCAGCGGCAGCGGCGAGGTCTCCTCCGCCGAGGCGACGTCCTTGAGCTGTACGTAGCCCAGGTGCGGGGCGAGGGGCGGGTAGCTGTCGGCCGGTTCCTCCCCGCCCAGCCAGGTGTGCAGCACATCCCACAGCGCACCGATGTTTCCGTGTCCCACGGGCCCCAGGATGCGCACGGCGTCCTGTGCCCGGCGGTGCGAGTCGTGCGTCTCCAGCAGCACGCGGACGCCCGTGTCGGCGGCGAGCGGCGCGACCGCGGCGAGGCGGCGCGCCGCCACCGCGTCGGCCTCCGGCGCGGGCAGCTCCCCGCCGCCGGGGAACACCCGCACATACGGCGCCCCGAGGTCCGCGGCGAGCCGGACCAGCCCGTCCAGCTCCGCGAGGACCGGCTCGTCGGGACCTGCCGCGGCGACCTGGGCGTACCCGGCCACGGCCAGGATCTCCACCCCCGCCTCCGCGAAGCCGACGGCCGCCGCCGCGCGCTGCGCGGGGGAGATCCCGGGGTGGACGGGTTCCTCCGGATGAGCCCGCACCTCGACTCCGTCGTAGCCGTACGTGCGGGCGAGCCGCGCCACGTCATGGAGGGGCATTCCGGGCACACCGAGGGTGGAAAAGGCCAGCTTCATGGTGATCGGTTTCCCCGGAACGCGGTGGGAAATGCCCCTGGTGCCGAAGACGGGAGGAACTCGCCGATGACGGTCAGGAACATACGCGTCGCCATGAACGGCGTCACCGGTCGCATGGGCCACCGCCAGCACCTCGTGCGCTCGGTGCTCGCCCTGCGCGAGCAGGGCGGCATCGACACCGGCGACGGCACGACGCTGTGGCCCGAGCCGGTCCTCGTCGGACGCGACGGCCGGAAGCTGGCGGGGCTCGCCGCGCGCCACGGCATCGAGCGCTGGTCCACCGACCTCGACGCCGTCCTCGCCGACCCGGCCGTCGAGGTCTACTTCGACGCGCAGGTCACCGCCGCCCGCGAGAGCGCCGTACGCAGGGCCATAGCGGCGGGCAAGCACGTGTACTGCGAGAAGCCGACCGCCGGCGGCCACGCGGGCGCCCTCGCCCTGGCCCGCCTCGCCCGGGAGGCCGGCGTGCGGCACGGAGTCGTGCAGGACAAGCTCTTCCTGCCCGGGCTGCGCAAGCTCAAGCGGCTGGCCGACGACGGCTTCTTCGGCAGGGTGCTGTCGCTGCGCGGCGAGTTCGGCTACTGGGTCTTCGAGGGCGACCGGCAGCCCGCCCAGCGGCCCTCGTGGAACTACCGGGCCCAGGACGGCGGCGGCATAGCGGCCGACATGTTCCCCCACTGGGAGTACGTCCTGCGCGAGCTGGCCGGGCCCGTACGCTCCGTCCAGGCGCACCTGGCCACCCACATCCCCCGGCGCTGGGACGAGCGGGGCACCGCCTACGAGGCGACCGCCGACGACGCCGCCTATGCCGTCTTCGAGCTGGAGGGCGGAGCCGTCGCCCAGTTCAACTCCTCCTGGACCGTGCGGGTGCACCGGGACGAGCTGCTGGAGCTGCAGGTCGACGGCACCGAGGGCTCGGCCGTCGCGGGGCTGCGGCACTGCCGCGCACAGCACCGCTCGGCCACCCCACGGCCCGTGTGGGACCCGGACCTGCCCGCCGGCGAGGATTTCCGCGCGCAGTGGCGCGAGGTGCCGGACGACGGGGAGCCCACGAGCGCCTTCAAGGCGCAGTGGGAGCTGTTCCTGCGCCATGTGGCCCTCGGTGAGCCCTGGCGCTTCGACCTGTTCGCGGGCGCCCGCGGGGTGCAGCTGGCCGAGCTGGCCCGCCGCTCCGCCGCCGAGGGGCGCCGGCTGGCCGTGCCGGAGCCCGCGCCGTGATCCGGCTGCCGGACGCCGGCGGGGCGCTGCGCCCCTACCAGCCCCGCAGGGCCGCGCCCGTGCCGCCGGGGCCGCCTCCCACGAGCCGGGCGCTCTTCGCGGCCGCCCACGTCGTCGCGAACCCCTTCGGCAACACCACCCCCCATGGCCCCGCCGGCCTCGACTGGGACGCCACGCTCGCTTTCCGCCGCCACCTGTGGGCGCACGGCCTGGGAGTGGCCGAGGCGATGGACACCGCCCAGCGCGGGGCGGGCCTGGACTGGCCGGCCGCCGCCGAGCTCATCCGGCGCTCCGCCGCCGAGGCCGCGGCGGTGGGCGGCCGGATCGTGTGCGGGGCCGGCACCGACCAGCTGGTGCCGCCGTACGGCCCGGTGGAGGCCGTCGCGGCGGCCTACGAGGAACAGCTGGCGGTCGTGGAGGCGACGGGTGCCCGTGCCGTCGTCATGGCCTCGCGCGCCCTGGCCGCCGTCGCCACACAACCGGACCACTACGAGGAGGTTTACGGACGGCTGCTGCGCCAGACGGCCGGACCCGTCATCCTCCACTGGCTCGGCCCCATGTTCGACCCCGCGCTGGAGGGCTACTGGGGCAGCACCGATCCGGATGCGGCCACCGGCACGCTCCTGCGGATCGTCGCCGCCCACCCGGACAAGGTCGACGGAGTGAAGGTCTCGCTGCTGGACGCCGGGCACGAACGCGCGCTGCGGCGGCGGCTGCCCGCGGGTGTGCGCTGCTACACCGGCGACGACTTCCACTACGCCCGGCTCATCGAGGGCGACGGGCGCGCCCACAGTGACGCCCTGCTCGGCGTCTTCGACCCTCTGGGCCCGCTCGCGGCCCACGCCGCGCGCCTGCTCGACGCGGGTGACCGGCAGGGCTTCCGTGCGGTGCTGGACCCGACCGTGCCCCTGGCCCGGCATCTCTTCGAGCCGCCGACCCGCTGCTACAAGACGGGCATCGTTCTCCTCGCCTGGCTCGCCGGGCACCAGAAGCACTTCACGATGGCCGGGGGCCTGCACTCCGCGCGGACGCTGCCGCACCTGGCCCGGGCCTACGAACTGGCCGACGGCCTCGGCCTGTTTCCGGACCCGGAGGCGGCCGAGGCCCGGATGGCCGCCCTGCTGGCGGTCCACGGGGTGGAGCGGTGAGCGGGCCGCCCGAACGGTTCAGCCTCAACCAGCAGACGGTGCGCCAGTGGTCGCTGCCCGAGCTCGTGGCGGGCTGCGCCGCCGCGGGCGTGCGGTCGGTCGGGCTGTGGCGGGAGCCGGTGCGGGAGTACGGCGCCCGGGCCGCCGCCCGCCTCGTGCGCGGCGCCGGACTGGCCGTCAGCAGCCTGTGCCGCGGCGGCTTCCTGACCGCCGGTGACCCCGCGGGCCGGGCTGCGGCCCTCGCCGACAACCGGGCCGCCATCGAGGAGGCCGCCACCCTCGGCACCGCCACCCTCGTGCTCGTCTCCGGCGGCCTGCCGCCCGGCAGCCGTGACCTGCGCGGCGCGCGCGAGCGGGTGGCCGAGGCCCTCGCCGAGCTGGCCCCTTGCGCGGCCCGGTACGGCGTGCGGCTGGCGATCGAGCCGCTGCACCCGATGTTCGCCTCCGACCGCTGTGTGGTCTCCACCCTCCGGCAGGCCCTCGACCTCGCCGAACGCTTCCCCGCGGACCAGGTCGGCGTCGTCGTGGACACCTACCACCTGTGGTGGGACGACACGGTCGGCGGCCAGCTCGCCCGGGCGGGGGAGGGCGGCCGCATCGCGGCCTTCCAGCTCGCCGACTGGGTCACGCCCCTGCCCGAGGGCGTCCTGCTGGGACGGGGACAGCTGGGGGACGGGTGCGTGGACCTGCGGTGGTTTCGGACACGGCTCGACGCGGCGGGCTACGCGGGGCCGGCCGAGGTGGAGATCTTCAATCCGGGGCTGTGGGGGCGGGAGGGCGCGGAAGTGCTGGCCGAAGTGCTGGACCGGTACCGGACCCATGTGCAGTGAACCGACGTTCCTACGGTACGTAACGGAATGATAACGCCACGAAATCGCTGCAACTCCTCGGCGCCCCGGTGAGTCGTTACGGACATCAGGCTTCCTGGGGAGGGATCCGGGGGGATTCGGAGGAAGCCGGTTCCGGGGGGAACCCGAGGGGCCCGGCCATCGGCCGGGCCCCTCGAATCGGTCCGGTCGGATTGTTTCCGGTCCCCCGGCCCCGTCGGCCCCGCCGTCCATCCCCCGTCGGCCATGCAGGCCCCGTCGGCCCCGTTCAAGCGGAATCATCACTATCCACAGGCCCGAACGCTCTGTCGGACCCCGGCGGTACCGTCAGGGCATGGTGCAACTGGCTGTGGTCGAAGGGGTCCTCGAGCGGATCACCTACGCCAATGAGGAGAGCGGCTACACCGTCGCCCGCGTCGACACCGGCCGCGGCGGCGGCGATCTCCTCACGGTGGTCGGCTCGCTGCTCGGCGCGCAGCCGGGTGAGTCGCTGCGCCTGGAGGGGCGCTGGGGCTCCCACCCGCAGTACGGACGGCAGTTCACCGTGGAGAACTACACCACCGTGCTGCCCGCCACCATCCAGGGCATCCGCCGCTATCTGGGCTCCGGCCTGATCAAGGGCATCGGACCGCGCATCGCCGACCGCATCGTCAGCCACTTCGGCACGGACACCCTCGACGTCATCGAGAGCGAGCCCAAGCGCCTGATCGAGGTCCCCGGCCTCGGTCCCAAGCGCACGAAGTCCATCGGCGCCGCCTGGGAGGAGCAGAAGGCCATCAAGGAGGTCATGATCTTCCTGCAGGGCGTCGGCGTCTCCACCTCCATCGCCGTGCGCATCTACAAGAAGTACGGCGACGCCTCCATCTCCGTCGTCCGCAACCAGCCCTACCGGCTCGCGGCCGACGTGTGGGGCATCGGCTTCCTGACCGCGGACCGTATCGCCCGGTCCGTCGGCATTCCGCACGACAGCCCCGAGCGGGTCAAGGCCGGGATGCAGTACGCCCTGTCCCAGTCCGCCGACCAGGGCCACTGCTTCCTCCCCGAGGAACGGCTGATCGCCGACGCGGTCAAGCTCCTCCAGGTCGACACCGGCCTGGTCATCGACTGCCTGGCCGAACTGGCGGCCGATGAGGAAGGGGTGGTCCGCGAGAGCGTCCCCGGCCCGGACGGCGGGGAGCCGGTCACGGCGGTCTACCTCGTCCCCTTCCACCGCGCCGAGCTGGCCCTGGCCGCGCAGTTGAGGCGGCTGCTGCGCGCGGAGGACGACCGGCTGGGCGCCTTCGGGGACGTCGAGTGGGACAAGGCCCTGGCCTGGCTCGCGGACCGCACGGGCGCCGAGCTGGCGCCCGAGCAGCAGGAGGCGGTCCGGCTCGCGCTCACCAGCCGGGTCGCGGTCCTCACCGGCGGGCCGGGCTGCGGCAAGTCCTTCACCGTGCGCTCCGTGGTCGAGCTGGCCCGCGCCAAGAAGGCCAAGGTCGTGCTGGCCGCGCCCACCGGCCGCGCCGCCAAGCGCCTGTCCGAGCTCACCGGCGCCGACGCCTCCACCGTGCACCGCCTGCTGGAGCTCAAGCCCGGCGGTGACGCGGCATACGACCGGGACCGGCCGCTGGACGCCGACCTGGTGGTGGTCGACGAGGCCTCCATGCTCGATCTGCTGCTGGCGAACAAGCTGGTCAAGGCCGTGGCCCCGGGCGCCCATCTGCTGCTCGTGGGGGACGTGGACCAGCTGCCGTCGGTGGGGGCCGGCGAAGTGCTGCGCGACCTCCTCGCACCGCACAGCCCCGTCCCGGCGGTCCGGCTCACCCGCATCTTCCGGCAGGCGCAGCAGTCCGGTGTGGTGACCAATGCACACCGCATCAACTCCGGGGTGCAGCCCATCACCCAGGGGATGACGGACTTCTATTTCTTCGCCGAGGAGGACACCGAGGAGGCGGGCCGGCTCACCGTGGACGTGGCCGCCAGACGCGTCCCCGCGAAGTTCGGGCTCGACCCGCGCCGCGACGTCCAGGTGCTGGCCCCCATGCACCGCGGGCCGGCCGGTGCGGGCAACCTCAACGGCCTCCTGCAGCAGGCCATTACGCCCGCGCGGCCCGACCTGCCCGAGCGGCGCTTCGGCGGGCGGGTCTTCCGGGTCGGCGACAAGGTCACCCAGATCCGCAACAACTACGAGAAGGGCGAGAACGGCGTCTTCAACGGCACGGTGGGCGTGGTCACGGCGCTGGACACCGTCGAGCAGCGGCTGACCGTGCGCACCGACGAGGACGAGGAGGTCGGCTACGACTTCGACGAGCTCGATGAGCTCGCCCACGCCTACGCGGTGACCATTCACCGCTCCCAGGGCAGCGAGTACCCGGCGGTGGTGATCCCCGTCACCACCGGCGCCTGGATGATGCTGCAGCGCAATCTTCTCTATACGGCTGTTACTCGGGCAAAGCGTCTGGTGGTCCTCGTCGGCTCGCGGCGCGCGCTGGCCCAGGCGGTGCGGACGGTCTCGGCGGGCAGGCGTTTCACGGCGCTGGATCACCGGCTCGCGGGGGGCGGCTGAGGTGGTGTTCGTCTCCGAGCGGTTTACCAATCCGGGCGAACGGGGCAGGATGGGCAGGCTGGACGGCACTCAGTGCCGTCTTTAGGCCCTATGGCCGACCCCGAGTGCACGTACATCGTCCAAATGGGGGAAGGTAGGGGTAGTCAGGGCACCTCGAAGAAGAGGCACAACGTCGGTGAGGGATGACGTGAGCGACAACTCTGTAGTACTGCGGTACGGGGACGGCGAATACACCTACCCGGTGGTCGACAGCACCGTCGGCGACAAGGGCTTCGATATCGGCAAGCTCCGCGCCCAGACCGGTCTGGTGACCCTGGACTCCGGCTACGGCAACACCGCCGCCTACAAGTCCGCCGTCACCTACCTCGACGGCGAGCAGGGCATCCTGCGCTATCGCGGCTACCCGATCGAGCAGCTCGCCGAGCGCAGCTCGTTCCTGGAGACGGCGTTCCTGCTGATCAACGGCGAGCTGCCCACCGTCGACGAGCTGGCGAGCTTCAAGGGCGAGATCACCCAGCACACGCTGCTGCACGAGGACGTCAAGCGGTTCTACGACGGCTTCCCGCGTGACGCCCACCCGATGGCCATGCTGTCGTCCGTGGTCAGCGCGCTGTCGACCTTCTACCAGGACAGCCACAACCCGTTCGACGAGAAGCAGCGTCACCTCTCGACGATCCGGCTGCTGGCCAAGCTGCCGACGATCGCGGCGTACGCCTACAAGAAGTCGATCGGCCACCCGGTCGTCTACCCGCGCAACGACCTCGGCTACGTCGAGAACTTCCTGCGCATGACCTTCTCGGTGCCCGCCGCGGAGTACGAGCTGGACCCGGTCGTCGTCAGCGCCCTCGACAAGCTGCTGATCCTGCACGCCGACCACGAGCAGAACTGCTCCACCTCCACCGTGCGCCTGGTCGGCTCCTCGCAGGCGAACCTGTTCGCCTCGGTCTCCGCGGGCATCAGCGCCCTGTGGGGCCCGCTGCACGGCGGCGCCAACCAGTCGGTGCTGGAGATGCTCGAGGACATCCAGGCCAATGGCGGCGACGTCGACTCCTTCATCCGCAAGGTGAAGAACAAGGAGGACGGCGTCCGCCTGATGGGCTTCGGCCACCGCGTCTACAAGAGCTTCGACCCCCGGGCGAAGATCATCAAGGCGGCGGCGCACGATGTCCTCTCGGCGCTCGGCAAGTCCGACGAGCTGCTGGACATCGCGCTGAAGCTGGAGGAGCACGCGCTCTCCGACGACTACTTCGTCTCGCGCAACCTCTACCCCAACGTGGACTTCTACACCGGTCTGATCTACCGGGCGATGGGCTTCCCGACCGAGATGTTCACGGTGCTCTTCGCGCTCGGCCGGCTGCCCGGCTGGATCGCCCAGTGGCACGAGATGATCAAGGAGCCCGGCTCCCGCATCGGCCGTCCGCGCCAGATCTACACGGGCGTCGTCGAGCGCGACTTCGTCCCCGTCGAGCAGCGCTGACCCTCCCCGGCCACCGCCGGGAGGCTGCCCGCAGCCGTACGCGCGAAGGCGCCCCACACCGATGAGGTGCGGGGCGCCTTCGCGTACGTGTACCCAGCAAGTGAAAAGCGCCCCGACTCCAATCCCCCCACGGGTTGGAGCGAGGCGCCTTCCTGCCCCGGCACGGATTCCCCCCACGGGATCCGGCCGGGAGCGGACGGACGCGATCTGCCGGGACGCGTACGTACGGGAGGGCCGCTCAAAGCTCCCCGGGTACGTGCCCCGGCCACGCGTGGCCGGTCCGTCCCCCAAGACGACCCGGCACTGCCTGGTTAGACCAATGTCCCCCCATGATGGTTACCTCCCAATGCCTGTGATCTAGGTCTCCTGGCGCAGGGGGACGTAAAAGGGCAAGACCCTACTTGTGGGGATTTTGTGAAGGTGGCGCCGGGGCCGGATGGCTCAAACCCGTCCGGTGAGCTCGTAACCGGCCTCGTCCACGGCGGCGCGCACGGCCTCGTCGTCCAGCGGGGCGGTGGTGGTCACGGTGACCAGGCCCGTGGCGGCCACCGCCGCGACCGAGGTCACGCCGCCGAGCGCGGAGATCTCGCCGGTGACCGCGGACTCGCAGTGGCCGCAGGTCATGCCGGTGACCTTGTAGACGGTGGTGGTCATGGGCGTACTCCTCGGAATGTGTCGTGCTCGTGCCGTGTGGCACCGTCAGCACTTTACCCCCCGGGGGTATTCCCGGGGGGTAAAGGGGTGAGCGGTTGAAGGTTTCTGCGGGTCAGGACCGACCGCGTGCGCGCCCGTTGCGGCCGGGGCGCTGGGTCACCCAGGTCCGAATGGTGTCGGCGAACCAGTACGGTCTCCCGCCGTCGGTGCGGTCGGGGGCGGGCAACAGCCCGTGCTTGCGGTACGAGCGCACCGTATCGGTCTGCACGCCGATATGTGCGGCGATCTCCTTGTAGGACCAGAGTCGACGGTCGGCCATCTCTCGCGCCTCTCCGCTGCGCCGCAGCCACGGAGGGGTCCGTGGGGGGAGCCGCGACGCTGCCGTTCTTGATCGCCAGCCTGTCCCCGGACAACGACGGAGAGTGACCATGACGGAGCGCTGTCGGGCTTCTGTGACGGAAGGTTCGCGCGGATGTGACGACCGTGACAGGAAGGTAACTCGGTAACAGACCCCCGGGGGCTCAGCCGACGTCCCGCTCCACCCGCACCGGCCGGTTCTCCCGGCGGGAGACCTCGCACGCCTCCGCGACCAGCAGCGCCCGCAACCCCTCCACCGCCGGGCAGGGATTGTCCCTCTCGCCCCGCGCGGCCCGCACGAAGGCCGCCAGCTCCGCCCGGTAGGCGTCCTCGAACCGCTCCAGGAAGCCCGGCCAGGGCCGCTCGGGGGCCGCCGGACCGTCCGGCTCCGCCGAGGTCATGGGCGTACGACCGGCCAGCCCGACCACCCATTGGTCGCGCTCGCCCGACAGCTCCATCCGCACGTCGTACCCGGCGCCGTTGTAACGGGTGGCGGTCACCGTGACGAGCGTGCCGTCGTCCAGGGTGAGGAGAGCGGCGGCGGTGTCCACGTCGCCCGCCTCCCGGAAGAAGGCCGCGCCGCCGTCGCTGCCCCGCGCGTACACCTCCACCACCTCACGTCCCGTCAGCCACCGCACCGCGTCGAAGTCATGGACCATGCAGTCCCGGATCAGGCCGCCGGACAGCGGGACGAACTCCGCCGGCGGCGGCACGGCGTCGGAGTTGACGCACCGGATGGTGTGCACCCGCCCCAGCGCCCCGGACCGCAGCGCCTCGCGCGCCGCCCGGTACCCGGCGTCGAAGCGGCGCTGGAAACCGATCTGCAGCAGGGTGCCCGCCGCCTCCGCCTCGCGCAGGGCCGCGGCCGTGCCCACCGGGTCCAGGGCGAGGGGCTTCTCGCAGAAGGCGGGCAGTCCGGCCCGCGCCGCCCGGGCGATCAGCTCCGCGTGGGCGGCGGTGGCGGTGGCGATGACCACCGCGTCGCTCGCCGCGAGGACCTCGTCCGCCGACCGGAGCGCGCGGGCCCCGGCGACCCGCCCGGCCAGCGCCTCGGCCCTGGCGGGCTCGGTGTCGGCGATCACCAGCTCGCCGACACCCGCCACGACGGCGAGCGCCGCCGCGTGGAACGATCCGATGCGGCCCGCGCCGAGCACTCCGACGCGCAGCAGGTCACTGGTCATCGCTTCGTCACCCCGTTTCGTCGTCGGTACCCACGGCGGTGCGGGCGGGGGCGGAGGCCCTCAACTCCGGTCCGCCGCCCGGTACAGGTCCGGGCGCTCGGCGAGCGTGACCGCCGTGCGACCGCCGCTCTCCTGGGCCCGTACGCCCGCCTCGCAGACGGCGGCGGCCGCGTAGCCGTCCCAGGCGCTGGGGCCGATGACCCCGCCGCGCCGGGTGGCGTCGACCCACGCCTGCACCTCCCGGTCGTAGGCGTCCTTGAAGCGCACGACATAGTCCTGGGCGATCTCCCCGCCCCACCGGCCGGCGGCATTCACGTACAGCCCGTGCGCGTCGCCGGCGCGCGCGGTGCCGTGCTCGCCGACCGCCTCGCAGCGCACCTGGTAGCCGAAGCCGCAGTTGACGAAGATCTCGACGTCGACGACCGCGCCGCCGGAGGTCTCGAAGAGGACGAGCTGAGGGTCGCTCAGCCCCTCGGGCGCGGCGGCCGAGGGAGCCGGCCGCAGGACGGTGACGGCGGTGATCTCCTGGCCCAGCAGCCAGCGGGTGACGTCGGCCTCGTGCACCACCGAGTCGTTGATCGTCATCCGGCTGGTGAAGCCGGGCGGCGTCGAGGCGTTGCGGTGCGTGCAGTGCAGCATCAGCGTCCGGCCGAGCCCGCCCCCGTCCAGCACCGCCTTCAGCTGCCCGAACTCGGCGTCGAAGCGCCGCATGAAGCCCACCTGCACCCGCCGGTGCCCCAGCCGCGTCTCGGCCTCCACCACCCGCAGGGCCGAGGCGGCGTCCGGAGTGAGCGGCTTCTCGCACAGGACGGGCAGGTCACGCGCGAACGCCTCCAGCAGCGCCGCCTCGTGGGCCGGGCCGGGGGAGGCGATGATCACGGCGTCGACGTCGTCGGCGGCCATGGCGGCCGCCGGGTCGGTGTAGGCGGCGCAGCCGTCGACGAGGGCCGCCACCCCCTTGGCGCGCTCACCGTCGAGGTCCACGACGGCGGCCACCCGCGCCCCGCTGATGACCTCGTCGATGCGCCGGACGTGGTCCGAGCCCATCCGGCCGGTGCCGATCACGGCTACGCCGAGCGTTCCGTCTCTCATGGCTTGTTTCCTCACGTTCCTCGGGCTCGTTCCGCCGGGCTACGCGCCGCAGGAGCGCAGGAAGGCGCGGGTGCGCCGGGCGATGGGCAGCGGCCGGTCGGGCGGGCAGGGGTACATGTCCTGCTCGACGATGGCGAACAGGTCCACGCCGAGCCCCTGCGCGGCGGTCAGTACGGGCTCCAGCGCCGGGATGCCGCGCGGCGGCTCGCACATCACGCCCTGCCGGACGGCGGGGCCGAAGGCGGTGCCCCGCCCGGTCACATCGGCCAGGACCGCCGGGTCCACCTGCTTGAGGTGGAGGTAGTCGATCCGTTCGCCGTAGGTCTTGATGAGCTTGACGCTGTCGCCGCCGCAGTAGGCGTAGTGCCCGGTGTCCAGGCAGAGGTTGACCAGGCCGGGGTCGGTGGCGTCGAGGAAGCGCTCGACATGGGCCTCGGTGTCGATGTGGGTGTCGGCGTGCGGGTGCACGGCGATGGACAGCCCGTACCGGCCCATGACCTCGTCGGCCAGGCGCTCCATGCCGGTGTTGAGGTGGCGCCACTGCTCGGCGGTGAGCTCGGGGCTCTCGATGATCTCGGCGCTCCTGTCGTCGCGCCAGAAGGAGGGGATGACGACGAGGTGGTGCGCGCCCACCGCCCGGGTCAGCCCGGCGACCCGGGCGACCTGCGCCCACGTCTCGTCCCAGACGGAGGGACCGCGGTGCAGGGCGGTGAAGACCGTACCGGCGGAGACCTTCAGCCCCCGGCGGCCGGTCTCGTCGCGCAACCGGGCGGGATCGGTGGGCAGATAGCCGTACGGGCCCAGCTCGATCCACTCGTAACCCGCCTCCGACACCTCGTCCAGGAAGCGTTCCCAGGGGACCTGCGCCGGGTCGTCGGCGAACCAGACGCCCCACGAATCCGGCGCGGAGCCGACACGGATCCGGTTCAGGGCGGGGGGAAGAGGCGGTCGGGCGGCGGCGTCCATGCGGCGGCTCTCCTCTCGCCGGTCGGCGTTGACCGGGCAAGGCTGGGGATGCCCGTAGCTTCCTGGCTGGGCAGGGGAGTGTCAAGGTTTCGTCCGGACATATGGACGTAACGTCAATCCCTTGTCTGTGACGTCCTTATGTAAGGACAAATGCTTGACATTGCTGTGCGCGGCCCGCTAGACCTGAGCCCCGGAGCCGAAGGGCGGAGGGGAGACCATGACCGGTCCTTACGACCTCATCACCATGGGCCGGGCCGGGGTGGACCTCTACCCCCTGCGGACCGGGGTGCCACTGGCGGAGGTCGAGACGTTCGGCAGGTTCCTGGGCGGATCGGCGGCCAATGTCGCGGTCGCCGCCGCCCGGCTGGGCCGCCGCACCGCGCTGATCAGCCGCACCGGTGACGACCCGTTCGGCGGCTATGTCCGCCGGGCCCTGCGCGACTTCGGCGTCGACGACCGCTGGGTGACGCCCGTGACCGCCTACCCCACGCCCCTGACCTTCTGCGAGATCCACCCGCCGGACCACTTCCCGCTGTACTTCTACCGCCGCCCCAAGGCGCCCGACCTGGAGATCCATGCCGCCGAGCTGGACCTGGACGCCATCCGCGCCGCCCGGATCTTCTGGGTGACCGGCACGGGCCTGAGCGAGGAGCCCAGCCGGACGGCGACCCTCACGGCGCTCGCAGCCCGGGCGAAGCGGGACGTCACCGTCTTCGACCTCGACTGGCGGCCGATGTTCTGGGGCGGCGAGGGCGGCGCCTCCGACGCCGGTGGCGCCCGCGGACCGGCCGCCATGGCCGCCGCCCGGCCGCACTACGCGGCGGCCCTCGCCCACGCCACCGTGGCCGTGGGCAACGCCGACGAGTGCGAGGTCGCCACCGGTGAACGCGAACCGCACGCCGCGGCGCGGGCGCTGCTGGACGCCGGTGTGGAGCTCGCCGTCGTCAAGCGGGGTCCCCGGGGAGTCCTCGCCGTGCACCGCGACGGCACCACCGCGCAGGTACCGCCCATGGCCGTGGAGGTCGTCAACGGGCTCGGCGCCGGCGACGCCTTCGGCGGCGCGCTCTGCCACGGCCTGCTGGCGGGCTGGGACCTGGAGCGCGCCGTGCGGTACGCCAACGCGGCGGGCGCGATCGTCGCGTCCCGGCTGGCGTGCTCGGCCGCGATGCCGGGGCGCGACGAGGTCGAGGGGCTGCTCGGCGGTGCGGGTGCCGATGGTGGTTGCGTCGGTGCCGGTGCCCCCGGTGGCGGTGACCGCAGCGCCGGTGCCGGTGCCGATGCCGGTGCCCTGGGTGGCGGTGACCGCAGCCACGATGCCGGTTCCGGTGGCCGTGCCGGCGGCCGTTCCATGGAAGCCGAGGGCCGCTCGTGACGTCCATCCGTATCGCCGACCTGCCGAAGGTCCGCAGCAGGCACCCCGAGGCCATCGCCGAGGCCGCCGCGCGGCGGGCCCGCCGCCCCCTCCTCGGCGACAGCGGCCGGCTGATGATCGTCGCCGCCGACCACACCGCGCGCGGCGCCCTCGACGTCGCCGGCCGGAGCCTGGCCATGGCCAACCGTGCCGACCTCCTGGAGCGACTGTGCCTCGCCCTCTCGCGCCCCGGCGTGGACGGGGTGCTCGCCACCGCCGACATCCTCGACGACCTGCTGCTGCTCGGCGCCCTGGAGAACAAGGTCGTCATGGGCTCCATGAACCGCGGCGGCCTCTTCGGCGCCTCCTTCGAGATGGACGACCGCTTCACCGGGCCCCGCGCCGGCGACCTGGTCCGGCGGGGCTTCGACGCCGGCAAGCTGCTGCTGCGCATCGACTACGACGACCCCGGCTCGCTGACCACGATGGAATCCGCCGCGCGCGCCATCGACGAGATGGCCGCCTGCCGGCTGCCGGTCTTCGTGGAGCCGTTCCTGTCCCGGCGCGTCGGAGCCACGGTCCGCAACGACCTCGGCGCCGACGCCGTCACCACCTCCATCGCCATCGCGTCGGGACTCGGCGCCACGTCGGCGTACACCTGGCTGAAGGTGCCGGTCACCGATGACGCCGGTGACATGGCGAGGGTGATGGAGACGTCGACGCTGCCGGCGGTGCTGCTGGGGGGTGACGTGGGCGGGGACCAGGATGCGGCGTACGAGCGGTGGCGGGGCGCGCTCGCGCTGCCGTCCGTGCAGGGGCTGGTGGTGGGGCGGGCCCTGCTGTATCCGGTGGACGGGGATGTGGGGGCCGCGGTCGATACGGCGGTGGGGCTGCTGTGAGCTGTCGCGTGCCGGAGGGTTCCTTCCCCTACCCGCCCTTTCACCGTTTCCTGTCCTCAAGCGCCGGACGGGCTGGTTGTGCTGCTGTGTCCTCAAGCGCCGGACGGGCTGGTTGTGCTGTGTCCTCAAGCGCCGGACGGGCTGGTTTTCCGCCGGTCCGGGCAACAATCAAGCCCGTCCGGCGATTGAGGACCGGGGTCCGGGGCGGAGCCCCGGTTACGGGAAGGGGCGGGTCGGGGGAAGGAACCAGCGGGTACCGGCCACCAAGAGACGAGGACCGTATGACGTCAGCCGATCACCATCTCCCCGCCGGCACCGCCGCCGGCGGCGCGTACGACCTGGACATCGCCCCCGAGCGCGCCGGCTGGACGTACTCCTCCCTGCGCGTCCTGACGCTCCCGCCCGGCGACAGCCACGAGTTCCCCACCGGCGACAGCGAGTGGATCGTGCTGCCCCTCAGCGGCGGCTGTACGGTCGCCGCCGACGACATCACCTTCGAACTGCGGGGTCGCGAAAGCGTCTTCGCGGCCGTCACCGACTTCGCCTATGTGCCGCGTGACGCGCACGTCACCGTGACCTCCCCGCAGGGCGGCCGTTTCGCGCTCACGGGGGCGCGCTGCGAGCGTGCGCTGCCCGCCCGCTACGTTCCCGCCTCCGCCGTCCCCGTCGAGCTCCGCGGCACCGGCGACTGCTCGCGGCAGGTCAACAACTTCGCCGCCGCCGGGGTCTTCGCGTGCGAGCGGCTCATCGCGGTCGAGGTCATCACACCGGGCGGCAACTGGTCCTCGTACCCGCCGCACAAGCACGACGAGCACCGCCCGGGCGAGGAGTCGGAGCTCGAGGAGATCTACTACTTCGAGATCGCCGAGGCGCCCGGCGGCACCGCCGGCGTCGGCTACCAGCGGGTGTCGCCTTCGCGGGACGGGGGCACCGACATCCTCGCCGAAGTCCGCAGCGGTGACGCGGTGCTGATCCCCGACGGCTGGCACGGACCGTCCATCGCCGCGCCCGGGCACGCCATGTACTACCTCAACGTCATGGCCGGGCCCGGCGCCGAGCGGGAGTGGCTCATCCGCGACCACCCCGACCACGCCTGGATCCGCACCACCTGGCCCGAGCGGCCCGTCGATCCCCGGCTGCCGCTGTACCCCGAGGGAGAACAAGGACGATGACCCGACGCCTCACCGTCGCCCAGGCGCTGGTGGAGTTCCTCGCGCACCAGTACACCGAGCGCGACGGCCACCGCCGGCGCCTGGTCGCCGCCTGCTGGGGCATCTTCGGCCACGGCAACGTCGCCGGGATCGGGCAGGCGCTGCTGGAGACCGGGGACGGGCTGCCCTACCTCCAGGGCCGCAACGAACAGGCCATGGTCCACGCCGCCGTCGGCTACGCCCGTCAGTGCGACCGGCTGTCCGCGCACGCGGTCACCACCTCCATCGGCCCCGGCGCCACCAACCTCGTCACCGGCGCCGCCCTCGCCACGGTCAACCGCCTCCCCGTGCTCCTCCTCCCCGGCGACACCTTCGCCACCCGGCCCGCCGACCCGGTGCTGCAGCAGCTCGAACACCCCGGCGCCGGCGACGTCTCCGTCAACGACTGCCTGCGCCCGGTCTCCCGCTACTTCGACCGGATCACGCGCCCCGAGGCGCTGATCCCCGCCGCGCTGCAGGCCGTGCGGGTGCTGGCCGACCCCGTGGAGACCGGCGCCGTCACCCTCGCCCTGCCCCAGGACGTCCAGGCCGAGGCGTACGACTGGCCGGAGGAGTTCTTCGCCGGCCGCGTCTGGCACGTGCGCCGCCCCGGCCCCGACCCCGCCGGGCTGGCCGCGGCGGTGGCCGCGGTGCGGGACGCCCGGCGCCCGCTGATCGTCGCCGGCGGCGGCGTCCACCACAGCGAGGCCGAGGACGCGCTGCGCGCGCTCGCCGACGCCACCGGCATCCCGGTCGCCTCCACCCAGGCCGGCAAGGGCTCGCTGCGCCACGACCACCCCTGCGACGTCGGCGGCATCGGCCACACCGGCACCGCCGTCGCCGACGCCCTCGCGGGCGCCGCCGACCTGGTCATCGGCGTCGGCACCCGCTACAGCGACTTCACCACCGCCTCCGCGACCCTCTTCGCCGCCCCCGGCGTGCGCTTCGTCAACCTCAACATCGCCGCCTACGACGCGCACAAGCTCGCCGGGCTGCCCCTGGTGGCCGACGCCCGCACGGGCCTTCAGGCGCTGGCGGAAGGGCTGCGGGGCCACCGGGTGCCGGACGCGTACGTGAGCGCGTACACCGCCGGGAAGCGCGAGTGGGAGGCGGCGGTCGACTACGTCTACTCCTGGCGGGACGACGGCGACGGGCGGCTCCCCACCCAGACCCAGCTGATCGGCGCGCTCGACGCCGTCGTCGGCGACGAGGACGTGATCATCAACGCGGCCGGTTCGCTCCCCGGCGACCTGCACAAGCTCTGGCGGGCCCGCTCCCGCCGCCAGTACCACGTCGAATACGGCTACTCCTGCATGGGATACGAGATCCCGGCCGCGATCGGCGTGTGCCTGGCCGCCCCCGACAGGCCCGTGTGGGCACTGGTCGGAGACGGCACGTACCTGATGATGCCGACCGAGCTCGTCACCGCCGTGCAGGAGGGCATCGCCATCAAGGTGATCCTGGTGCAGAACCACGGCTACGCCTCGATCGGCGGCCTCTCCGAGTCCGTCGGCGGCGAGCGCTACGGCACCGCCTACCGCTTCCGGTCGCCCGACGGCACGTACACCGGCGACCCGCTGCCCGTCGATCTCGCCGCCAACGCCGCCTCTCTGGGCATGAGCGTGCTGCGGCCCCGTACGGTCCACGAGCTGGGCGCGGCGCTGGCCGAGGCGCGCTCCTCCGACCGGCCCACATGTGTCTATGTGGAGACGAAAACAGCCGACACAGTGTCCGGCGCGCCCCCCGCCCAGGCGTGGTGGGATGTGCCTGTCGCCGAGACCGCGACCCGCCCGGCGGCCGTATTGGCCCGGGAGGAGTACGAGCGCAACGCAGCCGCCCGCCGTCGTTACCTTTGACGTAAGAGAGGTCGCAGCAGATGAAGACCGTCAACCACTGGATCGGCGGCAAGTCCGTAGAGGGTGCCTCCGGCGAGTACGGACCGGTGACCGACCCGGCGACCGGTGCCGTCACCACGCGGGTCGCGTTCGCGTCCGCCGAGGAGGTCGACACGGCCGTCGCGGCGGCGAAGGCCGCGTACGCGACGTGGGGCGGCTCGTCGCTGGGGGCGCGCACGGCGGTGCTGTTCCGCTACCGTGCGCTGCTGGACGCCCACCGCGACGAGCTCGCGGAGCTGATCACCGCCGAGCACGGCAAGGTGCACTCCGACGCGCTCGGCGAGGTCGCCCGCGGCCTGGAGATCGTCGAGCTGGCGTGCGGGATCACCACGCAGCTCAAGGGCGAGCTGTCCACCGAGGTCTCCAGCCGCGTGGACGTCGCCTCGATCCGGCAGCCGCTGGGCGTCGTCGCGGGCATCACGCCCTTCAACTTCCCGGCCATGGTGCCGATGTGGATGTTCCCGCTCGCCATCGCCTGCGGCAACACCTTCGTCCTCAAGCCGAGCGAGAAGGACCCCTCGGCCGCGCTCCGCCTGGCGGAGCTCGCCGCAGAGGCGGGCCTGCCCGACGGCGTCCTCAACGTCGTCAACGGCGACAGGACGGCCGTCGACCGGCTGCTCGAACACCCCGACGTCGCCGCCGTCTCCTTCGTGGGCTCCACCCCCATCGCCCGCTACATCCACACCACGGCCTCCGCCCACGGCAAGCGCGTGCAGGCGCTGGGCGGCGCCAAGAACCACATGCTGGTGCTGCCCGACGCCGACCTGGACGCCGCCGCGGACGCCGCCGTCTCCGCCGCCTACGGCTCGGCCGGCGAGCGCTGCATGGCCATCTCGGCGGTCGTCGCGGTCGGCGGCACCGGGGACGAGCTGGTGGCGAAGATCCGTGAGCGCGCCGAGAAGATCAAGATCGGGCCGGGTGACGACCCCACGTCCGAGATGGGCCCGCTGATCACCAAGGCCCACCGCGACAAGGTCGCCTCCTACGTCCGCGGAGCCGCCGCCCAGGGCGCGGAGGTCGTCCTGGACGGCACCGGCTTCACCGTCGAGGGCTATGAGGACGGCCACTGGATCGGCCTGTCGCTGCTGGACAAGGTGCCGACCGGCGCGGACGCCTACCGCGACGAGATCTTCGGCCCGGTGCTGTGCGTGCTGCGCGCGCAGACCTACGAGGAGGGCGTGGCCATCGTCAACGCCTCGCCGTGGGGCAACGGCACCGCGATCTTCACCCGCGACGGCGGCGCGGCCCGCCGCTTCCAACTGGAGGCCGAGGCGGGCATGGTGGGCGTGAACGTGCCCATTCCGGTGCCGGTCGGCTACCACTCCTTCGGCGGCTGGAAGCACTCGCTCTTCGGCGACCACCACATCTACGGAAACGACGGCGTCCGCTTCTACACGCGGGGCAAGGTCGTCACCACCCGGTGGCCCGACCCCGAGGACGGCGGCGTCGACCTGGGGTTCCCGCACCACCGCTGAGCGGCCGCCGCGAGGGGTTCGTCCCGGTTTGCCGGGATGGGCCCCGTAAGCTCGGGGCATGACCTGGTCGAGCGCGCTGAAGGACACCGCACGCGCCGGGCTGACGATCGAGCGCACCAAGCTGGAACCGCTGGTCGCGCTGCGCGGCGCGTGCGGCGTCGCGATCGTCATCGGCCTCACCCTGTGGCTCGGCACGCCCAAGCTGGCCGTCTCGTCGGCCTTCGGCGCCTTCGCCTCGGGGCTGGCCACCTTCCAGCGCAGCTGGCGGCCGCGGCCGGTGCTGGCGCTCGCCGTGTCGGTCGGGCTGGGCTTCAGCACGTTCGTGGGCTACATGGCCATCGGCGACCACGTGGTCTTCGCCGTGCTCCTGGCCGTCTGGACGCTGCTGGCGGGCATGGCGTGGGCGATCGGGCCCGTGTCGGGGATGGTGGCCTCGCAGATGGTCGCCGTCATGCTGTTCACCGTCACCCTGCCCACCTCGGTGCTCGGCGCGCTGCACCACGCGGCCCTCATCGTCTTCGGCGGGCTGGTGCAGGCGGCGCTCATCCTCGCCCTGCCGATCCGGCCCTGGGGGCGCCAGCGCGACGCGCTCGCCGACGCGCTGGCCGCCGAGGCCGACTACGCCCGCCGGCTCCGCCACGACCCGGAGGCCCGCTTCGACCCCCAGCCGCTGATGGACGCCCGCAGTGCCGCCGCCCTGACGCCCCGCCAGGCGCGCCGCAGGCCCGGCCAGCTCGGCGGCCCCCGGGGCCTGGCGGAGCGGTTGCGGCCCGTCCTGGCCTCGCTCGCCGACCCCGTCCTCGGCCCGCCCCCCGAAGGGCCCGAACGGGACCGGGCCCAGGAGCTGCTGGCTGCCGCCGCGGTCGTGCTGGACGCGGTGGCGCACGCGGTCCGCTGGGGCAAGCCGGTGCGGCTGCCGCCGGAGGTGATGGCCACCCTGGACGTGCCCGACGAGTCCGGGCTCGTCCTCACCGGCGCCGCCCGCCGCTCCGCGCTGCGGCTGATGGTGCTCCTCGCCGAGGTCGTCGAGTCCGCCGACGAGCGCGTCGAGTCGACCGGGCCCGCCGCCGCCGGGGAGCACCGCCACCTGCTGCGCCCCTCCGTGCCCCGGCTCGTGCCCGTCGGCCTGCGGGCCCTGCGGCGCGAGGCGCGCTGGTCCTCGGCCATCGGCCGGCACGCGGTGCGGGTGACGGCGGTGGTCCTGACCGGTTACGCCCTGGGGACCGCGCTGCCCCTGGGGCACGGCTACTGGGCGCCGATGACCTCGGTGATGGTCATGCGGCCGGACTTCGCCCAGACCTACTCGCGGGGCGTCGCGCGCTTCGCCGGGACCGTCGTCGGCGTGTGGCTCGCCGGGGGGCTCGTGGCGCTGGTGCACCCGGGCACGTACGTGTGCGCGGCGCTGGCCGTGCTCTGCATCGCCCTGATGTACCTGCTGATGCGTACGGGCTACAGCGTGGCCTCCGCGTGCATCGCCGCCTACGTCGTCTTCCTGCTCGGCATCGCGGGCGAGGGCTGGTCGCAGACCGTGCAGGCCCGGCTGGCGCTGACCCTGCTGGGCGGCCTGCTGGCGCTGGCCGCGTACGCGGTCTTCCCCGCCTGGGAGACGCTCAGGCTGCGCGACCGGCTCGCCGACTGGCTGGAGACCAACGGCCGCTACGCCCTCGCGGTGCTCGACGTCTACGCGCACCCGGCGGACCGCAAGCCGCGCCGGGTGCGCGAGGCCCTGCTGGACTCGCGGGCGGCACGCCTGAGGTGGGAGGAGGCCGCCGGGCGCGCGGAGAAGGAGCCGGTGCGCCACCGGGGCATCTCCCGGAAGGCCGAACGCGCGGCGGAGTCGGCGCTCTCCACGATGGGGCGCGCCACGATGCTCATGGAGGCCCACCTCCCGGACCGGGACGCCGAACCCTCCCCGGGCGCGGCGGAGTTCGCGGCCGCGCTGCGCGCCGCGCTGCCGGACGCGGCGGGTGCCGTGCGGGAGCGGGGCAGGCTGGACTGGTCGGGCCCGCGCCGGGCCCATGCCGCCTGGCGGGCGGCGGCGGGCGAGGAGGGGGTGGCGGTACGGGCGTCGGAGCTGCTGCTGGACGCGCTGGAGGAGCTGGCGCAGGCGCTGACGCCACCGCGGGGGCGCAGCCGCAACCGCAACCGCCGGGCGCGGCGGCGGTGAGGGCCGGTCACGGCGTGAACAGGCGGTCCAGGTGCGCCTCCGCGAGGCGCATCGTCTCCCGCGGGGTCTGCACGTCGAGCAGGGCGTGACTGGCGAGGCCGTCGACCAGGCAGATCAGCAGCATCGCCTCGGTGTCGGGGTCGCGGTCGGCCGCGATCTCGCCGCGCTCCATCGCCGCCCGGATCTGCCCGGCGAACAGCTCCCGCAGCAGCGGGACACCGTCCTTGGCGTGGTGGCGCAGGCGCTCGTCGTGGACGGCCTGCGCGAAGTAGGCGACCTGGACGAGGTGGCCGTTGCGGCTGTTGGCGTCCAGGGGCAGCATCTCGGCGACCGTCTCGCGCAGGACCGTGCGCGGTGCGGGCCCGCCCGCCGACGCCTCGACGCGGGCGCGGATGCGACGCGTGGCGAGCTCGTTGATGTGGGCGAGGGCGAAGACGAGCATGTCGCCCCGGCTGCGGAAGTAGTGCTGCAGCTGCCCGAGCGACATGCCCGCCTCGGCCGCCACGTCCCGCAGGCTCGCGCCTTCGAGACCGCGCGTGGACGCGATCCGCCACAGGGCCTCGGCGATGCTGCTGCGGCGTTCGTCGTGGTCGACGCGCTTGGGCACGGTGCTGCCTCCAGTTTTGCAGGTCAGTTGTATTGTCATAGCCTTGCCCTTGGCAGTACAACTGACTTGAAAGAAAAACGGGGGACATCGTGGCCGGACATCCGCATTCTTGGCAACCGCGGCTCCGGCCGCCACGTCACCGGGTCGATCCCCGCGCCCGCCGCTGGTGGGCCGCACAGGCGTGGCTCACCGTCAGCGGGCCCCTGCTGCTGACCGCGCTCGCCCTGCTCCTCCTCTCGGCCCTCCTCTTCCCCGGCGCGCTGCCCTGGCTGGCCCCGACGGCGGGCGTCGTCCTCGTCCTGCCCGCGCTCGGCTACGCCCTGGTCATGCCCGCCCAGCGCTGTCGCGTGCACGCCTGGGAGCTGGGGGAGACGGCGGTCCACGCGGCCGACGGCTGGTTCTTCCGCCGGCGCCGCATCGCTCCGCTGTCACGGGTGCAGACCGTCGACATCCGGCGCGGCCCGCTGCAACGGCGGTACGGACTCGCCACGGTGACCGTCACCACGGCCTCCACCGCCGGGGACGTGACGATCGCCGGGGTCTGCGACGAGGTCGCCCGCGAACTGGCGGAGCGCGTCGCGGCGGCGGCCCGGCTCCTTCCGGGAGACGCGGCATGAGCGGGCAGTGGCGCCGCCCGGACCCCCGTACGCTCCTGGCGCACTGCGCCTGGACGGTCGCTCCGCTGGGTTCGCTGGCGCTGACCGCGCTCGCCACGGGCGGGCGGCCGCCCGCACGGGCCTGGATCACGCTCGCTGTCATCACGCTCGTCTTCGCCGGCCTCACCGGCGCCGGCCTCCTCACCTGGCGGCGCACCCGCTACCGCGTCACCGACGACTCCCTCGAACTGCGCACGGGCCTGCTCACCCGGCGCGTACGGGCGATCCCCCTGCACCGCATCCGCACCGTCGACTTGACCGCCAACCCCGTGCAGCGGCTGCTCGGCCTGACCGTGCTGAGGGCGGGCACCGGCGGCGGGCGTACCGGCGAACTGTCCCTGGAGGCGCTCTCGCGGGCCGAGGGTGCGCGGCTGAGGGCGGAACTCCTCGCGCGGGCACCGGGCGCGGCCCAGGAGACCGGGGACCCGGTCCTGGCCGAGGCTGACGCGCGGTGGCTGCGGTACGCGCCGCTGACCTTCTGGGTCTTCGGTGGAGTCCTCACCGTGGCCGGCTCGGCCTGGCGGGCGCTGGACGCCATGGGCGTCGAGCCCTGGCGGACCGGCTTCGTCCGGGACCTCTTCCGCGAATTCGGCAGGAGCGCGCTGTGGGTCACCGTTCCCCTGGCCCTGTTCGCCGTCACCGCGCTCGGCGTCGTGGGCGCGGTGCTGCTCTACGCCGAGAACTGGTGGCGGTACCGCCTGGAATGGTCCGATACGACCACCCTCCACGTCCGCCGGGGCCTGCTCACCACCCGGGCCGTCTCCATCGAGCGCGCCCGGCTGTGCGGAGTGACCCTGCACGAACCGCTGTTGCTGCGCGCGGGTGGCGGCGCGAGCGTACGCGCGGTCGCGAGCGGTCTGGGCGACCGGGAGGAGAACCGCGGGCGCAGCGTCGTCCTGCCGCCCGCGCCCCGGGCGGTGGCCCTGCGGGTGTGCGCGGCGGTGCTGGGGGCGCGGGCGATTGCGGCGGGTCCGGAGCAGGGGCTGCACCCGCACCCCCGGGCCGCCCTGCGGCGGCGGCTGGTGCGGGCACTGGTGTGGGGCGTGCTGCCAGTGACGGTGGTGCTCGCCGCGCTGGGGTGGCTGCTCACCCCCGTGCTCCTGTACTGCGCGGCGCTCTGGACGGCGGTCGCGGCCCCGGTCGCCCTGGCGCTGGCCCACGACGCCTACCGGTCGCTGGGCCACGGGGTGCGCGGGCGCCACCTCCTCGTGCGGTCCGGCACCTTCGGCCGCCGGACGGTGGCCCTCGACCGGGACGCGGTGCTGGCGTGGACCTTCACGGACACGCTCTTCTCCCGGCGCGCAGGTGTGGTCACTGTCACGGCGGCCGTCGCCGCAGGGGAGGACGGATACCGCATACGGGATATGTCTGCCCAAGGAGCTGTCGGATTCGCGGAGTTTGCGGTGCCGGGAATCGTCAGTGAGTTCCTTGATCGACCACTTGTCTGACTTTTCTGTCGTACATTCGCACCTACTTTTTTGTTATCTGCGGACCGATGCCCGGTCTCCTAGGTGTCGGATCGGACGCCAATGTGGCGGGTGCGGAAAGAGGTGCGGGCGTGAAGAGTGAGAACGTGGCCCTGGTGGAAGCGGCACGGGCCGGGAACACCGCGGCACAGGACGAGCTCGTCGCCTCCCACCTGCCACTGGTCTACAACATCGTCGGCCGCGCCCTGAACGGGCACGCCGACGTCGACGACGTCGTCCAGGAGACGATGCTCCGCGTGATCAACGGCCTGGACGGGCTGCGCGACCCCGAAGGCTTCCGGTCCTGGCTCGTGGCGATCACCATGAACCAGATACGCACCCACTGCCGGGCGGACCGCCCCGAGTCCCCCCTCAGCGGCCTGCAGGAAGTGGTCGGCGAAGTGCCTGACCCCAAGGCCGACTTCGTCGACCTGACCATCGTGCGGCTCGGCCTGGAGGGCCAGCGCAAGGAGGCCGCCGAGGCCACGCGCTGGCTCGACGACGGGGAGCAGGAGGTCCTGTCCCTGTGGTGGCTGGAGGCTGCCGGCGAGCTCCGGCGCACCGAGGTCGCCGCCGCCCTGGAACTGGCCCCGCAGCACGCGGCCGTGCGCATCCAGCGGACCAAGGCCCAGCTGGACACCGCCCGGGGCGTGGTCCAGGCCCTCACCACCCAGCCGCGCTGCCCGCAGCTCGCGGACGTCGTCGCCCCCTGGGACGGCGTCCCCTCCGCCCTGTGGCGCAAGCGAATAGCCCGGCACGTGCGCGGCTGCGGCCGCTGCTCCGGTGCCCTGGCGGCCCTGTACCCGGCGGAGGGCCTGCTGGTCGGCCTCGGCCTGGTGCCGGTCGGCGGCGCGCTGCTCGCCCGGTGGGGCGGCGGGACGGCCCCGCACACCCAGGCCGTGGCCCACGCCGCGCCGGCCCCCGCCGGCAGCCCGGGCCCCCGCTCGGGCGGCCACCGCGCCGCCGGCCGCCGGCAGCGCGCGGGCGGCGGCCATCGCGCGGGTGCCAGCCGGTCCCGTACGGCCAGGCGGGCCGTCATCGGGGCGGGCGTCCTGGCGATCGTGGCGGGCGGCGCACTGGGCGGCACCTACTTCTTCAAGGACTCCCAGGACACCACCGTCAACACCGAGGCCGTCGACTCCTCCAGCAGCCTCAGGCAGCAGAGCGCCAAGGAGCCCTCGCCGCTGCGCCCCGGCCCCTCGCAGTCGGCCGGGACCGGTGCGTCGGCCTCCGCGAGCCCCTCGCCGAGCGCCTCGGCCTCCGAGTCGAAGTCCCCCTCCAAGGCCCCCGAGACCCACGCCTCCACCCCCGGGACCGAGCGCACCACCGCCCCGTCCCGCCCCGGGAAGAGCGCGCCCAAGCCCCCCGCGGGCAACCCGGGCGGCGGTCCCCTGGCCCAGCAGGTCGTCGACCTGGTCAACAGCGAGCGGGCCAAGGCCGGCTGCTCGCCCGTGACCTCCAACAGCCTCCTGGACGCCGCCGCCCAGGGCCACTCCGACGACATGGCGGCTCGCGGCTTCTTCAACCACACCAACCCCGACGGCAAGGGCCCGGGCGAGCGCGTCACCGCCGCCGGCTACAAGTGGAGCACCTACGGCGAGAACATCGCCTACGGGCAGCAGAGCGCCGCCTCCGTCATGGACTCGTGGATGAACAGCGACGGCCACCGCAAGAACATCCTCAACTGCTCCTTCAAGGAGATCGGCGTCGGCATCAACCAGGCCCCGGGCGGCCCCCGCTGGACCCAGGTCTTCGGAGCCCGCTGACGCCACCGCAGCGCGCGGCCGCGCCCGTCGTTGAACGGGCGTGTCCGGTCCGGACGAAGCGCTGCACGCTCTGAGCGTCAGCGGCCTGCTCAGGTCGTACGGCCCCGGGCCGGTGCTCCGCGGGGTTCCGCTCGGTCCCGGCACCCTGGGCCGAAATCGTGGGGGACGGTGTGAGCAGGACGACGCCGCCATGCGTCCTGTGCGGACAGATCGTCGCGGACTCCGGTGCCGTTGCGCACCGAGCCCGCTCGGCTACTGCCTCCTGCAGACGGTCCGCAACGACTTCCCCGGTGCGGTGCTGTACGGGCACCTGCTCCTGGGGCCCGCGTGGTTCACGGCGATATGACGCTGGGCACCGCGGCGTTCCGCGTACGCACCCGCAACCATCGCTCGCCCCGGCTCCGCGTGCGGGCGCCGGCATCTCCGTCTTCCCGTAAGGGAATCGACAAGGTGACGGGCGGATGTGCGGTCTGATCCGGATTCCGGACCGGTTCTCATCGGACCGGAAAAGGAGAATGGCAGCTTATGCGCGCACATGAGCCGGCACGCCTGCGGTGTGGCAGCTTTCTGCCGATCTCCCGGTGAACGCGGCCGTGAAATGCACGCCCCAACCCACACTGGATGCGCCGATATTCCCTCCTGCCCGAGGAACTCATGACCATTAGCATCCAGGGCACTACAACGACCTCTTTCCAACCGCCAGCCCGATTCGAATTCCCGAATTCGGGTACTACGACGGTGGAATTCGTTGTGCCCGTCTACAACGAGGAGCGGGCCCTACCCGGCTGCCTGCGTACCCTGCATGCCCGACTGTCGAACGAATTCCCGTTCCCCTGGCGCATCACCGTCGCCGACAATGCCAGCACCGACGGGACGCTGGCCACCGCGCACCGCCTCGCCCGTGAACTGCCCGGCGTCGGCGCCGTCCACCTCGACCGCAAGGGGCGCGGTCTCGCGCTGCGGACCGTCTGGGCCGCGAGTGACGCGCACATCGTCGCCTACATGGACGTGGACCTCTCCACCGGGCTGGATGGGCTGTTGCCCCTGATAGCGCCGCTGGCCAGCGGCCACTCCGACCTGGCGATCGGCAGTCGGCTGGCTTCCGGCGCCCGTACCGTGCGCGGACCGCGCCGTGAGTTCGTCTCCCGCTGCTACAACGGGCTGATCCGGCTCTCGCACGGCGCCCGGTTCAGCGACGCCCAGTGCGGTTTCAAGGCCGCCCGCACCGAGGTGCTGCGCCCCCTGCTGACCGTCACCGAGGACGACGCGTGGTTCTTCGACACCGAACTGCTGCTGCTGGCCGAGCACAACGGCCTGCGGATCCACGAGGTGCCCGTCGACTGGGTGGAGGACATCGACACCCGCGTTGATGTCATGGGCACGGCGATAGATGATCTGCGGGGTCTGTGGCGGATGGCCCGGGTCCGGGCGTCGGGCGCCGGCACCGTGGAGCTGCCCCGCCGCCCGGCGCCGGCCGCCGAACACCCCGACGCGGTCCTTGCTCCCACGTCCGCCCGTTCCACCCTCTCGTGGGAGGTGGGCTGCTTCCTCGCCATCGGTGTCGTCTCGACGATCGGCCAGGCCCTCCTGTACTGGCTGCTGCGCACGTGGTGGTCGCCCGCCCTGGCCAGCCTGGCCTCGCTGCTCGTCCTCACTGTGCTGAACACCGAGGCCAACCGCCGGCTGACGTTCCGGCACTCCTCCACCAAGCCGGCCCGCGCCCACCTCGGCGCCGGTGCCCTCTTCCTGCTCGGGTACCTGATCACCACAGCCTCGGTGCTGTCGTTCACGCACGTCGTCAACGGAGCCTCGCCGGCGGCCGAGACCGCAGTGCTGGCCGTTTCGTCGGCCGTCGTGACCGTCATCCGGTTCATCGTGC
The DNA here is from genome assembly GCF_040638465.1 of Streptomyces sp. NPDC026206. Lineage (NCBI taxonomy): Bacteria > Bacillati > Actinomycetota > Actinomycetes > Kitasatosporales > Streptomycetaceae > Streptomyces > Streptomyces sp. NPDC026206. The sequence goes on from NZ_JBEZYL010000005.1 coordinate 270,967, forward strand.
TGCGGCTGGCCGTCTTCCGCAGCTTCCGCCGGCGCCGCACTCCCTGACGAAAGCGAATCAAACCATGAGCAACTCCGTCTCCACCCTGCCCCGCGAGCCCGCGCCCGGCCGGACGACGCCACGGGTGCGCCCTGCCGCCCTGCCCGCCCGGTCGGCGCGCGCGGCCCTCGGCGCAGTCCTCCTCCTCGCCGTCGGGCTCTACGGATGGTCCCTGACCAGTCTCGACTGGGGCAACATCTACTACTCGGCGGCCGCCAAGTCGATGGGGACCAGCTGGAGCAATCTGCTCTTCGGCTCCTACGACGCGGCCGGAGTGATCACGGTCGACAAGCCGCCGAGCGCCTTGTGGCCCCAAGTGATCAGCGGCAAGATCTTCGGAGTGCACGGGTGGTCGCTGATCCTGCCCCAGGTGCTGGAGGGCGTGGCCGCGGTGCTCGTGCTGCACCGCACCGTGCGCCGCTGGGCCGGTGAGGGCGCGGGACTGCTCGCCGCCCTCACCCTCACCCTCACCCCGATCACGGTGGCCATCAACCGTGACAACAACCCTGACACCCTGCTGATTCTCCTGGTGGTCTCGGCCGCGTACGCCCTCACCCGCGCCCTGCAGGCATCGCAGGGCGCCACGGGCCGCTCCGCCACCTGGTGGCTGTGCGCGAGCGGCTTCCTCATCGGCTGCGGCTTCCTCACCAAGATGCTGGCCGCCTGGATGGTGCTTCCCGCGCTCGCGGCGGCCTGGGTCGTCGGCGCGGCGGGCAGCTGGGCCACCCGGCTGTGGAGGCTGCTGCTCCCGGGCGCGGTGCTGGTCGTCTCGTCCTTCTGGTGGGTCGCGGTGGCCGAACTGTGGCCGGCCGACGACCGTCCCTACATCGGCGGCGGCAAGAACGGCTCCGCCTGGGACCTGGTGATGGGCTACAACGGGCTCGGCCGCATCTTCCACGCCGAGGACGCCGCGAAGGGCACCGACGCCTTCGGCGGCAAGGCGGGGCTCGGCCGCCTCTTCAACGCCCAGGTCGCCGGCCAGATCAGCTGGTTGCTGCCGCTGTGCGCCGTGGCGCTGGCGGTGGCGGTGGCGGGCGCGGTGCTGCGACGCCGTGGCGTCCTGACCGCCGACGCGGTCCTGCCCGCGTCCGGCTGGGTGCTGTGGGGGACATGGCTTGTGGTGTGCGCCGTCCTGTTCTCGACCCAGCAGGGCCTCTTCCGCCCTTACTACACCACCCTGATCGCTCCAGCGATCGCCGCCCTGTGCGGAGGCCTGCTCTCCGCGCTGATCCGCGCGCACCGGGCGGGGGTGCGCTGGGCTACCCCGGCCGCCCTGGCCGCCGTCGTGGTGACCACCGGCTGGGCCGCGGTGGTCATCCGCCGTGCGCCGGACTGGAACGGATGGCTCGTCTGGCCGGTCCTGCTGGCCGGCTGCGCCGCCGTCGCCCTGCTCCTGGCCTCCCGGCCGGTGAGCGGACTGCGCCCGGCCGCACTCGCGTGCGCGGTGGTCGCCGTCCTCGCGGCCCCCGGAGCCTGGGCGGCGACCGTCCCCGGCTCCACTCAGGCGATGGGCGGCCTCAACCCGATCGCGGGACCGACGAAGCTGCCGCACATCCCGAGCAGCAGCATCGAACTCACCGAAACCCAGCGCAAGATCCTCCGCTACGTCACCGAGCGGGCCCGCTCCGAGCAGATCCCCCTGGCCATCGAACGCGGCTCCATGGCCGCCTCCGCGTACATCCTGAACACCGATGAGCCAGTCATCGGCATGGGCGGTTACGGGGGCGACAACGACTCACCGACCCTTGCCCAGCTGGAGAAGTGGACCAAGAGCGGCCGGCTGCGGTATGTCCTGGGAGCGGACAAGGGTGCCATGGGTGCCGACACTTTCGTCCGCCGCACCGCATGGATCGGCGAGCACTGCGCCAAGGTCCCCGCATCGGCGTACGGCGGCGTCCCCCGTCCCGCCACCGCACCCGGCGCCCAGGGATTCGGGGACGACGTCGTGCTGTACGACTGCGCCACCCGCTGACGAGGACCCGCCGCCCGCATGGGATTTTTCGATCACGGCAGAATCCCCTGCGGGCGAATCCCCGGTCACCGGCGACGAGCAGGCGAACCGTCCGTGGCCGGCACCGTATTCAAGAATTCTCTGCACCCTTCCGCCGGTATTCTCCGGATGGCATTATCCGGGCCCTTTCATTTCCGGCACCGCGTACGATGCGCATCACCGCCGCCGGCCGCCCTTGAGGGTGGCCCGCAGGTACTCGCGGTTCATCGAGGCGATGGACTGCAGCGGAATGCCCTTCGGGCAGGCCGTGGCGCACTCGCCCGTGTTGGTGCAGCCGCCGAACCCCTCGTCGTCCATGGCCGCCACCATGTCCAGCACCCGCGACTCCCGCTCCGGTGCGCCCTGCGGCAGGACGTTGAGATGCACGACCTTCGCCGACGTGAACAGCATCGCCGACCCGTTCGGGCAGGCCGCCACGCACGCCCCGCAGCCGATGCACTCGGCGTGCTCGAAGGCGAGGTCGGCGACCGGCTTCGGCACGGGCGTCGCGTGGGCCTCGGGGGCGGAGCCGGTGGGTACGGAGACGTAGCCGCCGGAGCCGATGACCCGGTCGAAGGCCGAACGGTCGACGACCAGGTCCTTGACGACCGGGAAGGCGGCGGCCCGCCACGGCTCGACGTCGATGGTGTCGCCGTCGCGGAAGTGGCGCATGTGCAGCTGGCAGGTGGTGGTGCGTTCCGGGCCGTGCGCCCGGCCGTTGATGACCATGCCGCAGGCGCCGCAGATGCCCTCGCGGCAGTCGTGGTCGAAGGCGACCGGCTCGTCCCCGGAGAGGATCAGCTCCTCGTTGAGGTGGTCGAGCATCTCCAGGAAGGACATGTCCTCGCTGATGCCGCTGACCTCGTACGTGGTCATGGCCCCGGTGTCCTCGGGGGTGCGCTGGCGCCAGATGCGCAGGGTGAGGTTCACGTGTAGCTCCGCTGGGTGGGGTGGACGTACTCGAAGTTCAGGTCTTCCTTGTGGAGCACGGGCGCGCTGCCCGTCCCCGTGAACTCCCAGGCCGCTGCGTAGGCGAACTCCTCGTCCTTACGGGCCGCCTCGCCGTCGGGCGTGCGGCTCTCCTCCCGGAAGTGGCCGCCGCAGGACTCCGTGCGGTGGAGGGCGTCCAGGCACATGAGCTCGGCCAGTTCGAGGTAGTCCACGATCCGGTTGGCCTTCTCCAGCGACTGGTTGAGCTCCTCGCCCGTACCCGGCACCTTGAGCCGCCGCCAGAACTCCTCCCGCAGGGACGGGATGCGCTCCAGCGCCTTGCGCAGGCCGGTGTCGGTGCGGGCCATGCCACACTCGTCCCACAGCAGTTCGCCGAGCTCCCGGTGGAAGGAGTCGGGCGTGCGGTCGCCGTCGACCGCCAGCAGCCGGGCGAGGCGGCCGGTGACGTCGGCCAGTGCCCCGGTGACGGCCGGGTGGGAGGGGTCGACGCTCTCGTGGGGGTGGCGGGCGAGGTAGTCGTTGATGGTGGAGGGCAGGACGAAGTAGCCGTCGGCCAGGCCCTGCATCAGGGCGGAGGCGCCCAGGCGGTTGGCGCCGTGGTCGGAGAAGTTGGCCTCGCCGATCGCGAACAGGCCGGGCACGGTCGTCTGCAGGTCGTAGTCCACCCACAGGCCGCCCATCGTGTAGTGGATGGCCGGGTAGATGCGCATCGGCACCTCGTACGGATTCTCGGCGGTGATCCGCTCGTACATCTCGAAGAGGTTGCCGTACTTCGCCTCGACGGCCGCGCGGCCCATCCGCTCGATCGCGTCGGCGAAGTCGAGGTAGACGCCCTGGCCGCCGGGGCCGACGCCCCGCCCCTCGTCGCAGACGTTCTTCGCGGCGCGCGAGGCGATGTCGCGCGGGACGAGATTGCCGAAGGAGGGGTAGAGGCGCTCCAGGTAGTAGTCCCGCTCGTCCTCGGGTATCGCGGCCGGCGGGCGGGTGTCGCCCTTGGCCTCCGGGACCCAGATGCGGCCGTCGTTGCGCAGCGATTCGCTCATCAGCGTCAGCTTCGACTGGTGGTCGCCGGAGCGCGGAATGCAGGTGGGGTGGATCTGGGTGAAGCAGGGGTTGGCGAAGTGGGCGCCGCGCCGGTGGGCGCGCCAGACGGCCGTGGCGTTGGAGTTCTTCGCGTTGGTGGAGAGGTAGAAGACGTTGCCGTAGCCGCCGGACGCGAGCACGACGGCATCGGCGAAGTGGGTGTCGATGCGGCCGGTGACCAGGTCGCGGGCGACGATGCCGCGCGCCCGGCCGTCGATGACGATCAGGTCGAGCATCTCGGTGCGGGTGTGCATCTCGACGGCGCCCGCGTCGATCTGGCGGCTGAGCGCCTGGTAGGCGCCGAGCAGCAGCTGCTGCCCGGTCTGCCCGCGCGCGTAGAACGTCCGCGAGACCTGGACGCCGCCGAAGGAGCGGGTGTCCAGCAGCCCGCCGTACTCACGGGCGAACGGCACGCCCTGGGCCACGCACTGGTCGATGATCTCGACGGAGATCTGGGCGAGGCGGTGGACGTTGGATTCGCGGGCGCGGAAGTCGCCGCCCTTGACGGTGTCGTAGAACAGACGGTGCACGGAGTCGCCGTCGTTGCGGTAGTTCTTGGCGGCGTTGATGCCGCCCTGGGCCGCGATGGAGTGGGCGCGGCGCGGAGAGTCCTGGAAGCAGAACTGGACGACGCAGTAGCCCTGTTCGGCCAGCGTGGCGCCGGCCGCGCCGCCCGCCAGGCCGGTGCCGACGACGATCACGGTGTGCTTGCGGCGGTTGGCGGGGTTGACCAGCTTCGCCTCGAAGCGGCGGCGGTCCCAGCGCTCGGCGACGGGGCCGCCGGGAGCCTTGGCATCGGTGAGGGGAGCACCGGTGCGGTAGTGGAGGTATTCGTTCATCTCAGCTCACGACTCCTGTCAGGACGCCCACGGGTATGGCGATGAATCCGCAGGTCAGCGCGAGCGCCAGACCGTCGGCGAGGAGCCTGAGCACCTGTTCGCGGCGGGGGGAGCCGACGCCCAGGGTCTGCGCGGCGCTCCAGAAGCCGTGGCGGATGTGCAGGCCGAGGGCGAGCATCGCGGCGATGTAGAAGGCGCTGACGTACCAGCGGTCGAAGGAGGCGACGAGGTTCTCGTACGGGCGGCCCTGTTGCGCGTTGGGGTTCACGGTCAGGGTGGTGAGGTCGAGGATGTGCCAGACGATGAACAGGCCCAGGATCACCCCGCCCCACCGCATGGTGCGCGTCGCATAGCTCGCACGCTGCCGTTTGTGCGCGTACTTCGCCGGGCGGGCGGTGATGTCCCGGCGGCTGAGCTGGTACGCCGCGACCCCGTGCAGGACGACCGAGGCGGACATCACCGCCCGTGCGGTCCACAGGAACCACTCCCGGTGCAGGAACGGCTCGCCGACGGTGCGGATCCAGTGCCCGTAGTGGTTGAACTCGCCGGCTCCGAAGAACACCTTCAGGTTGCCCATCATGTGGGCGACGAGGTACGCCAGCATGATCAGGCCGGTGACGGCCATGACCGCCTTCTTGCCGACGGTCGAGCGCCACACGGAGCCGATGAGGGAGGGAGACCGGGCCGTCCGGGTCGCGAGTGCCATGGAACCCGACGGTAGGCGGGTCCCTTCGATGCGTCCAAGACATGATCATGCTGGTTTCCATAGGCTGTGCCTATCTATCCTGGGGTGGTGCAACTTCAGCAGCTCCGCTACTTCGCCACGGTCGCCGGCCTGCGCCACTTCACCCGGGCCGCCGAGGCGCTGCACGTCGCTCAGCCGTCGCTCTCCCAGCAGATTCGCGCCCTCGAAAGGGAATTGGGCGCCGAGCTCTTCCACCGGGCCCGCGGCAACATCACCCTCACCGACGCGGGCGAGGCCCTGCTGCCGCTCGCGCGGCGGGTCCTGGAGGACACCGAGACGGCCCGCCGCGAGGTGCAGGAGGTCGCCCAGCTGCGGCGCGGCAGGGTGCGGCTGGGCGCGCCGCCGAGCCTGTGCGCCAGCCTGGTGCCGGACGTCCTGCGCACGTACCACGAGCGGTTCCCGGGCATCGAGCTGCATGTCGACGAGGGCGGGTCGCAGGACCTCGTCCGCCGGCTCGCCGACGGCCGCCTCGACCTCGCCCTGATCATCACCCCGCTCGGGGTCGGCGCCCCGGCCCTGGCGACGACCGAGCTGCTCCGCGAGGACCTGGTCGTGGTTTCCTCGCCCTCCGGCCCCGCACCGGGCCGGGGCCCGCGCGTGCGGGTGGAGGAGTTGCGGGACCTGCCGATGGTGATGTTCCGGCGCGGCTACGACCTGCGCGAGATCACCACCGCCGCGTGCCGGGCCGCCGGCTTCGAGCCCTCCTTCACCGTCGAGGGAGGCGAGATGGACGCCGTCCTCGGCTTCGTCCGCGCCGGCCTGGGGCTGGCCGTGGTCCCCGGCATGGTCGCGGCCCGCTCCGGCCTGCGGGTCACGCCCTTCGAGGGCGAACGCATGCGGCGGACCGTCGCGGTCGCCCACCGCAAGGACGCCGCCCCGCCCCGCGCGGCGCGCGAACTGCGCCGCGTGCTGCTGGAGCACCTGGAGGTGGCGGAGGAGGAGTGAGGGGCGCTCAGCCCCACACCGTGCGGCCCAGCGCCACCCCGGTGAAGGCCGCGCCCGTCCCGCACACCACGCTCGCCACCGCGTTGAGCGCCGCGTACCCCCGGGCACCGTCCTCGGCCAGGCGCAGCGTCTCGTACGAGAAGGTCGAATACGTCGTCAGCGCGCCGCACAGGCCCGTACCCAGCAGCAGGCGCCACCGCTCGTCCGGCACCGCCCCGGTCAGGACACCCAGCACGAGGCAGCCGGCCACGTTCACCACGAACGTGCCCCAGGGGAAGACCGCGTCGTGCCGGGACTGCACGACCCGGTCCGTGAGATAGCGCAGAGGAGCGCCGGCCATGGCGCCGGCGATGACGAGCAGCCAGTTCACGCAGGGGTCTCCCGGCCGCGGCCCTTGTAGTGCAGGACCTCCACCTCGTCGAGGGTGACCAGGCCCTCGCCGACCAGCTCCGCCAGTACGGGCAGGAAGGCCCGTACGCGCTCCGGGGTGTCCACGACGATCACCGCCACCGGCAGGTCCTCGCTCAGCGACAGCAGCCGGGAGGTGTGGATCAGCGACGAGGCGCCGAAGCCCTCGATGCCGCGGAAGACGCTGGCGCCCGCGAGGCCCGCGGCGTGGGCGCGGTGGACGATCTCGGAGTAGAGCGGCCGGTGACCCCGGCCGGTGACGCAGGTGTCGGACTCGCCGACGAGGGCCGTGACGCGCAGGGCCTTGCCGTGGAGCCTCATCGTGTCCTCCGCAGGACGATCAGCCGCCGGGTCGCCGCCGCGGCCGCCCACACCGCCGCCAGCGCGGCGACGGGAGTCGCCGCCAGAGCGAGGAGAGCGCTGCCCGCACGGCCGTCCTCCACCAGGCGCTGGACGTCGACGGCGTACGTGGAGAACGTCGTGAAGCCGCCCAGCACGCCCGTGCCCAGGAACGGCCGGGCCAGCCGGTGCGGCGTGCCCAGTTCCGTGACGCTCACCAGGAGCACCCCGATCAGCGCGCAGCCCACCGCGTTGACCAGCAGCGTCGTCCACGGGAAGGCGCCGCTCGCGGTCGGCCACAGTAGTGCCGCGCCGTAGCGGGCCGCGGCCCCCGCCCCGCCGCCCAGGGACACCGCGCACAGAACGGGCCACGGGCCCCGGGAGGCGTGGCGTCGCGGGGGCGCCGGCGCAGCGGCGCCCGTCATCGCTCCCGGCCGTGCCGCGCCCGTCGTGCCCATCGCGTCAGGCTAGCCCACGCCCGCCTCCCCGCCGCTCAGCCCGCCACCCGGCCCGACACCGCCGCCAGGCAGGCCTCGGCCCGGTCGGCGTCCATCAGCCACTCCTGGTAGTCGGCGGGGTCGGCGAAGCCGTTGACGTAACGGTGGGCCAGCTCCGGATGTTCGGTGGCCGCGGCGAGAATGTGCTGGACGTGCTCGGGCAGCGGGGCGTCCAGCAGCATGTTGGTGAAGGCGGTCGTGTGCCGTGCGTGCTCCCACCAGCCCGCGAAGGTCTCGTGCATCCACGCCCGGTCGAAGGGCCGTTCGCCGCGCGCCAGCACCGAGCTCAGATAGCGGCCGGCGCAGCGCGCCGCGTTGTTCGAGCCCTGACCGGTGACCGGGTCGTTGAGGACGACGGCGTCGGCCATGCCCAGGACGTACGAGCCGGGGGCGACCTCCGCGACGGGGTGGCGGACCACCGGGACGAGGCTTCCACTGAGCACGGCCCCCGCGTCGGCGGGCTCGGCGCCCGCGCACCGTTCGTACTCCCACGGCGCGTACGAGCGCAGCAGCTGCCAGGAGCGCTCCAGCGCCGCGCCCGGCCCCGGAACGTCGTCCCAGCAGTCGAGGGGCCCGCCCGGCCGGCCCTCCCACAGCAGGATGTGGCACGGCCCGGAGAGCGTCAGCGCGGGCAGCACGAAGAACTCCCCGGCCTCCTGGAACCCGCACATCCGCAGATAGGAGGGCGGCAGGCCGGGGTCCGGCCGGGCGCCGTGCACATAGACGCACGCCAGGGCGCGCCTCGCGGCGCGGTAGGGGCTGTGCCGGTCGTCCCGCCCGAAGACCTCCCCCAGCGGCCCGTGCCCGGACGCGACGACCGTCAGGTCGTGGCCCGCGGCCAGCGCCGCCAGCTCCCCGGCCGCGACCTGCCGGTACTCCACCCGGCCGCCGCGCTCCTCCAGCAGCTCCAGCCACCGGGCGGTCTTCACCCGCTGGTCGACGGAGCGGGCGGGCTCGTCCAGGGCGGCGACGACGGCCCGCTCCGGGGCCGCGGCGCCCGGCGCCTCGACGCGGCTGATCCGCATGCCCTCGACCGGGGGCGTCTCCTCGTCCCACAGGTTCAGGCCCAGCTCCCGCTCCAGGGCGAGCGCCGGCCCGTACATCAACTGTGTGGACAGCACCCGCCCGCCCCGGATCTCCTCGGGCGTACGGGCGCTGACCACGGTCACCTCGTACCCGGCCGCCCGCAGCCCCAGGGCCAGCTGCAGCCCCGCCTGTCCGGCGCCGACGATCGCGATCCTGCGCATGGTTGCCTCCGAAAGCCGGTTCCCGTGGCCGCCCCCCGTTGTAACCGCCCGCGGCGCGCGCTGTACAGACGGCACGCGCGGGCCGCACCGGCCGTCACCCTGCCCACCCGACACCGCGGTTGGCAGGAAACCGGCGCTTCCTTCGCGTGCCGCTGGGCAGTCTCCTGGCCGGTCACCCTCCGCCGTCGAGAGCGGAGCCGCCGCCCGCCAGGGCCGGCCGAGGCCCGCGACCCGAGCCAGGGAGGCACCCGGATGACGAAGCAACCCCAGCCGCCCGGCCAGGTGGCGCCCCGCACCCCCTCGCCCCGGCGCCAGCGCGCGCGGATGCTCGACCGGGTCGAGGAGCGGCTGCGCGGCCTCTTCGACGACGAACACCACTTGTGGCGCACCGCCGACGCCCGCGGCGCGGAGCTGATCGAGTCCCTGGCTTCGCTGGTGACCGCCGGCGGGGACAGGGCGCGCCCGGTCGTGCTCCTCACCGGCTACCTCGCCGCGGGCGGCAACCCGGCCGCCGCCGAGGCCGTCGAGGTTGCCGCCGCCCTTGAACTCCTCGACACCTGCACCCTCATACGCGGCGACGTCCGTGACGACGCCGCCCTGCGCCGGGGCATCCCCACCCTGCACACCGGCCGGGCCGCCGACCACGAGCGCGGCGGCTGGTCGGGCGACTCCCGGCGGTTCGGCGAGTCCACCGCCACGCTCGCCGGCGACCTCGCCCTGGCCCTCGCCGACCGGCTCGCGGCCGGGCTGCCCGCCGACGCCCGGCCGCTCTGGGACGAGCTGCGCGTGCGGCGCGCCATCGGTTCCTACACCCGCGAGGCCATGGCCGCCGAGTACCTCGACGACCCCTGGCCGGGGCGCTGCGTGTCCGGCTGCGACCGCGGCTGCACGGCCGGCTGGTACGCCCTGGCCCACCCCTTGCGCCTGGGCGCGGCCCTCGCCGGCCGCCCCGACCTCGACGCCCCCTACGACGCCTACGCCCGCCCGCTGCACGCGGCGTGGCGGCTGCGGGGCTTCCTCGACGGCGGTCCGGAGTACGCGTGGGACGCGCAGCTGCTGCGCGAGCTCCTGCTGGACCCCGAGGAGCGCGACATCGCCGAGGAGCTGATCGAGGAGCTTGTGCGGCGGGCCCGCGCCACGGTCGCGGCCGCGCCCGTGGCGGAGGGCTGGCCCGGGGAACTGGCCGCCTTCGCGGCGCGGGTGGCGTCCCAGGACGGGTGACCGCGGCGCCTCCCGGTGCCAGGGCGTGTGCGCAAAGTCCCGCCCGGCCCGCGGCACCCGGCACCGGGGTCACCTCCCAGCGGTGGCCGGGGGGACCTCCTCGCGTCGTCGGCACCGCCCGGGTACGCCCCGTACGAGGGCGACCCTCCGCCTTGCGACCGCAGGCACCGGACGCCACGGCCCACGCCCTTCGGGCGCACGGCGCTACGTTGCGGACACGCCCCGGCGGCCGGGCACCGAGATGGCGGTGACGATCAGGCCGTCGCGGACCAGCCAGCGGCCGTCGAAGCCGGAGAGCCGGTTCCCGGTCGCGGCCAGCAGCGGATCCGGCGTCAGCACCCGGGCGCTGAAGGTCCGCGCGTCGGGGTCGACCTCGACGACGGCGTCCTGGAAGTCCAGCCAGAGCCGGGTGAGCGGGAACCACGCCTTGTAGACGCTCTCCTTGGCGCTGAACACCAGCCGGTCCCAGCACACCTCGGGCCGCTCGGCGTCCAGCCGGGCCAGCCATCCGTGCTCCTCGGGGCGCGTCACCAGTTCGCGTACCCCGTCGTTGGGCAGGGGCTCGTTGGGTTCCGCGTCCAGTCCGATGGTCAGCACATCGGCGTCCCGCGCGACGGCCGCCGCCCGGTAGCCCGCGCAGTGGGTCATGCTGCCGACGATCCCGGCCGGCCACTGCGGGGCGCCGCGCTGCCCGGGGATGATGGGAGCGGGGGCGATGCCCAGCCGGCCCAGGGCGGTCCGGGCACAGGTCCGCACCGTGGTGAACTCCCTGCGCCGCTTGTCCACCGCCTTGGTGAGGAGCGCCTCCTCCTCGGCGAACAGCGCGGGCGCCGCTGCAGGGTCGTCGAACGACTCGGCGGTCTCGATCGGTGAGGTCAGCAGGGCGCCAATCATTTTCGCCAGTAATCCCATGGTCGGAGCGGCCGGAGTGCCTGTACGACAGGAACCCTGCCAGCCGGGAAGCCAATGAGGAAACCCCTATTGCTGTTGATCAGCCCACACCGGCCACCCATTCGGCCCCTATCGGGATCACTCGGTCGCTTCACGGACGAAACCTTTGCGATCTCCACACGTTGATCCGGGCTCCCGGCCGTCACCGGCCGGGTGCTCGTCCCGTACGTCCAAGCAAAGGTGTCTCCCCATGTCACGAATCGCCAGGGCTGCAGTCGTCACCGCCGCCATGGGCGCCACTCTCGCCGGCGTCGCCGGCGGGGCGGCCGCCGACTCCGGAGCGAAGGGTGCGGTCGTCGGTTCCCCGGGTGTCATCTCGGGCAACGTCATCCAGATTCCCATCCACGTTCCGATCAACCTCTGCGGCAACACCATCAACATCGTCGGGCTGCTCAACCCGGCATCCGGCAACGTCTGCGTCAACGGCTGACGCCTGCCCGGCGCGGTCGGCCGGTGGTTGCGGGACGCACCCCGCACCCGAGCCGTACCGCTGCATGGCGCCCCCGGCGAACCGCCGGCGGGCGCCATGTGCCTTTCCGCCCCGCTCCGGCCCGCCCCGCTCCGGCCTCGGCGGGCCGCACGTAGGATCTCTCCCCACAACTGCGGTGGGGCGGGGAACGCATGGCGGAGCGCGAGGGCACCGAGAACTCGATCACGGGCGGCACGTTCCTGGCACCCGTGGTGCAGGCGCGGGAAGTTCACGTGCACCGGGACAGGACGCGGGCCCCACGGCTGCTGGGCCCGGCGCCGGAGGTGTTCGTCGACCGCGTCCCGGTGTTCGCGGCCCTCGCGCGGGCGTCCGCCGAACGGGCCGGGCGCGACGCGCCCCTGCTCGTGATGGTGACCGGCCTGCCCGGCATGGGGAAGACCGCCACGGCCCTGCGCTGGCTGCACCAGCTCGGCGCGGGCTTCCCCGGCGGCCACCTCCAGGACGACATGAGCCCGCAGGGCCCGCTCAGGCCGCGGGACCCCGTCGCCGTACTGGAGGGCTTCGTCAGAGAACTGGCGGCTCATCAGTTACCGCCCGGCCTGAGGCCCACGGACCCGGAGGGCCTCGCCGCGCACTACCGGTCGCTGACGGCCGGCGCGCCCACGCTGGTGTTCCTGGACAACGTGGTGAGCGCCGCGCAGGTGCGTCCCCTGCTGCCGGGCCACCCCGGCAGCGTGGTCGTCGTCACCAGCCGCTTCCCCCTCACCGGCCTGCGGGCCTCGCACCCGCGCACGCTGAGCGTCCGCCTCGACGCCCTCGACGCCGTGGCCGGCGCCGAGCTGTTCCACGCGGTGACGGGGTGCCCCGACGCCCTGGACCGGCCGGCGCTGGAGGACGTGCTGCGTGCCTGTGCCGGCCTGCCACTGGCCGTACGGATCGCGGGTGCCCGCGTGGGTGAACTGCTGGAGACGGGGGAGGATCCCGCGGAGCTGGCCCGTGAACTCGCCGACCGCCGCACCCGTCTGGAGGCGCTCACCGTGCCCGACGACCTCTCCGTCGCGCAGGTCTTCGACGCCGTGTACGCCTCCCTGCCCCCGGGCGCGGCCACGCTCTACCGGGCGCTGGGCCTGCACCCGACGCCCGGGTTCTCCCGCGAGCTCGTGCGCCGGGCCGCCCCCGGGGAGGGTGACGTCCGCACGCTCGTACGGGAGCGGCTGCTGGAGCCGGCCGGCGACGGGCGGCTGCGGATGCACGCCCTCGTCCACGACCACGCCCGTACCGTCGCCGGCGACGCGGACGCGGCCGTCCTCGACCGGTACGCCGACTGGTACCTGCACCGGGCGGCGGCCGTCGAGTGGCGGACCTCCGACCGCTGGCGCCACGGGCCGCTGTTCGCACGGCCCGAGCTCCTCCGGGACGTCTTCGACGGCGTGGACGAGGCCCTCGACGCCATGGAAGCGGACCGCGCCAACGCGGTGGCGTTCGTGGAGCTGGCCCACGACACCGGGCGCCATGCGGTGGCATGGCAGCTGTGCGAGGCCCTGCGCGGCTTCTTCTTCCGGCGCAAGTACCACGCGGACTGGGTGGCGGTGTGCCTGCTGGGCGTGGCCGCGGCGGAGCGGGGAGAGGACCGCGTCGCCGTGGCCCGCATGCACTTCGAGCTGGCCTTCGCCTACGCCGACCGGGACGACGGCACCGACGTCGCGGCCGCCCGGGACCACTACGGACACGCCCTGCGCGTGGCATCCGCCGCCGGGCACGCACGTACCGTGTCGTCGGCGCTGGAGGGCCTGGGCCTCCTCGAACTCCGCGCCGGCCGGCCGGGCGCCGCCGCCGGCCACTTCCAGCGCGCGGTCGACGCGCTGGAGGGCGTCGGCCACCCCCGGGGCAGGGCACTCCTGACGTTCCACCTCGGCCGCGCCCGCAGTGCCGAGTCCCGCCACGCGGAGGCGGCCGGTCTGCTGCTGCGGGCCCGGACGCTGTTCGCCGGGCTGCCCGACCGTTTCAACGAGGCCAAGTCCCTGTGGCACTACGCGCAGGCCCGCCTGCGCGCCGACCGCCCGGACGAGGCCCTGGCCCCGCTGAACGAGGCCGTCACCCTCATCCACACCTGCGGCGCCCCCAAGGAGGAGGCTGACATCCTGCTGATGCGCGGCGACGTCCTGGCGGCCGAGGGCCGTCGCGAGCCGGCCGAGGCCGACTGGCGCGCGGCACTGGCCCTGTACGACCGGGTGAACAGCCCCGCGGCCGCCACGGTGCGGGCCCGCCTCGGCTGACCCCCGGGGCTCCGCCCCGGACCCCGGTCTCACAGACAGCCCGTCCGGCGATTGAGGACATGGGGGCACCTCCCAGCGGTAGCTGGGGGAGGTGAAAGGGCGGGGCAGGGGCACATCACACCCCTCGCACCACGAGCCGCACCGACGGCCCTCCGTCGCAGACGTCGACGTCCACGTCGACCGCACGCCCCTCCCCCCAGCCGTTCGCAAGCCCCGCAAAGAGCACCGACGCCGCAACCGAAACGGAATCCGCAACAGCATCCGCATCCGGCACCCCCGCCCCCTCCCACCGCGCCGACAGCTCCCGCCCGTCACGCGTGAACGCCGCACACCCCGCCGCCCCCACCCCGTACGGGACGGCGGCCAGCCAGCACCCCGGGTGTTCCCGGAGAAGCCGCTCGGCCACCGGCCGGCCGGACTCCCCGGCCCCCGGCGGCCGGGCCGCCACGATCACATCGGCCGCACGCGCCCAGCGCGGGTCGGGCTCCCCCTCCGCCGCCACGAGGTGCGGGTCGGGGAGGTGCCCCGTGACGGAGCCCTGGAACCCGGCCACGTAGCGGCGTACCGACACCGCCCCGCCGGTGCCGCTCGGCACAACGGTGACGAACAGGGCCGGCGGAGCCGGTTCGTACCGCTCGGCGGCCAGCGGCAGGGGGAGCGCGACGGGCCGGGGCACGGCGGGGAGGTCCGGCTCGGTCAGTTCCATCCGCGCGTAGTACAGGCGGCGCAGCAGCGCGGCCGCCCGCATGGGCCGCGACGTGACCAGCCCGCCGATCTCCGCCAGCCGCTCGTCGCCGGGCTGCGTGGCCATGGCGCGCCGTACCTGCCCTTCGAGCGGCTCGTACGCACGCACGCGCGGCAACGCCGAGCCCAGCCGGTCCATGGGTGAACCGGAGGCCACCACGTCCTCCCCGAAGGCCCCGAGCAGGCCGGGCACGCCGAGCGCGGCCCCGTACAGGCTCAGCGAGCCGTGGTCGCCGATGAACGCGTCGGCCGCCACCAGCGCGGCCTGCCAGGCGTCGGTCTCCGGCGACGGCAGGACGAGCCCCGCACGGAGGTAGGGGGCCAGCCAGGAGCGGACCTGCCAACCACCGTGCCCGTACCAGACGTTCGGGTGCACGGCGGCGACGACGCGGTAGCCGTCGCGGGGCAGCTCGGCGAGTGCCCGGCGCACGATGTCGATGTTCGCGCCGAGGAGGGAGCGCGGGCCCCAGGTGGAGGTGAGGACGAGCAGCTTCCGGCCGGGGCGCAGCCCGAAGGCGGCGCGGTACTCCTCCCGGAAGGGAAGGCCGGCGCGGAGCCGGTCCATGCAGGGGTCCCCGGCGACGACGGAGAGCGGCACGGCTTCGGGGCAGCCCCGGCGCAGGCGCTCGCGCTGTTCGTCGTGGGAGAGGACGATGGCGGAGGGAATCAGCCTGCCCCGGTGGGTGAGCCACTCGGCATCAAGGCCGAAGGCTTCCGGCTCCCGGCTCCCGGCTCCCGGCTCCCGGCTCCCGGCTCCCGGCTCCCGGCTCAAGTATTTATTGTAGCCAGCGCCGTGGGGGGCGCCGACGAGCGGAGCGTTGATCTCATGCAGGTCACCGCCCCGGCTGCTGCTCACCGCGAGGTCGAACTTCTCCCGCCTGGCCTCCTCCCAGGATATCCAGGGCAGTTGGCGCGCCGCGGCGAACTCCCGTATCCCGGCGTCGAACGCCGAGGACCCCGGGCAGGTGAAGACGACATGGACGCGGCTGTCCCCCTCGAAGGGCGAGAGGAGGTCGAACAGCCGTGTGGCCGATGTGACGTTGTGAATGACGCCGAGCACGGTGCGGACGGGCGGGGCGGTGGCCCACTGCGCGGCGTCGCTCCTCAGCAGGAGGTGGGACGGGCGGGAGGTTCCTGCGTCCGGCACCGCGCCCTCGCTCTCTTCCCCGCTGCTTCCCGGCTGCATCCCGGTTGTTCCTGTGGTCCACCGTCCGGCAGACCCTATCGGTGACTGGGCGGCGACTGCATTGCGCAGTACGATCATTACCTTGCGTATATGCACGTATGTGGGGGAGTGCGGGCAAGGGGGGCGGTCATGGGGGCTGGTGGTTCGGCATCGGAGAGGGCGCAGGAGGCGCGTCGGCACGAGCGCGAGCTGCGGGAACAGTTGCGGGCGGCGCAGCGCGAGGCCCGGCGGTGGGAGGCGGCGAGCGAGGGCGAGCGCAAGGTCGCCGCTCAGCTGCTGATGCTCACCCGGCGCGGCTGGCGGCTGCTGGTGGACCGGCGGTGGCCGGGGACGCGGGCGGCCAACGTGGACATGCTGCTGGTGGGGCCGGGCGGGGTGTTCGTCATCGACGTCAAGAACTGGAGGGCGGCCCCCGAGGCCGGCGACGGTCACCTCACGGCCGGCCGGCAGCGGCGGGACGGCGAGATCGGCAAGCTGCTGGCCGTGACGCGGGTGGCGGAAGGGGCCCTGGCGTCGCTCGGTCTGTCGCCGGTGGCCGTGCAGCCGTTGATGGTGTTCGCGGGCCGTTCCTTCAGCGGCACGCTGGGCAGGGTGCGACTGCTGGGGGAGCGGGAGGTGGGCCCGGCCCTGATCGCCGAGCGCACCCGGCTCGGTGCGGCCATGATCCGTGCGATCGCCGGCCATCTGGAGCAGGTCTTCCCGGCGTACGAGGCCTCGTCCGTACCCGCCGAGCGTTCCGGGGCGAAGGCGCCGGCGTCCTCGCCCCCGTCGCAGGCGGAGACCCTGTTCGACATCGAGGGCCTGCGGGACGCGGCCATGAAGGCCGCCCTGCGGGGGCCGGTGGAGCAGTGGATGACGTTCCTGCACCCCGACCAGGTCGCCCTCGTGCGGCGCAACTGGGCCGGTCCGGCACGCGTCAGCGGCCCCGCGGGCACCGGCAAGACCGTGGTGGCCCTGCACCGGGCCGCCCATCTCGCCCAGCGCACCAGCGGGCGCATTCTGTACGTGACCTTCGCGAGCAACCTGCCCCGGGTGCAGAGCACGTTCCTGCGCACGATGTCGCCGGCCGTCGCCGACCGGGTGGAATTCCGCAGCCTGCACTCCTGGGCGCGGAAGTTCCTCGCGGAGCGCGGCATCGCCCACCGGCTGCACGGCGGCCGGGCCGAGGACGCCTTCAGCCGGGCCTGGGTGCGCTGCGGCCGGCACAGCGTCCTGTCCGTGCTCGATCCCTCCCCGTGCTACTGGCGCGAGGAGGTCGACTGCGTCATCAAAGGACGGGGCATCACCCGCTTCGAGGAGTACGCCACCCTCCGGCGCCACCGGCGCCGCACCAACCTGCGCCGCCCGCACCGCGAGGCCGTCTGGGCGCTGTACGAGGAGTACGAGCGGGTCCGCGCCGAGCGCGGGGTGCACGACTTCAACGACGTCCTCAGCCTCGCCCTGGCCGAGGCCAGGGCGAGGCCGGGCCGCTCGCCGTACGCGGCGGTCATCGCCGACGAGGTCCAGGACCTCACCCTGGTCGGCGTGTGCCTCCTGCACGCCCTCGTCGGAGACGCCCCCAACGGCCTGTTGCTGGTGGGCGACGGTCAACAGGCGGTCTACCCGGGCGGGTTCCGCCTCTCCGACGCCGGGATCGACGTCCGCGGCGACCGAGGCCAGGTCCTGCGCACCAACTACCGCAACGCCCGGCAGATCCTCCACGCGGCCCTGGCCGTCGTGGCCGAGGACGCCTTCGACGACATCGACGGCACCCGTATCGCCGGCCTGCGCGACGTCGACCTCACCTACCACGACGGCCAGGTCGTGCGGTCCGTCTCCCGTACGCCCGCCGAACAGGACGCGGCCCTGCTGGCCGCCCTTCGCACGCGCGGCGAGGCCAGCTGGCCGGACTCCGCCCTCCTGTGCCGCTCCAAGCGCGAGACGGACCACTACCGGCGGCTGCTCGACCGGGCGGGCATCGAGCAGTGCTCGCTGGAGCGCTACGACGGCCGCCCGGTGCCCGGCGTCAAGCTGGGCAGCTACCGCCGCGCCAAGGGCCTGGAGTTCAAGCACGTCTACCTGCCGGACCACACCCCGGCCCTCGCCTGCGGCTCCGTCGACGACGACATCGCGCGCGAACGCGAGGAACTCTCCCGCACCCAGCTCTTCGTGGCCATGACCCGGGCCCGTGACACGCTCTGGCTGGGGGCGGTACGCAGGGAGCCCGGAGGCTGAAGGCCTCCGCCGGGCTCCGCGCGCCGGGACGGCTAGGTCGGGGGCCGTCCCATGGCCGCGTACAGCACCCGCAGGGTGAGGATCGCGCTCACGGCGAGCATGTGGTAGCCGATGAGCGGGAACAGTTCGAGCGACGCGGTGACGTGCGGCCCCCGGCCGGTGCCGAAGACGGCGAGCAGCACGCCCATCAGCCCGGTGCAGGCCGCGAGCAGGGTGACCAGGATCTGGTGGATGAGCCCCGAGAGGAACCGCCGCTCCCGCTCGTCGGCCAGCAGCCGGACCCGTACCGACAGCCGCCCCTCCTCCAGGGCGGTACTGATGCGCTCCGCCCGCCGCGGCAGCCGGCGCAGCATGGGGACGAGCGACAGCGCCTCCTGGGCCATGGTCCGGGTCAGCGACGGCACATCGGGCCCCTCCCGGCCCGCAGCGCCCGGTGTGCCCCCCGGTATGGGGGTCACCCGCCGCAGCCGGTCGGTGAGCATGTCGCCGGCGAACGCCCGCGCCTCCTCCAGCAGGTTGAAGTCCGGCGCGAGGTGGGTGAGAGTGCCCTCGATGGTGGCCAGGGACCGGAAGACGGCGGCCACCTCGGGGGGGACGGCCAGGCCGAAGCGGGTGAGCATGCGGAACAGCGCGGTGAACATCTCCGTGTCCGGCTGCGATCCGGGCCCCAGGTGGTGGGTCATGAAGCGGCCCAGCTCCCGCTCCAGCAGCAGCGAGTCGGGCAGGGGCTCATCGAGGCCGGTCGCCCGGGTGCCCAGCAGGTCCAGCAGTGCGTCGTGCATCCCGGCCGGATCACCGCGCTCGACGGCCATCAGCAGCTGCTGGATGGCGGCGCGCACGGGCGGACCGATGCGGCCCACCGAGCCGAAGTCCAGCAGCCCGATGCGTCCGTCGGACAGCAGCAGCATGTTTCCCGGGTGGGGGTCCGCGTGGAAGATGCCCACCCGCATGATCTGGTGGAGTATCGAGTCGAAGGCGGTGCGGGCGACCTTGACGCGGTCCAGACCCTGTGCGTCCGCGACGGGCCCCGCCCGGTCGAGCGTCACGCCCTCCAGCCATTCCTGCACCAGGACGCGGGCCGAGGACAGCTCGGTGTGCACCCGGGGCACCCGGACGGGCGCGTCGGCCTCATGGCCCTTGCAGGCCGCGGCGACCGATGCGGAGTTACGGGCCTCGATGCGGAAGTCCAGCTCCTCGTGGACGGAGGCGGAGAAGCCGTTGCCCAGTTCGCGCAGGCCCAGCGCGTGGCCGGAGCGGGCCCGCGCCTGCAGTCCCCGGGTGATCGCGAGGACGATGTCGAGGTCCCGCTCGACGGATTCCCGGATGCCCGGGCGCTGGACCTTCACGGCGACGGTCGGCCCTCCGCGCAGCCGGGCGCGGTGCACCTGGGCGATGGAGGCGGCGGCCACGGGTTTGTGCTCGATCCACTCGAATACCTCGTCCACCGGACGGCCGAGCTCCTTGTAGAGCACCGCCTCCACCTCCGGCCAGGCCGCGGGCGGCACGTCGGACTGCAGGCGGCTGAGCTCTTCGATGAAATGAGGCGGCATCAGGTCACGGCGGGTGGACAGCACCTGGCCGAGTTTGATGAGGGCGCCCCCGCACTCCTCCAGCGCGAGCCGCAGGGCGCGGGCCGAGCGCAGGCCCGCCTCGTCGGGCTGCAGGGCGCCCTCGGAGCCGGCGCGCCCGCGCAGGTAGCGGCCGAGCCCGTGGCGCATGAAGATGCGGCTGACCTGGGAGTAGCGGCGCGCGCGGGCGATCCGGCCGGACAGCGACCGCAGGACCTGCACGGGCCGCAGCCAGCCGCCGTGCGGGAGGGCGGCCTCGGCGAGCACCAGGGTGGCCATCGTCCCGAAGAGGCCGACGGCGATCTGGACGGTGGACAGGGCGTTGCGGCTCGCCTCGTCCTGTATGGCGTCCTTGAAGACGAGCATGCAGGTGAGGCCCATGAGCCCGGCGGCGAAGGTGCGCAGGGGCCCGACGCGTATGCCCAGCAGGCGGCGTGAGGCGACGGAGACCGCGGCCATCATGAGGCCGATCGTGACGACTGCCGTCAGGAGGGTGAGCGAAGCGAGCGGTATGGCGTCAAGACTGCTGGCGGCCTGGCCGGTCATGGAAGGGTTCCCTCGGTTGGCGGTGATCCATGGTCACCCTGCCAGATCGGGTGCGGGCGCCAAGGGGGTCACCAGGTGACGGGCAACGCCTCCAGTGGGCGGACCACGGGGCTCTGCTGATAGCGGAGTTCGGCAGGGTCCACCGCCAGCCGCACCCCCGGGAAGCGCTCGAACAGCCGGCGGGCGCCCACCTCGGTGATCACCTTGGCCAGGTGTGCCCCCGAGCAGTAGTGGATGCCGAAGCCGAAGCTCAGGTGCGCGGGCTTGGGGCGGGTCAGGTCGAGCAGGGAGGGGTCGCCGGGGAACTGCTCGGTGTCGCGGTTGGTCGACATCACGCTGATGATGACGACCTCGCCCGCCGGAATCGTCACCCCGCCGATCTCCACGGGCTCGGTGGTGACCCGCTGCAGGGCGTTGTTGATGGGGCTGACGTAGCGGATGAGCTCGTCCATCGCCTTGCCCCAGCGCCCCTGCTCCGCGAGGAGTTCCTCCCGCTCCCGCGGATGGGTCAGCAGCGCGGCGATGACGCCCCCGACCAGGCTGGCGGTGGTGTCGTTGCCCCCGGTCATCAGCGCGAACCCGGTGGACAGGATCTCCGTGCGGGTCAGCCGGAGCTCCTCGTCGGCGTGGATGAGCGCGGAGAGCAGGTCCTCGCCGGGCCGCGCCTCCTTCTCGGCGATCAGCGCGGACATGAAGGACGACAGCTCCCGCACGCTGCGGTCCAAGGTGCCCGAACCCTCGGCGGGGGAGTGCGTGCGCAGCGCCACCGACCAGCGCAGGAAGTCCGGCCAGGCGTCGGACGGCACGCCCATCAGCTCCGCGATGGTGATCACCGGCAGCGGGTCGGCGTACCCGGCGATCAGGTCGGCGCGGGGTCGGCCGGCCAGCCGGTCCAGCAGCTCGTCGGCGATCTCGGTGATGCGCGGCCGCAGGGCCTCGGCCCGGCGGGGGGTGAAGGCGAAGCTGATGGCCCGGCGCAGCGGGGTGTGGCGGGGCGGCTCCAGGTTGGCGAGGTGGTTGGCCTCCTCCGGCGGCGGGACCATGGCCCGGCCGGTGCGCTCGGACATCAGCCGGTACTGCACATGGATGTCCCGGCTCAGCCGCGGATCCGCCAGTGCCGTCTTGGCGTCGTCGTAGCGGGTCACCACCCAGGCCCGGCCGCCGCCGGGCATGGACAGCTCGCACACGGGGCGCTCCGCACGGACGTACTCCAGCACGGGGAAGGGGTTCTGGGTGAACTCGTTGGTGAGCATCCAGAACTTGGAGAGTGCCCGTGTCGCCGCCATGGTGGTTGCCTCCTGGACTTCGGTCACCTGACTAACGGGTGAGACTAGGGGCGGCCGGCCGCGGCCGGCCGCTCTGATGCAAAGACTTCGAACCGCCGCGATCTCTGCCGTTCGGCAGATGTTCCGGCAGTCCCGGCTCCCTACGCTCGTCGAGTCTGCCGACCTATAGGGAGTGAGAGCCTCGTGACCGCGACAATTTCGACGGATACGGAAATAGCAGCACGGGCGGTGAACGTACGGAAGGTGTACGGATCCGGTGACGCCGAAGTCGCGGCACTTCGCGGGGTGAACGTGGAACTGAGAAAAGGACAATTCACGGCGATCATGGGGCCGTCGGGGTCCGGTAAGTCCACATTGATGCACTGCCTTGCGGGCCTGGATACGGTGACCGATGGCGAGGTCTTCGTCGCCGATGTACAGGTGACCGGGATGAAGGACAAGGAACTGACCCGGCTGCGCCGGGACCGGATCGGCTTTATCTTCCAGCAGTTCAATCTACTGCCCACGCTCACCGCGGAGGAGAACATCCTGCTGCCGCTGGCGATCGCCGGCCGCAAGCCCTCGCAGGACTGGTTCGACCGGGTCATCCGTACCGTCGGCCTGGAGAACCGGCTTAAGCACCGCCCGACCGAGCTCTCCGGCGGCCAGCAGCAGCGCGTCGCCTGTGCCCGTGCCCTGGTCTCCCAGCCCGAGGTGATCTTCGCCGACGAGCCGACCGGCAACCTGGACTCGCAGTCGGGCACGGAGGTGCTCAAGTTCCTCCGGCACTCCGTACGCACGCTGAGTCAGACGATCGTGATGGTCACGCACGACCCGAACGCCGCGTCCTACGCGGACCGGGTGCTCTTCTTCGCCGACGGCCAGGTGGTGAGCGAGCTCTACGAGCCGACGGCCGACGCGGTGCTCGACACCATGAAGAAGATCGACACCCGTGAGCAGGTGACTTCGTGATCACGGCGACGCTCAAGAGCCTGCTGTCGCGCAAGCTCAGGCTTCTGCTGTCCGGACTGGCCGTAGTGCTCGGCGTGATGTTCGTGGCGGGCTCCATGGTCATGAAGGACACATTGAGCCGTTCCTTCGACGCCCAGTTCGCCGGCGCCCACGACGACATCGACCTCCAGGTCTCCCTGAAGCCCAAGGTGGACGCGGAGGCCGGGGACGCCGCGGCGGTGCCGCCCGCGGTGGACGCCGCCGCGGTGCGGCGGGTGACGGCGGTCGCGGGCGTGGACAGCGCCCGCGGTGTCGTGGAGGCGGAGGGTGCCCGCGCGCTGGGCAAGGACGGCAAGGTGGTACCCGGCACCGGCGGACCCCGCTACGGCAAGAGCTGGACGGGCGAGAACAAGCTGATCGGTCTGAGGGACGGGCGCGGCCCGCGGGCCGCCGACGAGATCGCGATCAACGTCGCGCTGGCGGAGAAGGCGGGCTTCAAGGTCGGTGACCGGGTGGGCGTGCTCACCGGGCAGCCGAAGAAGACATTCACCGTCGCCGGGATATTCGGCTACTCGGACGGCCGGGACTCCATCGGCGGCGAACAGACCGTCGCCTTCACGGAGCCCGTGGCCCAGGAGCTGATGATGGGCAAGGCCGGGAGCTTCTCCGGCATCTCCGTCACTACCGCCTCGGACACCTCCGTCGCCACGGTCCAGGATGCGCTGAAGCAGCAGCTCGGGGCCGATTTCCAGGTCGAGACGGGCGAGGAGCTCTCCAAGAAGGCGGCCGACGCCTCGCGCCAGACGCTCGACCTGATGACCAAGCTGCTGCTGGGATTCGCAGCGGTGGCCGTGCTCGTCGGCATCTTCCTGATCATCAACACCTTCTCGATCATCATCGCCCAGCGACTGCGCGAGCTGGCGCTCCTGCGGGCCATGGGGGCGAGCCGCCGCCAGGTGATCGGCTCGGTGCTGCTGGAGTCGTTCGTGGTCGGACTGATCGCCTCCGTGATCGGGCTGGCGGCCGGCGTCGGCATCGGCGCCCTGGGCGCCGACATGCTGGCCGGCAACACGGACGGACTGAAGGTCGCCTCGCTCGGGCTGCCGACGGGCGCGGTGGTCACGTCGTTCACCGTCGGCGTCGGGGTGACGATGCTGGCCGCGCTGTCCCCGGCCATGAAGGCATCGCGGGTCGCCCCCATTGCCGTCATCCGGGCGTCGGGGACGCCGGACCACGGTCACCGCAAGCAGACCGTGACCGGAGCCGTCCTGCTCGGCCTCGGCCTGGTGCTGCTCGCCCTCGGTCTCTTCGGCTCGGGCGACAATGCGCTGACCACCATCCTCGGTGGCGTCCTGTTCACATTCATCGGCGTCGCCCTGCTCACGCCGCTCTTCAGCGGTCCGGCGGTGTGGGCACTGGGCGGGATCTTCTCCCGCTCGCTGCCCGGCCAGCTGGGTCGTCGCAACTCGGCACGTAACCCCCGCCGTACGGCCATCACCGCCTCGGCCCTGATGATCGGCATCGCGCTCGTCACCGCCATCAGCACCATCGTGTCCTCGGCGAAGGACAGCATGAGCGACGACGTCTCCTCGCAGCTCAAGGCGGAGCTGGTGGCGCTCGGCGACGGCGGGACCAGTGCGGCCATCGAGCCCAAGGCCCTGGACCGCGCCCGGGAACTGCCCGGTATGGCCGCGGTGTCGGCCGCCGCCTTCGACTCCGCGAAGATCGGCAAGGAGACGCAGTCCGTGTCGTCCTGGCAGGACTGGGGCACCACGCGGAAGATGATGAGCCTGCGCGCGGAGTCCGGCGACATCGACACCGTTCCGCAGGGCGCCGTGCTCATGAACAAGGGCACGGCGAAGGACCGCGGGCTGAGCGTCGGCGACGAGCTCACCGTCCAGCTGCAGCGCGGTGAGGCCCGCACGTACCGGCTCGCCGGCGTCTTCGAGGACATGCCGCTGGTCAACAACATCGTCCTGCCGTGGGCCGACGCGCAGGGCGGATTCCGCGCCCAGCAGCCCTCCCAGGCATACTTCCAACTGAAGTCCGGCACGTCCGCCGACTCGGTGCGGCCGGAGCTGGAGAAGGCGCTCGCGGACAGCCCGGAGGTGACCGTCCAGAGCCGCGACGAGGTGGTCGACAAGTACAACAGCGGCATGGACATGATGCTGGGCATCGTGCAGGCGCTGCTGGCGGTCGCGCTGATCATCGCCGTCCTCGGTATCGTCAACACCCTCGCCCTGTCGGTCCTGGAGCGCACCAAGGAGCTCGGCGCACTGCGGGCCATCGGACTGAGCCGGGGCCAGACCGTGCGCATGATCATGACCGAGTCGGTGGTGATCTCGCTCTTCGGCGCCCTGCTGGGGCTGGTGGTCGGCGCCGGGCTGGGCATGGCCATCGTGCGGGCCATGAAGGACCAGGGGGTCAGTGGCCTGACGCTGCCATGGTCGATGATGCTCAACTACCTCATCGGTGCCGTCGTGGTGGGCATGCTCGCCTCGATCATCCCGGCACGCCGCGGTGCCCGGCTCAATGTGCTCAAGGCGGTCAGCCATGAGTAGACGCTAGGCGTCCCCCAGCTGAATGGCGTCTCCGGAAACCCCCGACCGGAGGCGCCATTCGCCATGCCCGCGTATTCCCGGCCGCCAGCTGTTGCAGCTTCCTGCATTTGGATTGCCCCGGCGCATCAGGTGTTGTTGATATAGAGCTCAGTGAAGTGGGGTTCCGGAACCGCTCGGTCCGGGGTACGGCGAGGCCCGCCAGGGACCGCCGGCATGACAGGGGGAAAAATGCACGAACGCGAGTTCCGCGCCTTTGTGTCGATAGCTGAGATCGGACGGATGGATCAGGCAGCCAAAGCGCTCGGATATTCACAGCCGGCCATCAGCTACCAGATCAAGTGTCTGGAGCAGATGCTGGGTACCAAGTTGTTCACCCGGGATTCCACCGGTGCGCAACTGACTCGGGAAGGACGGATGATCCTGCCGTCCGCACGCGCCGTCCTGGCGCTGATCGACAGCATGAAGGGCGTCTGCGCGGCGTGATCCGAAGGTTCCGGGCCCGGGGGGACGCCGGGTCCGGAACCGACAGGGTCACCCCATGCGGTCGTTTTCCCACACCCAGGCGGCTATGCCCACCCGGTTGCGGACGGCGAGCTTGCGCTGAACGTTGGCGATGTGCGTCTTGACCGTGCCGGCCGAGATGAACAGCTCGCCGCCGACCTCGGCGTTCGTCATCCCCTTGGCGACCAGTCGGGCGATCTCGACCTCACGGTCGGTCAGGTCCTCGGCGGGTGAATACGCCCGCCGCCGCTGGGGATCGTGCAAGTGCTTGAGCAACCGCACGGTCACCGAAGGGCTGATCATGGCGTCTCCCGCCATCGCCGCACGGACCGCCTCCACCAGCAGGGGTGGCCCGGACCGCTTGAGGAGAAAGCCGCAAGCGCCGTTGCGGAGCGCCGTATGCACGTACTCGTCGAGGTCGAAGGTGGTCACGACGATGACGCGGACCGGCTCCGCAGCCTCCTCGCCGGCGAGGAGGCGCGTGACCTCCAGGCCGTTCATCCGCGGCATCCGGATGTCGGCGAGCACCACATCTGGCTTGAGTCTCCGGGCCAGTTCCACCGCCTGCAGGCCGTCCTCGGCCTCACCGACCACCTCCATGTCGGGTTGCGAATCCAGGATCAGCCGGAAGCCGATGCGGACTTCGGCCTGGTCGTCGGCCAGCAATATGCGGGTGGTCACCTGCTTACCGTAACCGCAGGACGGTCCGGCTCTCCAGCCGATCATGTATCGAAAGATTCGTTGTGGCCTTCGTTTCCTTTCAGGCCCGTTGGCACCATCTTGCTGGACCCTTCTCAAAGCGCCGCACGCGGTGCGTTTCCCGTTTGGAGTGGTTGAGTGGGTATGGCTCACACCAAAAGGCTCAGGGTGGTGGTGGCGTGCGCGGCTTCGGCGGTCGTGACAGCGACTCTGCTGGCCGGAGAGCCCGTTGCATCGGCTGCGGCCGGGAACAAGGGCAGCGCCCCCGACGTCGCGGTGCCCTCCGGCAGGAGCGGCGACCCGGTGGGCCCGGAATGGCCCGCCGGAACCTATGACACGGGTCCGGCGGGGCAGGCCGCGGCCGGTTCTGTTGCGACGCCGGCCCCGGCCGCCCCGGCCGTCGGCGCCGTGCTGGCCGACGCCCGGCCGACCTTGACCGCCGCCCGTGTCACCGGAGCGCAGGCCTACGAATTCGTGATCGGCACTGGCGGCAGCCCCCGCACCGGCCAGGTCGTCACCTCCGGCTGGCTCTCCTCGCCGAGCTGGCGGGCACCGGCCGGACTGCTCAGGAACGGTGGCGCGTACAGCTGGACCGTGCGGGTGCGGGACCGCTTTGGGAAGGTGGGCGCGGACGGCGTGGCCAGGTCGTTCACCGTGAACCAGCGCCTGGGCGCGCAGGCCCCGGGCGGCGCCACGCCGACGGATGCGAGCGGGCCGGTCTCGGTCGGCCTCGCCAACGGCAATGTGACCGCATCGGTCAACACGCCGCGGATCAACACCGCCACGGGCCCGCTGGGCGCCACCTTCACCTACAACTCGCAGGCGCTGGACGCCTCGGGGTTGACGGGCTCGTACTACGCCGACGACTCCGCCTCCGGCATCGCGAACAGCGAACGCCCGGCAGCCGTCCGGGAGGACACCCAGCTGGCCTTCGCCTGGGGCGAGGCGGCGGCCTATCCCGGCGCGAAGCCGGGGGAGGCGTTCCGCGCACGGTGGAGCGGGCGGCTGCGGGTCCCCGCCTCGGGGAGCTACCGCCTCGGCGGCACCTACGACAAGGGCCTGCGGATCTGGGTCGACGGCAAGCAGGTCCTCGACGACTGGAACCGTGAGAAGGACACCGGTGGCCGCCCGGAGTTCGGCACGGCGCTCACGCTGAAGTCCGGCCGCTCGTACGACATCCGCGTGGAGTACCGGGGCGGTGGCCCCGCCGGCGGTGCCGGCCTGTGGGCACGGCACGCGGGCAGGGGCGACGTCCCCGTACCGGCTTCCTGGCTCGCGCCGTCCGGCGCGGTGCTGCCTCCAGGCTGGAGCGTCACCCCGGGAGCGACGGGCGCCGACGCGGCCGCCGCGGCCAACGCGCCCGGGGCCGTCATCGCGGACCGGCAGCAGAAGGACACCGCCACGCAGGGCACCGCTGCGACAGCCCCTGGGGTGGCCAAGGAGACGGCCACTGCCGGCGCGGGCATGGAGAAGGCCGGGAAGGACGCGGCGAGTGGCCCCGCGGCCGCGGTCCGGGCCGCCGAGGAGACCGGCCTGAAGTTCTTCTACGCGGGCAGCAAGGAGTGCGCCGCGAACAGCGAGGCGCCGACCGGTTTCGTGTGCGCAGTCACGGTGCCCGGTGGCGGCAGGAGCCAGTTGATCTACCGCTCCGGCAAACTGGTGCGGTTCGTCAATCCCGGCCGTGAGGTCACGGACTTCGGCTACACCGCCGACCACCGGCTCACGACGGTGCGCACCCCGCTCGTCATGGACTGGATCGCCGTCGACCCCAAGCACCGCGACACCTCCGCCGCCGATTACCGCATCGTCTACAGGGGGGATTCGCGCCAGGCCGCGCGGGTGACCTCTCCCGAGCCGACCGGCACGCCCTCGACGCCCTCCCGCCGTCCACAGCGTGAGTACGCCTACACCGCGGACGCCACGGAGATCCGGGTGGCCGGGCTGGACACAGCCCGGGGATGGGCCCGCCGCATCACGCACGACACGGCGGGCCGGACACTGACCGACACCGACGCCACCGGCCGCACGGTGCGCAATGAGTGGACGGCCGCCGACCAGCCGGCCGCCACCGTCGATGCCGCCGGCCGCATGAAGACCACCGTGTACGACGAGCGCTCCGGCCGCCCCTCGGGCACCTACGGCCCCGGTCCGCAGAAGTGCTTCGGACCCGGCCACCGTCCGCTCTCCCCCGCACCGCAGGACTGCGAGAAGGTTCCGGCGCGGACCACGTCCTACGGGCCGACGGGCATGACGACCGTGCGCGCGGACAGCGACGATGTCCCGGACCTGGTGACGGAGACGCAGCTGAGCCCGGTGGGGCTGCCGGCCGCGACGATCGTCGACCCCAAGGGGCTCGCGCTGAAGACGGCCCTGGAATTCGACGGGTCCTTCCACATGACCGGCAAGGTGCGCCCCAACGGTGTCAAGCAGACCTACGACGCCTACGGCGCCACGGAGACGCGGGACAACCCCTGCACGAAGAAGGACGACCCGGCGCCTCAGCGGGGCCTGCCGAAGGCCATCACGCTCGCCAACCCCGCCCAGGGCACGCCGCGGGTGGAGAAGTTCGTCTTCGACGGGCGGGGCCTGCCCGTGGCCGTCACCAACGGTGCGGCGGACTGGACCTGCGTCACCTACGACGCGCGCTCCCGCATGACGGGCACCTTCATACCGAAGGACGCCAACGCGCCTGCCCGCACAGTGACGTTCGACCTCGCCGTCGGCGGTGACCCGCTGACGATGAAGGCTTCCGACTCCCTCGGCAGCATGACGTTCGCCACCGACCTGCTCGGACGCACGGTGCGCCACACCGACACCCACGGCGTCCGCACCGACACCACGTACGACCGTGTCGGGCGGCCCGTCCAGGAGCGCACGACCCTTCCGCACCGGGCCGACGCCCCGCAGGTCAAAACCGTCCGGTACGACGACGCCGGCCGGACGCTGGCCGTGTCGCTCAAGGGGACCACGCTCGCCGAGACCCGGTACGACACCGGCGGCGACATCGCCGGCGTCACGTATGCGAACCACACCCGCCTCGACGTCGCCCGCGACCCGGCGGGCCGGATCGTCACCAAGAACTGGACGCTTGCCGACGGCCGCACGCTTGCCAGCAAGGTCACCCGATCCCGGTCGGGCACCGTCGTCGACGAGTCCACGGCCGGCGAGGACGCCCGCCCCGACGGGCCCGACTTCCGTTACGACGCGGCGGGGCGGCTCACCGACGCCTGGGTCACCGGCCACCACTACAGCTACGACTTCACCTCCGACGCACCCGCCGGCTGCCCACAGGGCACCCGCGCGAACGCCGGAGCCAACGGCAACCGGGTGCGGCTCCTGGACCGCACGAAGTCCGGCACGGCCGAGACCGGCTACTGCTACGACGGAGCCGACCGGCTGCTGGCCACCATCGGGGCCCACACGTTCGGTGACGCCCGCTACAACGGCGCCGGCACTCTGACCGACTACAGCCTCGACGGCACGGCGGTCAGCCAGCGCTACGACGCGGCCGAGCGCTACCTGGGCATCGGCACCCGCGGATCCGACCCGGCCGATGTGGCGTACCCCAACGACCTCCTCGACCTGCACGCCGGGCGCCGGACCGGCGCGGGCCCGGCGGCCGCCACCCTGCTCTACGGCTACACCGGCGCCGCCGATCACGACCTCGACGTCGTACTCCGGGGCGACAAGCGACTGCTGACGCGGACGGTCGCCCTGCCGGGCGGCATGCTGTACGTGGACAAGGGAGCGGCCTACTCCGGCCGGGACACCTGGAACCACCCCACCGTCCGCGGCGACATCTTCCTCGTCACCGGCGACGACGGGCGCCAGAGGGGCGACCTCTACCGCTACGCGCCCTTCGGCGAGCCGCTCCGTGCCGACGGCACCGTGGACACCGACCACGTGCCCGACAACCTCCCGGGCGACAACGACTACGCCTGGCAGGGCCAGTACCAGCGCCGGTACGAGCACGCCGGCAGCCTGTCGGCCTACTTCCTGCAGACGCGGGTGCTGAACCCCGCGACCGGCCGGTTCGCGGAGCCGGTGACCCAGGGGCCCTTCTCGAACCCCTATGAGTACGGAACCGGCGACCCGGTCAATCGCGCCAGCACCGACGGCGTCAGCCTCAAGGAGGAGAAGGAATAGTGGAAGCGACTTTCACCGGAGCGGACGTCGAGACCGTCGAGCACAACGGAACCCGGATGGTCCGCGTCCTGCCCCGGCACGACGGTGACCACCGTGCCTGGTTCACGCTGAACAATGAGGCGCTGCGCGCCGCCATGTACGAGCACGGCGCGGTCATGGTGAAGAACAGCGGACTGGTGGAGCAGGCCGAACTCGCCATACTCGCCGAGGAGATAGGCGGCGTGACCCTCGACTACAACGAGCGTTCGACACCGCGGAGCCGGGTCACGGGCAAGGTGTACACCTCCACCGAATATCCCGCCGACCAGTCCATCCCCCAGCACAATGAGGCCGCGTACTCCGCGAATTGGCCGCACAACGTCTTCTTCTTCTGCGCACTCGCCGCGGCGACCGGTGGCGAGACCCCGGTGGCCGACAGCGGCGCGGTCCTCGACCGGCTCCCGGCCGGCCTCGTGGAGCGGTTCGCCGAGCGCGGGGTGCTCTACACCCGGACCTACCGCAAGGGCATGGGCCTGTCGTGGCAGGAGGGCTTCCAGACCGACGACAAGGGCGAGGTGGAGAGCTACTGCCACGATCACGACATCCGAACGAAGTGGGACGGTGACGTGCTGCGCACGCGCCAGCGCCGTCCGGCGGTGATCGCACACCCGGTGACGGGGAAGAGGGTGTGGTTCAACCAGGCCCACCTCTTCCACGTCAACGCGCTGCCCGAGGACGTCCGGGAGGGGCTCCTGGAGCTCTGCGGCGAGGACGGACTGCCGCGGAACGCCTACTACGGCGACGGCACACCCATCACCAGCGACGAACACGCCGCCATCAGCGCCGCGTTCGAGGAGACGACGCTGGCCGAGAGGTGGTCGACCGGTGACCTGATGATGGTGGACAACATCCTCACCACACACGGCCGCCGGCCCTTCACGGGCGACCGCAAGGTGCTCGTCGCGATGACCCGGCGCGTGAGCTGACCAGACCGCCGACCGCCGCCCCGAGGCGGTCGGCCGCGGACCGGGACCCCCGCCGGTCCGCAGGAACGAGTGCCCCGACCCGCCCCGGTCGGGGCACTCGCGTCATGCGGCCCCCTTATGCGTAAGGACGCGCCGGGAACAGCGCGATGCACATTCTTCGATATGCGTTTCTCGGCGCATTCAAGTTTTCCATGGGCTCGTGGGTGAACTGCACATGCTTCGTAGTGTGGGCGCCAGATTCTCGGTGCGCCTACCAATCGAGGTGAATGGCAATGGCTGATCAGAATGGGTACCGACTGCCGCTGACGGCCGCCCAGTCCGGAATGTGGCTCGCTCAGCAGGTGAACCCGGACAACCCGATGTACAGCATCGCCGAGTGCGTCGAGATGTCCGGTCCCCTCGACCCCGTCCTCTTCGAGTCCGCGCTGCGCCGCACGGTCACCGAGGCGGAGACGCTGCGGATCCGCTTCCTGCCGGGAACGGACGGCCCGTTGCAGGTCGTCGTACCCGACCTCGACTGGCGGCTGCACACCCTGGATGTCAGCGGTCATCCCGACCCCGCGGCCGCCGCCGAGGAGTGGATGCTCGCCCGGACCACCACCCCGGTGGACCTGGAGAACGGGCCGCTGTTCACCTTCGGGCTGATCACCCTCGCGGCCGACCGGCACACCTGGTTCAGCCGGGTCCACCACGCGATTGTGGACGGCTACAGCTGGTCGCTGATCGTCGCCCGGGTCGCCTCGGTCTATACGGCGCTCGCGGCGGGCAACGAGCCGAAGCTCACCCCCTTCGGCTCCGTCCGCGACCTCGTGGACCAGGACATCACGTACCGGGGGTCGGAAGAGTTCGCCGCCGACCGGGAGTTCTGGGCCGGTCACCTCGCGGGCCTTCCCGAACCGGTGAGCCTCGCCCCCCGGCCGGCCCGGGTCCCCACCGACCACGTACGGCGCACCGGTGAGGTGTCCGCCACCGACGCCGCCGCACTGCGTGCCCTCTCCCGCGAGACCGGGGTCAGCTGGCCCGCGGCGGCCGTGGCCGGCATCGCCGGCTACCTGCACCGGCTGACCGGCCGCGAGGACATCGTCCTCGGCTTGGCCGTCGCCGCCCGCCCCGGTGCCGCCGCCAAGCGCACCCCCGGGATGGTCTCCAACGCCC
This sequence comes from Streptomyces sp. NPDC026206, assembly GCF_040638465.1. Lineage (NCBI taxonomy): Bacteria > Bacillati > Actinomycetota > Actinomycetes > Kitasatosporales > Streptomycetaceae > Streptomyces > Streptomyces sp. NPDC026206. The sequence continues at coordinate 303,429 of NZ_JBEZYL010000005.1, forward strand.
TTCCGCTGCGGCTGCGGATCCACCCCGGCACCACCGTCGCCGAGCTGCTGCGTACCGCCAGTGACGAGCTGCACACCGTCCTGCGCCATCAGCGCTACCGCTACGAGGACATCCACCGCGACCTGCGCATGGTGGGGGACCGCAAGCGGCTGTGGGGGCCGGAGATCAACCTCATCATGTACGGGCAGCGGCTCTCCTTCGCCGGGCACCCCGCCACCGTGCGCGGTTTCTCGATAGGCCCCGAAGAGGACCTTTCGCTGATCATCGACAACCGTGAGGACGACGACGGCTTCCTCGTGGACCTCCACGCCAACGCCGACCTCTACACCGCGGGCGCGGTCGACGGTCACCGGCAGCGGCTCGTCGGCTTCCTCGGCGCCCTGGCGTCCGCCGACCCGGAGCAGTGGCTCGGCGCCCTCGACCTCCCGCTGCCCGACGGCTGGACTCCGCCTGCCGCCGTCCCCGCCGGCCCTGCACCCGCCGAACAGCGCGGGCGTGCGCCCTACCGCGCCCCGGTCACCCCCCGCGAGAAGCGGCTGTGCGCCCTGGTCGCCGAGGTCCTCACGGTGGACGAGGTCGGCCTCGACGACGATTTCTTCGCCCTGGGCGGCCAGTCCCTGACGGCGATAAGGCTGCTGAGCCGGGTACGCGAAACCTTCGGCGCCGAGCTGTCGATCCGTACGGTCTTCGAGGAGCCGACCGTCGCGGGCCTCGCCCGGCGGCTCGAGGGGGCGCGCCGCGCCCGCCCGGCCCTGGCTCCCCGGCCGAGGCCCGCGGAGATCCCGCTGTCGCCCGCCCAGCAGCGCCTGTGGTTCATCGACCGGTTCCAGGGGTCCGGCGGCGCCTACAACATGGGCCTCGCCCTGCGGCTCGCCGGCCGCCTCGACCGGCAGGCTCTCGCCGAGGCGCTCGCCGACGTGGCCGCCCGCCACGAGAGCCTGCGCACCGTCTTCCCTGACACCGACGGCCGGCCCCGGCAGCTGGTCCTCACCCCGCAGGAGGCCCGCCCCGCGCTCACCGTGCGACAGGCCGCGGCGGACGACGTGGACCGGGTGATCGCGCAGGAGGTCGCCACGGGCTTCGACCTGTCCGCCCGGCCCGCGATCCGTCCGGTGCTGCTCGATCTCGGCGCCGACGACCACGTCCTGCTGGTCATCCTGCACCACATCATCGGTGACGGGCTGTCGCTGGCCCCGCTGGCACGCGACATCGAGCGCGCCTACACCGCGCGCATCCAGGACCGGCCGCCGCGCTTCGACGCGCTGCCGGTGCAGTACGCCGACTACACGCTGTGGCAGCAGGCCCTGCTCGGCACGGAGGACGACCCGGGGAGCACGCTCGCCGAGCAGCTGCGCTACTGGCGCCATGCCCTGAGCGGAATGCCGGAGGAGATCCTCCTGCCCGTCGACCGGTCCCGGCCGGCGGAGACGAGCCAGCGCGGCGGGATCATCCGGTTCGGCATCGACGCCGATGTCCACGGACGGCTCACCACCCTGGCGCAGGAGCACCAGGCCAGCCTGTTCATGGTGTTCCAGGGCGCGGTGGCGCTGCTGCTGAGCAAACTGGGCGCCGGGAACGACATCCCCCTCGGCGGACCCGTCGCCGGACGCACCGACTCCGCCCTCGACGACGTCGTGGGCTGCTTCGTCAACACCCTGGTCTTCCGTACCGACCTGTCGGGCGATCCCACCTTCGCCGGCCTGCTCGCACGGGTGCGTGAGACGACGCTGAACGCACAGGCCCACCAGGACGTCCCCTTCGAGCGGCTCGTCGAGGCGCTCAACCCGGAGCGCTCCCGTGCCCGCAATCCGCTGTTCCAGGTCATGGTGGACGTGGACACCGCCACCTCCGCCACCCTGACCCTGCCCGGCCTGACCGCGACCCCGCAGCAGGTCGACCCCGGCCTGATCAAGGTCGATCTGGTCTTCGGCGCGGAGGAACGGTTCGCCGGGGGCGGCGCACCGGCCGGGATCGACGCCCGGCTCGAATACAGCTCCGACCTGTTCGACCGGGAGACGGCGCAGGCGATGGTCGACCGGCTGATGCGGCTCCTGGAGGCCGTCGTCGCTGGCCCGGATCAGCCGGTGAGCCGGCTGGAGGTCCTGTCGGCCGCCGAACGCACCCGCCTGCTCGGCGGGTTCAACGACACGGCGAGCGAGGTACCGTCCGCCGGCACCTTCCCGGAACTCTTCGCGGCCAGGGTGGCTGCCACGCCCGCCGCTCCCGCGGTCGTCCTCGGGGAAACCGTCCTCAGCTACGCCGAACTGGACGCCCGCACGAGTGAACTCGCGGCGCTCCTCGCTGCACGCGGGGCCGGACCCGAGAGCCGCGTCGCGGTGGCGCTGCCCCGGTCGGTGGAGTTCGTGGTCGCGGTACTCGCCGTCTTCAAGACCGGCGCCGCCTACGTACCCGTGGACCCCGGCTACCCGGCGGACCGTATCGCCTACATCCTCCAGGACTCGGCGCCCGGCCTCCTGCTGAGCGTCCGGGAGGTCGTCGGTGCGCTCCCCCCGGCGGGCGTGCCTGTCCTGCTGCTGGACGAGTGCCGGCCCGGGCAGGGCGGACCGTACCCGGCCGTACGCGTGCCGCTGGCCGGCGCCGCCTACGTCATCTATACCTCGGGGTCGACTGGACGGCCCAAGGGCGTGGTGGTCTCGCACGGCGGCGTGGCGAGCCTCGCCCTCTCGCAGGCACGACACCTGGGCGTGGGAGAGGGCAGCCGGGTGCTGCAGTTCTCCTCGCCGAGCTTCGACGCGGCCTTCTGGGAGCTGTGCATGGGGCTGCTCACGGGAGCGGCGCTGGTGCTGGCGCCCACCGAGCGGCTCCTGCCGGGACCGGACCTGGCGGCCGTCCTCGCCGGGCAGCGCGTGACCCACGCGACGATTCCCCCGGTCGCGCTGGCCGTGCTCGCCGACGACCAGGTGCCGGCCGGCATGACCCTCGTCGTGGCGGGTGAGGCCTGCGCACCGGAGCTCGTGGCACGGTTCGCGCCCGGCCGCACCATGGTGAACGCCTACGGCCCGACGGAGACCACGGTCTGCGCCACCATGAGCCGCCCGCTGCCCGCGGACGCCGGTGTGCCGCCGATCGGCGGGCCCGTCCGCAACACCCGCGTGTACGTCCTCGACGCCGGGCTGCGGCCCGTCCCGTACGGCGTCCCTGGCGAGCTGTACGTGGCCGGCGCCGGACTGGCCCGCGGCTACCTGGGCAGGCCGGACCTGACGGCCGGGCGGTTCGTGGCGGATCCGTACGGCACCGCCGGCGGCCGGATGTACCGGACCGGGGATCTGGCACGGTGGCGCACCGACGGTGAACTGGAGTTCCTCGGGCGCGCCGACGAGCAGGTCAAGCTGCGCGGCTTCCGGATCGAGCTCGGGGAGATCGAATCCGTGGTCGCGAGCCACCCGGACGTCGCGCGCGTCGCTCTCGCCGTGCGCGAGGACCAGCCCGGCCGCAAGTTGCTGGTGGCCTACGTGGTGCCCCGGGCGGGGGCGGAGATCAGCGAGCCCGGACTGCGCGCACACGTGGCCGGGGCGGTGCCCGACTACATGGTCCCCTCGGCGTTCGTCGTCCTCGACGACCTGCCCATGACCCCGAACGGCAAGCTCGACCGACGCGCCCTGCCTGCACCCGAGTTCGGCACGGACGCGACGGGAGACGAGCCGCGCGACGAGCGCGAGGAGGCACTGGCCGGCGTCTTCGCCGAGGTCCTCGGCCTCACCCGGGTCGGCCTCGACGACAGCTTCTTCGAGCTGGGCGGTGACAGCATCGTCTCCATCCAGCTGGTCAGCCGCGCCAGACGACTCGGCTTCGACCTCTCTCCGCGCGACGTGTTCGAACACAAGACGGTCGCCCGGCTCGCGGAGACGGTCACCCTCCTGTCCGACGCGCCGGTGGTGCACGACGAGGACGCCGGAATCGGCTCGCTCCCCGCGACGCCCATCATGCGCTGGCTGGAGGAACGCGGCGGTCCCACTGACACCTTCAACCAGTCGACGCTCACCCGGGTGCCCGCCGGCCTCGGCCCGACGGAGCTGACCGCCGCGCTCCAGGCCGTGCTCGACCACCACGACGCCCTGCGCCTGCGCCGGCTCCCGGAGCAGGACCAGGACGGCCCGGCGGCCTACGAGATCGCCCCCCGCGGGGCGGTCGACGCCGGGACACTGATCCGCCGCGTGGACATCACCGGCCTCACGGACGAGGACCTCCAGGAGACGGTCGCCGCCGAGGCCCGCACGGCCTGGGCGCGGCTGGCGCCGACCGCCGGCGTGCTGCTCCAGGCCGTCTGGTTCGACGCTGGACTCGAGCACCCCGGAAGACTACTGCTGACGGCCCATCACCTCGCGGTGGACGCCGTATCCTGGCAGATCATCCTGCCTGACCTGCGCGCGGCCTACGAGGCCGTGTCGGCGGGCAAGGAGCCGGAGCTCGCCCCGGTCGGCACTCCGCTGCGCTACTGGGCGGACCTGCTCCTCGCCGAGTCCCTACGGGACACCCGGGTGGAGGAGGCCGCACAGTGGGCCGAGACCGTGCGGCTCCCGGCCCCCGGCCTGGTGGACGCCGCACTCGACCCGGAGCGGGACGTGGTCGGCACGGCGCACAGGCTCAGCCTCAGCCTGCCGACCGAACAGACCGAACCGCTCCTGACCAGCGTGCCCGCCGCCTTCCACGCCACCATCCAGGATGTGCTGGTCACCGCGCTGGCGGTGGCCGTGGCCGACTGGCGGCAGCGGCACGGGCACGACGGCGACCAGGGCGTCCTCTTGGACGTCGAGGGCCACGGCCGTGAGGAGATCGCCGACGGCCTCGACCTGTCCCGCACGGTCGGCTGGTTCACCAGCCTGTACCCGGTCCGGCTCGATCCGGGCGTCGAGGACTGGGAGCAACTGTGGAACGGCGGCCCCGCGGCGGGCGACGCCCTCCGGACGGTGAAGGAACAGCTCCGGACCGTTCCGGACGGCGGGCTCGGATACGGGCTGCTGCGCCGGCTCAACCCGGACACCGGCCCCGGGCTGGCCGGGCTTGCACAGCCGCAGATGCTGTTCAACTACTTCGGGCGGGCCGCCGCCCCGGCCGCCGGAGCGGCGGTCGACTGGGGCCCGGCCGCCGAGACGGACGCCGTGCTCGGCGACGGCGACCCACAGCTCGCGCTGACACACGTCGTCGAGGTCAACGCCCTCACCCAGGAGCACCCCGACGGCCCGCGGCTCCTCGCCTCGTGGACCTGGCCGCGGCGGCTGCTCGGCGAGGCCGACGTCCGCGAGCTCGCAGACGGCTGGTTCCGCGCCCTCGGGGCGCTCATCGAACACGCCGAACGGCCGGACGCAGGCGGCTACACCCCATCGGACCTGGCGCTGGTGGAGCTTTCCCAAGACGAGATCAACATGCTTGAAGCCGAGTGGAGGACGCTGTAATGACGAAGTCGGGTCCTGAGGACATCCTTCCGCTGTCGCCGCTGCAGGAGGGTCTCCTCTTCCACGCGCTGTACGACGAGCAGGGACACGACGTCTACACCGTCCAGGTCGTCCTCGACCTCGCGGGCACCGTCGACACGGCCGCCCTGCGCGCCGCCGCGGCCGCCCTGCTGCGCCGCCACGCCAACCTTCGGGTGGGATTCCTTCACCCCAAGCAGAGCCGCCCCGTCCAGGTCGTCGCCCGCGAGGTCGAACTTCCCTGGACCGAGTCGGACCTGAGCGAACTGCCGGCCGACGAGCGCACCGCGGAGACGGAGCGCCTCCAGATCCAGGACCGGGCCCGCCGCTTCGACCTGGCCCGGCCGCCGCTCATGCGCTTCCGCCTGATCTCGCTCGGCGGGGGTTCGTACCGGCTGCTGTGCACCTTCCACCACCTGCTGCTCGACGGCTGGTCCACTTCGGTCCTCCTCGGTGAGTTCTTCGAGCTGTACGGACACCGGGGCGACGTGGCCGCCTTGCCCCGGGTCACGCCCTACCGCGAGTACCTCGCCTGGCTGGCCAAGCAGGACACCGGCAAGGCCGAATCGGCCTGGCAGCAGGCGCTGGCCGGCCTTGACGAGCCCACTCGGCTCGCACCCGGCGGCGGCCGCGGCCAGGCCGTGGTCAAGCCCGAGCAGGTCTTCCTGGAGCTCACGGCCGGAACCACCGAAGCGCTCGGCCGGATGCTGCGCGGACACGAGCTGACCTTCAACACCGCGCTGCACGCCGCCTGGGGCCTCGTCCTCGGCCGGCTCACGGGCCGGGACGACGTCGTCTTCGGCACGGTCGTCGCCGGCCGCCCGCCGGAGATCGCCGGGTCCGAGCGGATGGTCGGCATGCTCATCAACACGCTGCCGGTCCGTCTCCAGGTGAAGCCCGACGCATCCCTGCTGGAGACGCTCGGCCGCGTCCAGCGTGACCACATGAATCTGATGCCCTATCAGCACCTCGGCATCAGCGACATCCAGCGGGTGTCAGGTCACGCCGAACTCTTCGATACCTACGTGGCATTCGAGAACTTCCCCTTCGACCTGGAAGCCCTGCGCGCCCAGGCCGGCGGGCTGCGCATCGAAGGCTTCGAGGTCATCGACGCCAACCACTATCCGCTCTGCCTGGTCGCCCACATCGAGGACGGCCGCCTGCGACTCCAGCTCAGCTACCGGCCGGATCTGTTCGAGCGGGTGGTGGTGGAGGGTATCGGCGGTCGTCTGGTGCGGGTGCTGGAGGCGTTGGTGGCGGATCCGGGTCGTG